>NZ_CP138991.1:307422-614844 GCF_044594925.1 Maribacter sp. R77961 | reverse complement strand
ACTTTCAAAGAAATTTATGAGTGAAGTTTTTAATAACCAAACAGCCAATGCAAATTCATTTATTGCAATGGACATTGGATATGAACTTCATTTCACAAATGGAGTGCTTTCTAGTTACAAACCTTCAGATGGACTAAATAAGTGGGCTAAAAGTTGGAAAAATGAAATGCCAGAACGCTATCGACAATACTATAATGAGGCATCTAGTTATCAAACTAATGAAAATGACATATTAAACGAATTAAATATTCAAGCTGACGCATTTGCCAATACACATAATGGAGTTATGAATGAATACATAAAATTTCACACTAATAACAATGGAACCGTTAATTACAAAATGTTGCTTGTAGCACATTACAACGAATCAATAAATCTGCAAGAATTTAAAATGATAAATAAAGGGAGATACGATTTATCAAATGAATTTAGCGACCAAGACAGCTACAAAAGGACAACTTATCGTGTAAATAATGGACTTTATACGTTTGACGAAAACGGCAAATTAATAAACTCTTACACATCGGAATAAAAAACTATGCCCAACAATGGCTATATCAAATAGGGCATAAAGTGCTATATTTAAAGGCTTGGGCTTGTTTACTGAGTCCGCCAAATCTTTTGGATTTGGCAATTAAAAAAGAAAAAATAATTACAAAACAAAAAGCTCTGGCTAGCAGACCAGACGGAAATCAAAAGTTTCCTTACCTGCCCTACTTGCCATAGCCTCGACCGTTACCTGTAATGCTGAAAATCGTGCTTAAATTCAACATTTGAACTAAAAAAGCCAGCGCTCAGTCAAGCACATTTCATTTTTTTCGTGCCTCAAAAAATAAAAAGAGCTTGCCTTTTCCCAACGCTCTCGTGCGTTCATAAGATTGTTAAAAATTGGAGTTTGGAAAAATGGAATCTATGCTAAAATTTCTTTACTTTACGTCCCAATTATGAGTAAAAAATATTCAGACATAAAAGAGAAACTTCAAATCGTTGTAGATAAAAAAACTACTAATGATTTAGCACATTTAACACACTATTTTCAGAATCATAAAAATGGTGTTTCTCAATATTTTAGACCATCGGCTACCGAATATCTGACTGAATTACACGAAGAATTAAATATAATACAAGAACCAGACTTCCAATATTACTTGCCAATAAAATGGGACATTCCTTTTCCACCTACTGAAAATCCAACATTTAAATTTATCGACCTTTTTGCTGGAATTGGAGGAATAAGAATGGCTTATCAAAATAGTGGTGGAAAGTGCGTATTTACGAGTGAATGGGATACTTACGCAAAAAAAACATACGAAGCGAATTTTGGAGAAGTCCCTTTTGGAGATATAACTCAAATTTCAGAAAAGGATATTCCAGACCACGATATTTTATTAGGTGGTTTTCCTTGTCAACCTTTCTCTATAGCAGGAGTTTCAAAGAAAAACTCTTTAGGAAGAGCGCACGGGTTTTTAGATGAAACGCAAGGAACTTTATTTTTTGATATTGCAAGAATAATTAAACATAAAAAGCCAAAAGCTTTTATGCTTGAAAATGTAAAAAACCTTGTTTCTCACGATAAAAAGAAAACATTTAAAGTCATAATCAAAACTTTAGAAAAATTAGGATATAATGTCCATTACAAAGTTTTAAATGGCAAATATTATGTTCCTCAAAATCGCGAAAGAATAATAATTGTTGGCTTTAAAAAGTCAATATTCAAAAGCAAAGAAACTTTTGAATTTCCTGACCCACAAGAAGCAAATTTTGTTTTTAAAGATATTCTTGAACCAAAAGTGGACGACAAATACACTTTGTCTGATAAACTTTGGAATTATTTACAAGAACACGCCAGAAAACACAAAGCCAAAGGAAATGGTTTTGGTTTTGGAATGACAGATTTAAACGGAATATCAAGAACAATTAGCGCTAGATATTATAAAGATGGTTCTGAAGTTTTAATTCCTCAAAAAGGAAAAAACCCAAGAAGATTAACGCCAAGAGAATGTGCAAGACTTCAAGGGTTTCCGGATAAATTTATAATTCCTGTTTCAAACAACCAAGCTTATAAACAATTTGGCAATTCAGTTGTAACACCTTTAATACAGGCAGTAGCAAAAAACATAGTAAAAGAACTTTCAAAAATTAATGAATCTAACCAATCTAAAATCGCTATTCATAAATAATGGGTGCAAAAGAGTTTATGTAAAAACTCTTTCCCCAAATGATAACTCAAAAAATCAAGTTTATTTAGCTCGTGGAAGTTGGGAAATTCTAAATATGTTCCCTATCTCTGAAATAATTGCGGAAGAAGCTGGAGATTGGGAAAAGGAAAGATTTAAAGCCAAGCTTAATTTTTCTTGGATTGACGATGAAGGTTCAATTTTTCCAGCACCACAAGCACAATTTATCCTCTACCCTAAATATCCAGAAGTACGTTTTTCTGGTTTTCTTGCAAGATGTCAAAAAGCACCTTCGGAATTAATGACCCAAAGATTAGCTGGCAGACTACTTTTCTTTTCTGTTGCTCAAAACGGAACTATTTTAGGCTATGTAACTTCACCAGATTCGGAAATCGCAACTGAATTTAATAAAACTGAATTTGATTCTGTTCACGGAGTTTTTTCTGTAATAGATTTGCCGAAAGCAAAAAACAATCGAGCAGTTTTACTAGACGAACTAAAACGTATTCACGAACTCGGTTGGATTGAATCAAAAAGATTAGATAGAAATGGAAATATTTTGGATTGTCGTGCACCTAATTGTGGTGGTTATACTTTAGAAGCAGAATTAGGAGTTACACCAAATGGCTATTCCGAACCTGATTTTATGGGTTGGGAAGTTAAGCAATTTAGTGTTGCGAATTTTAATCGCACTAAATCCAAAGCTATTACGCTAATGACACCTGAACCAACGGACGGATTATACAAAACCGAAGGAACAGAATACTTTGTCAGAACTTATGGTTACGAAGATAGACTAGGACGACCTGATAGATTAAATTTTGGAGGAGTTCACAAAGTTGGAGAAAAACATCATCTCACAGATTTAACAATGCAACTAATCGGATTTGACGTAGAAAGCGGAAAAATACGGAACACGAATGGCAGAATTGCATTATTAGACGAAAAAGATAATGAAACAGCATCTTGGAGTTTTTCTTCAATGCTAAAACATTGGAACCGAAAACATAATCAAGCTTGTTATGTACCATCATTATCGGAAACTAAACCCGAAAGAAAGTATAGATACGGAAATGAAATAATATTAGGAACTGGAACTGATTTTCAGCTATTTCTTGCACAAATGGCTATTGGAAATATTTATTACGACCCAGGAATTAAATTGGAGAATATTTCTACCAAACCTAAAATTAAGAAACGAAGTCAATTTAGAATAAAGTCTGGATTTTTACCGAATTTATATAAACAGAATGAAGTAATAGACATTGCGGAGTAGCCAACGCTGAAAGCCATACACATTTACAGTCGCGCCATCCAAGCTTCGCCAAAACTGTAAAAGAGTATGTCTTCTGCCAACGCTAGCAAGTTTGCGGAAAAGCACTACAGGTAACAATGTATATAAAACATAGCTAATATGGTATTTCCGAGAGGTTTGTGTGTATTTGCAGAGTCGCCAAATTTTTAAATTTGGCTTTTAGAATAAAAAAGATAAAAACAAAACATAAAAATTCGGCTTGTGTATAATCGGAAACGTCAGCGTCTATTTACCCGCTACGTTTCATATACGAGACCGTTGGCAATAATTATAGAATGCGACCTAGAAGTCTTAAAATATTTCAAAAAAGAAAAGGGATTTATATTTCTCCTGAAAAATTGGTCGGTATTTTTTGGACAGGCTTGGTATTTTTAATGACATATTTAAAGCAATCTCACGGATATGATTTTAATGGTTGGGACACTACTCTATTAATTCTATGGCTAGTTTATGTAATCGGACTTATGATTAGCACCTTCTTTCGCTATGAACGAGAAATAGGAACATATTGCGGTAAATTGACTTTTTGGGAAGACAGAATACAAATGGACGAGGCAAATTATAACCTATCTCAAATATCAAAATTGGACTTTACTCAAGCATTTGATATTAGGGGAATGTTTGTTAATTCTATGCTGGAATTCACTCCACACTTGTCCAATGGATTAAACAACGTAATGACTCTTGAACTGAAAAATGGACAAAAAATAAAATGTAATTTTTTACAAACCGAATCTGAAAGGCTGAGTCATTTTAAAGAATTACTGACGCACTATCATAAAAATGGAATTCTTGGATGGTTACCACTTATTGACATATTAGGAATCGAAGATTATAATAAAATTCAGGACTTTAAAAAAGAAATAACTATTGCCAACAAAACCTAAACGTAATGCGGACTTTAGGGCAAAACCAAAAGGTCTGTGTAAATTTATAAGGTCGCTAAATCTTTGGGATTTAGCTTTGGACAAGAAAAAATAAAAACTAAACAATAAGCTTTAGCTTCGTGCCCAGACGGAAACGAAAAGTTTCCTTGCCTCCGCACTACGCTTAGCCCAACCGTTAGCTTTCATTGTGAAATTTTAAACAACTTAGAATAAATTAATAATCCGTGCTCCTCTATTAAAATTATGATAAAAATAAAGTATTCAAATTCAAATCTTATTACACATCTAATCTCAGGTATTATATTAACTTTAATGGCAGTTTATATGATCTCTATGATGTATGGCTTTGAAGTTATAATATCAATTTTATGGTTATTTCTTGGAGTTTATACAATTTTAAAATACATTAATAAAGTCAATGACGGATATTTAAGAATTTACAATAAAGAATTCACTATGTATGATAGAAAGTTAAGAACTGTAAAATACAACGAAATAATAAACATTAAAAAATTTGCTGGAGATATAATATTTAATTGTGAAACAAATACTATCAAAATTGATACTAATAAAATAGAAAAAAAATCACTAATAATATTGAATTCATTTATAGATAAAGAATTCACATCTGAACAAAAATTATACTAACAAAAAACATTAACTTTTATTCTGTAAGCTAATCTGATGTTCAAATTACAGTCTTTTGAAGCGTATATTATGCTATAAACATAACATTACGACATCTAGCTTGTTTGCTCGATTGAAAACACCTGTGTACTCTCCTATTCTTTTAAAGTTTTAAAACATCAATTATTATGAAAAATAACACTGTTTTGAGAATTTCTTACTCGGCTGGGATTGAAAATACTGAATGAATCGTTTAGTGAAATTACAAATCGTCAAAAAAACGAAAAGCTAACAATGTATATAAAAAATAGGGCTTTTGTGCTAACTTCAAAGTTCTGTGTCTATTTACAAAGTTCGCCAAATATAAAATTTGGTATTTAAACGAAATTAAAAACAAAATATTTATATTTAGCTAAGTGTTAAACCCGAAATATAGTGCTTATCAACCGCCCTACTTTTCATATACTAACCGTTGTAGCACATTAGAAAAAAAATATGGGAAGAAAAGAAGAAGAATACCATAATTATAGAGAAAAGTTAGAAGACCTTAAAGAAAGGTCTAATAAAATCAGGATGGAAAGAGAAAGGATTCTCTCTTCTAAACCTTGGTATAGTCGACCACAAAATATAATTGCAGTATTAGCAATTCTAATTCCAATTACATCAACCATTTTATTTAATTTTTTTCAATCTGAAAAGAAGCAACTTGAAATACAATATAATATACCTCAAAAGCTTTTAGATAACAATGACCAATTAAAAAGTAGTGTTTCTATACAGTACGACTCATTAAATATTAATAACATCTCAAGTATCATAGTTAGAATATCAAATACAGGAGACATTCCTATTAAAAAATCTGATTTTATAGATGGTCCTATCCGATTTAATATTACTGACAATTTTAAAAAGAAAAATAATGATGTATTCATACTTGATATACTAAAAATTAATGATGCTAACCAACAAAATTCTGAAATTGAACTAATTGAATCAAATGGAAAAGGAGTTTTTACCTATCTTCCTAGTCTACTTAACCCTAATGACGAAGTAATTATGAACGTATTGGTTTCTAATGAGCCAACTGTTAATATTTTAATAAGTGGGAAAATTGAAAAAGGAACTATAAATACATATGAAATCACGGAAAATAAAGAAGGAAACATCCAAGTAAGTAGTTGGGGAAAGTCAATAATTAGTTTCTTTAAAAATAGAGCTATATCAATACCTATAACCATATTTGCTTTTTTTGTTTTTTTTATATTCAATATATTTCCTTGGGCGATGTTATCAAACGGAGAATTTGAATCTGAACCTAGAATTTTGGGACCAATATTGATTTTTAGTCTGAACTTATTGTCAGTATTTACTCTGATTTTATTTATAGCCTTAATAATATAACGTGCTACAACAATGGCTATAAGTAATTGCTGGTTCTTGCCTAATTTGGAAATTCCTGCGGAATTTCCAACTTGGTGTGTACTTGCAAAGTTAAGTGCTAAACCACGCAACTACTCATAGGTACTGTGTTAAAAAGCAAGCTTTTTCTTTAAAATATTAGGAAACAAGTTGAGCAATCAAGTTGTTATCCTGCGCAGCAAGGGCTTCACGCTTTTGCTGCTTTTTAGTTTCAAAATCCGCATCATAGAATTCTTCGTTTTTCCATAGGGTGTACATTAATATCAACAGCTTTCTCTGAACCGCTATTAAGGCCACCAGTGGCTTTGCTTTCTTTGGCTTAAGTCGGTTATAGAATTGTTTCAATGTTGGATTACAACGCACACAGGTCATCGAAGGCATATGTAGAACGGCACGAATATGGCTGTTACCCTTTTTGCTGATCCTTGTTTTGCCCTTGAAGTTCCCCGACTCTCGCAAGACAACATCGTAACCGGCGTAGCTGGTCAGTTGTTTCGCGTTTACGATAGAAGCAAAACCCAAGGTCTCTCCTATAACGGTAGCTGCGGATATAAATGAAATACCAGGTATACTCATCATAAAGCCTATCTTGTTCCGCAGTACTTTGTTTTTGGATATCAGGTCCTGCATTTCTTCTTCTATAGATCCTATTTGACCATTGATAAGTTTCAGCCTGTTCTTATGCCTTTTAAGGGCTTTGGCATTCCTATAAACACTCGACGAAATTGCTCCCTGACGATTGTTCTCTATTGTCCTATCCTTTAACAAAGAACTACGTTCCCTGCTCAATGCTTTTAAGCGTTGAAGTTCTTCACTGGGTGGCTCCCATAAACGAATAGACCTTTCCAGACCGAGCATACCGAGCATACCGAGCATTTTACTATCCAGCGCATCTGTCTTTGAGCGTTGGTCAAGACTACGGGCATAACTCTTCACCCTGCCCGACTGCATTACACAAACCGAATAACCTTTGGAATGCAGATAATGGGCGATACCCTGATGGTAAACTCCCGTGGCTTCCATAACCACTAAAAGCTCAACGCTAGCATCCACCGATTTCCTTAACCATTTCAAAAGCTCTTTATAACCTGACAGATCATTGGGCACATCTGGATGTGATATGAATTCTTTGTTCAGCTTATCGGTCAGAAAACCTAGGGATAATGATAAGTTTAGTTTAGAGACATCAATACCCAAACATTGTTTTAAGCGCTTTTCCATAACATTATTTTTTTAAGCTATAACCTTCTTTATCATCCTTGCTCGCATTTGATTCGACCTCTGTAAAATAGGGTCTAGGTACTGTCCGGATTCCAAGAAAACTATAGAAGGGCGGGATTTCTATGAAACGATATCACCTTAAGTGTATCTAGCCGAGACCTCTCTGTCCCTTCTATTCTAGCTTTTGTTCACTTCCCAAGCTAATGTTTTAAAACATTAGCTTGGGAAGTGTGTAGACCTAAGCAACGATATCCATTTTAAGTATCTGGCCGAAACACGAAACCACACTTCCCTTTAAGCTAATGGATTATCCTAAATATCTTATCTTCAACCTAAGAAACAAACATACGAGCTAAACCGTTGTAGTGCATTTAAAATCAACCGAATAAATAATGGAGCTTATAAGACATTGTGCTTTATGTGAAAATGAAATTACCAGTCTGAAAAAAGGCGTGACCTGTAAGTTAACTAAGAAAAAACCCGATTTCATTAAAAATTGTAGGGACATTAAATTGAATGAAAAATTTGAACAACAACTGGTTACTATTCTTCTGGAATTAGAACGAATAAGCAAATTTAGAAAAAGGGAATATCTGATTTTTTGTGTTTTAATAGTTATTGGAATATTATCGATAATGGGAAACAAGATTTTTGCTGAATTGCATTCAAATTCACCTTATTACTGGCTAAATAGGTTTATGCCAATTGCAGTTGGAATTACAATAATAATGGGTGCTTTATTTAATTTAAGCAGTTTTAGGAATAAGCAGAAAATTGCTCTAACCGAAAAAAACAAAATTGATTCTGTTTTGGAAAAGTATCGGATTAGTTATAAAACAAAATTTGAATACAAAGAAAAAATTCACGGAGACCAAAATATTGAAATTACAATGGAGTATAAAAACTGGACAAAAAAACGCACTACAACAATGGCTATAATTAATACGGGTTTCGGGCTTTAAGCCAAGGTATGTGAATATTTAGAAAGTCCGCCAAATCTTTTGGATTTGGCTTTTAAATAGAAAAAATAAAAACAAACAAAAAGATTCGGCTAATTGCTTAAACGGAAAAAAAGTTCACTTTTATTCCCGTACTAATCATAGCCGAGACGTTAGCCACAATCTAAAACCAATGAAATTCTCTTTACTCTGGTTCATGCTTTTAATATTTGGGACTTGTCTTGGACAGAGCTCTAAAATGGACTTGAAAACCTATTTCTCTGATTCTGAAATTAAGGACTTGAATCTGATTACGGACTTTTTTCAATCTGAATTTTGCGGAACTACGGACAGCACAAAATTTGGAGTTTGTATAACTAGCGCCTTACCAAAATTAAATGACTGGGAATATAAATATATTGGCAAAAAAATCAGTTGGAGAAAACAGAAAAAATTATACTCTAAAATATCAGACTCTACATTCAACAAAATATGGTGGATTTCCAATTCAACTTATTTAGCAAGTAAACCGAAATATGAATACAAATCGATTGTCTTTAGCTACAATCCAATTGTAATTGATTTCGTTAAAGCATTAGGCAAATCAAACAAGTTTTTAGAATATTATGCAGATAAGCTTGAATTCATTGGTGGGTTTAGTAATATCAATTTAATTTCCATCAGTATAATTGAACACCCCCAAGAGTGGGATTTAAATGATAGAAATGTTCAAATATTTCTAGCAATACATTATTTGACACAAAATGATATGCTAAAAAGAGACAAAAAAGTTGGACGGTTAGAAAAGCGTCATATTCATGAACTGAGCAAGAAACAGAAAAAGACTGTGCCTAACAAAGCCTAAACGTAATGCGGACTTCAGGGCTAAATCGAAAGGTCTGTGTATATTTATGATGTCGCTAAATCTTATGGATTTAGCTTTGGACAAGAAAAATAAAACTAAACAATAAGCTTTAGCTTCGTGCGCAGACGGAAACGAAAAGTTTCCTTGCCCCCGCACTACGCTTAGCCGCAACGTTACCATACATTTTGAACATATGAACACCAACCAAACTTTATCCGAAATAAAAACCGAATCTTCAATTGGAAAAAGATTTCTTGCAGGTTTTATAGACTACTTAATTATATATACTTTCTTTTTTATCTACGGTTATCAATTTGGACAACCAGACGGCGATGGAGGTTTCACTATAAATGGACTTCCGGCTCTTGGACCAATATTATTTTGGTTGCTTATGACGGTTGGACTTGAGCAATTTTTTGGAGCAACTCTCGGAAATGGAATCGTTGGACTAATGCCAAAATCAATTAAAAAAGACGCAGATGGACAAAATTGGGGTAACTACATGGACAAGCCAACTTTTGGACAATCTTTTAAAAGACATCTACTTGACCCTATTGATATGATCTTTTTTGGACTCGTAGCGATAATCATTATAAAAAATTCAGAATTAAATCAAAGGCTTGGCGATATGTGGGCAAAAACTGTGGTTGTTAAAAGCGAATCAGACGCAAAATAAAAACGTATGGTAACAATGCCTATAATTAATACGGACTTCGGGTTTTACGCCAAGGTCTGTGTATATTTATATAGTCGCAAAATCTTTGGGATTTTGCTTTCGAACAAAAAAAGAAAAAACAAAACCAAAAGCTTTTGCTTAGCGCGTAGCTGGAAATCCGCTGGATTTCTGCGCCGCACTAATCATAGCCGCACCGTTGTAAAACATTTTAATGAAATTTATAACCACAATCATATTTACAGTTTTTACCACCTTCTGTTTATTCTCTCAATATTCTAAGGAATACGAAATTTTGACTGAAAAGCTGATTGCAACAGATACTATAAATTTTGAAGAGCTATACAAAAATGGAGAGATAAAGGAAAAGGGTACTGTTTTAACATACAAAGTTGGGGATTATTCTGCCGACTACTATTTTGGAGATTATTATCAGTATTACAGGAATGGACAAGTAAAAATGACAGCCAAATTTGACCGATTTGGAAATTTGTTATCTCAAAAATGTTATTTGAACTTTGGTGGACTTTGTAGCGAATCAACAACCTTTGAAATTGATTCGGAAACCACCGATTTGGAAGAGTTGTTACGTGTCGACGAAAAAACTAAAGTCATAAGTAATGACAAATTCTATAACTATTCAATGAAATTAGATAGTATGTATCTAAAGAAAGAGGGCAAAATGATTGGGAATAAAAAAATAGGAGTCTGGAAAATCTATTCTAGGAATGGAGAATTAATTGACGAAAAGCAGTACTAAAAAAACGTTTTACAACAATGCCTAAACGTAATACGGACTTTAGGGCTGAAACCTAAGGTCTGTGTATATTTATAAGGTCACTAAATCTTATGGATTTAGCTTTAGAATAGAAAAAATAAATCAAAACAATAAGCTTTAGCTTCGTGCGCAGACGGAAACGAAAAGTTTCCTTACAACCGCACTACGCTTAGCCGTGACCGTTGTAATTAATGGTAAAAAAACAATTTACCAACCTCAAAAATGCGTAATCTGATTCTAAAAAACAGAGCGGATTATTGCGTAAAAATGTATTGATTTTATAAAATTATTTTCAATCTAAACGCAAATGGACAGCAAGTTTGCGCAAATGGATTTCTGAACAACTTTGCGCAAATGGACTTCACTCCTATCTAATTGTTGCGCAGATGGACTTCTTAGCTAGTTTGCGCAGATGGACCTTACTCGTACGCAACAGCTATGTAAATGGACTTGTTTTATTGTTTATCAATACAACCAATCTGTACGCAGTAATTACGAACTAAAACGTGCCAATCAGAACGCAAAACCACTAATTACAACAATGCCTATACTTAATGCGGGCTTAGGTTTTAACGCCAAGTTCTGTGTATCTTTATGATGTCGCTAAATCTTTGGGATTTAGCTTTGGACAAAAAAGGAAAAGCGAAACCCAAAGGTTTAGCTTAGCGCAAGACAGGAAATCCGCTGGATTTCCGCCCCGCACTAAGCATAGCCGAGACGTTGTAGCCAATTTAAAAAAAATGAAATACACGAAATCACTCCTATTTTTATTATTCGGACTTGTAATAACAGCGTGTTCGTCCGAGAAAGCAGAAATGAATGACGCAGAAAAATATGTAGCGGAGAAGTTCGGAGCGGAATGGACAAGTATTGGATTATCTCAAACGGAATCCAAAACCAATGGAAAGGTAACTGAAAATCGTAAATTCATAGATATCGTAATAAAAAACTCTTCCGATATAGACAAGATTATGAAGGAGCAGGATTATGCTGAAAAAAGAATTAAAAATGTTGCTCAATTTGTTTTAGACTCTGTACAATTTGGAGAAATGTCTTTTACCCCTGAAGAAATACAGATTGAATTTATAAAAGATAGTGGATTTTTAATTTTCAATAATGAAACTAAACAATCAATGTCTTTTAACTTGAATTGAATATTGGAAAAAAAAAACTGGCTACAACAAAACCTATAAACAATACGGGCTTCGAGCTTAATCTCAGGGTTTGCGTATTTTTATGAG
Organism: Maribacter sp. R77961; assembly: GCF_044594925.1. GTDB lineage: Bacteria > Bacteroidota > Bacteroidia > Flavobacteriales > Flavobacteriaceae > Maribacter. Next base: position 602,703 of record NZ_CP138991.1, on the reverse strand, counting down.
GTCCGCAAAATCTTTGGGATTTTGCTTTAAACAAGGAAAAGAAAAAACAAAACAAAAAGATTTTGCTATGTGCATGGCGGAAAGCAAACGCTAGTTTACACCCGTACTGTTCATAGGTACTGTGTTAAAAAGCAAGCTTTTTCTTTAAAATATTAGGAAACAAGTTGAGCAATCAAGTTGTTATCCTGCGCAGCAAGGGCTTCACGCTTTTGCTGCTTTTTAGTTTCAAAATCCGCATCATAGAATTCTTCGTTTTTCCATAGGGTGTACATTAATATCAACAGCTTTCTCTGAACCGCTATTAAGGCCACCAGTGGCTTTGCTTTCTTTGGCTTAAGTCGGTTATAGAATTGTTTCAATGTTGGATTACAACGCACACAGGTCATCGAAGGCATATGTAGAACGGCACGAATATGGCTGTTACCCTTTTTGCTGATCCTTGTTTTGCCCTTGAAGTTCCCCGACTCTCGCAAGACAACATCGTAACCGGCGTAGCTGGTCAGTTGTTTCGCGTTTACGATAGAAGCAAAACCCAAGGTCTCTCCTATAACGGTAGCTGCGGATATAAATGAAATACCAGGTATACTCATCATAAAGCCTATCTTGTTCCGCAGTACTTTGTTTTTGGATATCAGGTCCTGCATTTCTTCTTCTATAGATCCTATTTGACCATTGATAAGTTTCAGCCTGTTCTTATGCCTTTTAAGGGCTTTGGCATTCCTATAAACACTCGACGAAATTGCTCCCTGACGATTGTTCTCTATTGTCCTATCCTTTAACAAAGAACTACGTTCCCTGCTCAATGCTTTTAAGCGTTGAAGTTCTTCACTGGGTGGCTCCCATAAACGAATAGACCTTTCCAGACCGAGCATACCGAGCATTTTACTATCCAGCGCATCTGTCTTTGAGCGTTGGTCAAGACTACGGGCATAACTCTTCACCCTGCCCGACTGCATTACACAAACCGAATAACCTTTGGAATGCAGATAATGGGCGATACCCTGATGGTAAACTCCCGTGGCTTCCATAACCACTAAAAGCTCAACGCTAGCATCCACCGATTTCCTTAACCATTTCAAAAGCTCTTTATAACCTGACAGATCATTGGGCACATCTGGATGTGATATGAATTCTTTGTTCAGCTTATCGGTCAGAAAACCTAGGGATAATGATAAGTTTAGTTTAGAGACATCAATACCCAAACATTGTTTTAAGCGCTTTTCCATAACATTATTTTTTTAAGCTATAACCTTCTTTATCATCCTTGCTCGCATTTGATTCGACCTCTGTAAAATAGGGTCTAGGTACTGTCCGGATTCCAAGAAAACTATAGAAGGGCGGGATTTCTATGAAACGATATCACCTTAAGTGTATCTAGCCGAGACCTCTCTGTCCCTTCTATTCTAGCTTTTGTTCACTTCCCAAGCTAATGTTTTAAAACATTAGCTTGGGAAGTGTGTAGACCTAAGCAACGATATCCATTTTAAGTATCTGGCCGAAACACGAAACCACACTTCCCTTTAAGCTAATGGATTATCCTAAATATCTTATCTTCAACCTAAGAAACAAACATACGAGCCTAGCCGTTAGGCGCAATTTTAAACTACAAATGAAAACAAGATTAATATTCATCAATTTTACTTTATTGATTTTCTTGAATTCGTGCTGTTTCGGAACAAAGGAAAATCATCTCGGAAATAATATTTTCCTTTCTGAATATGATAACGTGGATAGAAGAATTCTATATAAAACAGAGAAATGTGCTAGTTCAGGCACGGAAATAGTTCCTATGACTGTCTTGGAAATATCGTCGAATTCAGATTGGATTATAGCCAAATCAGGTAGCGCTCGTAAGAACTCAAACTTTAAATATTGGGTAATTAAAAATATTTATGATGATTTACCTAGTCCAGAAATTATAATAAAAAATACAACTGAATTTAATGACTTCGATTTATTTAAATCCTTTATAGATGAAAATAATATAAACTTAATATTGAAAAAAATCGAATGAAATTAATGACGTAGCAGTTTGGAAAAGATTTGAAAATTGGAAGGCAAACAGAACGCAAATGGACTTTACTCAAACGTAACTGTTGCGGATGGACTTCCAACTCGGGTGGAAAAAATCAAAAGAAAACGTAGTAGAAACAACCCACTCGAACGGAGAAAAACTGCGCCTAACAATGCCTAAACGTAATGCGGACTTTAGGGCAAAACCGAAAGGTCTGTGTATATTTATGAAGTCGCTAAATCTTTGGGATTTAGCTTTGGATAAAAAAAAATAAAACTAAACCAAAAGCTTTAGCTTCGTGCATAGACGGAAACGAAAAGTTTCCTTACTACCGCACTACGCTTAGCCGAACCGTTGGCATTCATTGGCGAAATAACCCGAAATACTAATTAAACTTAATTTTATGACAATAAAAACCAAAAAAACTTTATCCTTAATATCCGGAATTTTAACTGGAATAGTATTTATAGCCTCGATTTTCGATTCTGAACCTGGTTCATTATTTGGAAGTATTTGGCTTTTCAGATTAGGATGGTTAATTATGTCAGCTTCATCTTTTTTAAGTTATTATAATATAAACAAGTCAGAAAAGAAATCTAATTAAATTCTGAATTTTTGACTTGCTTTCGGAATCATAATCTGAATTGAAAAAACCGAACTGAATCTGGAATTGAGCAAGTTGCGGAATTGAAAAAGTTTGCGGAATAAAACGCTGACCGAATTCGTTCAAACGCTGGAAAATAAAAAAATTAGAAATCTACAAAACACAACGAATGAGTAAAAAAAATATTATTGGAATAATTATTAGTCTAATTGGACTAATTGTAAGCTTCCCTTAGAAACGTCCCAAACATTCACAGAGGTATAACGTTTCAAACTGATTTCAGCACGTCTTCCATCGACGGTTATTCTGGCATAAATTGTGAGCTTTTCAGGGTTGTTAGTGATGTCCCTTGTAAAAATGAGTACTGTTAATGTGCTGTTATTCCGAATGATACGTGTCTTTTGAGCCTGTCTGCCGACAGGTAGATTAAACAAACCTTGTTTGCAAAGACGACACTAAATAGTCGTAAACACTATCAAAATTATGCACAACAAACGTACCAATCCATTCACCGAACTCTACACCTTTTATATGATATTAGATGATATCAGATGAATTCATTAAAAATGAAAAGCACTGTCAACCAGTCAGTTAACAGTGCCTTGATACCACTTGAATAGTGGTTCGTCGGGATGACAGGATTTGAACCTGCGACCACTCGACCCCCAGCCGAGTGCGCTACCGGACTGCGCTACATCCCGAAGTAATCTTAAAGATTCGCCAAAAAACGAAACTATATTGTAGTTTTTCACTATTTCAAAATCCAAACTGCAATGCAGTTTATCCTGAATAAAATCGAGGGGCTACATCCCGAAATTGGAATGCAAAAATAGAAAAGATGTTAAGAACAAAGTAGTAATTCTTCAAAAAATTAATCCAGCTTTAATCCAATAATCCAATCGATTAATTTTTGCGGCCATTCTTCTAAATTAGGAGTACCTTTTGCAAGACTAAAACCATGCCCCCCTTTTTCGTAGAGATACAAAGACGCTTTATCTTCTTCACTTCCATTTACAGAAAGCATTGTGTGAAAATATTCACTATTTTCTCTTGGAACCACCTTATCATCAATAGCGTGCACTAGAAAAGTAGTTGGCGTATTACCATTAACTTGAAGTTGATTTGAATATTGATTGACCATAGCTATAGATGGATTTTCGCCCAATAGGTTCTTTTTTGAACCTTTATGGGTATTCTCACCCATCGTAATGACAGGATAAATTAAGGCCATAAAATCTGGCCTTGCGCTCAAATCATCAACACTATCAATTTCTTCGTAAACTTTTCTATTATATTGGGTGCCTAAAGTGGAAGCTAAATGCCCCCCTGCTGAAAAACCAATAATACCGATTTGATTGGTATCAATATTCCAAGAATCCGCCTTACTGCGAACTAACCTTATTGCGCGCTGCGCATCAATCAAAGGTACCTTGTGTTTCTCAAATTGAGTTTTATCCGAAGGCAGACGGTACTTTACAACAATTCCAGCTATACCATGTACATTTAAGAACTTAGCAATATTGGTGCCTTCCCAGTCGTAAGCCAAAATTCCATAACCCCCACCAGGAAAAATTAGCATAGCTTTACCCGTGGCAATCGAATTATCAGGTAAAAAGACCTCAATAGTCGGTTCTTGTACATTACTAATTCGCAAAATATCAGTTCGATTTTGAACCTCTTCGATATCGGATTCTATATGATTCGGAATATTACCTTCGGGCCATAATGCAATTATGCGTTCTTCTGGGCTACAACTAATTGTTCCTATTACACAAAAAGCGATACATAAAATTTTAAAACTAATCTTCTTCATGACATTCCCATTTAAAATTGGCAATCGGGTATTTACTTGCGCCTTGAAGATTGTAATGCCACCATTCCGTTCTTGTAGACCAAAAACCATGTTTTTCCATAGTCTCTTTCAGGAGTTTTCGATTGTCTAAAATTTCCTGTGGCAAATCAAAATTATCATGGTATGCCCGCTTACCAAAGAAATCGAAATCGGTACCCATATCAAGTGGTTCACCATCTAGGGTTACGAGGGTAATATCCACAGCTCCTCCTTTATTGTGAATAGACCCTTTTACAGGGTTTGCTACATATTGCGGATTCGGTACAATTTTCCACATTTTATATTGTACGTCATTTGGACGATAACAGTCAAAAAATTTAATCCTGACCCCATTCGTTATAAATTCTGAATTTGCCTTTAAAAGCGCCTTTACTGTTTTGACCCTAGTATAACATTCAGCGCAATCATAAACTTGAGCCTTCAGGAAATTATTATCCGTAGCATAACGCATATCATAAACAAAATCATCACTAAAATCAGCTAATCTAACAAATGTAGTATCAGCTAAACCTTTAAGTGATTTAAATCTTTTTTCTAAAATAACTTTCTTTTCCGGAATGGTAGCCGAGCTATTATCCGCGTTAACAGGGATATTATTTTCTTGTTTGTTTGGAGTCTTTTCTCCGCAAGAAAATACTAGAATTCCAAACACTACTAAAAACGGGAAGTATTTCATAAAAAGTTTCAACTAAGATAAGATCCTTAAATTTAAGCTAATTTGATTTTAGTTGTTAAGAAAAATAATTAACCCCTTCGTTTAAAATCATTTGATATTTTTTGGGTGATGAAATACGTATCTTAAACTTTATATAGGAACAATAACAATCACATGTATCGTATTTTAAGATTTACCCTACCAAGCCTTGTTTTATTATTATCATCTTGTAATAATAGAACTAGTACATTAATTTCAAAAACCGGGGAACTGTCTTCAAAACCAAATGTCATCTTAATTATGACGGATGATCAAGGTTGGGGGGATTTAAGTAGCAATGGGAACACAAATTTGAATACCCCGAATATTGATGCTTTAGCAAAAAATGGTGTTTCTTTTGAAAATTTCTACGTGCAACCTGTATGTTCTCCCACTAGGGCGGAATTGTTAACGGGACGTCATTACACAAGACTAGGGGTCTACGCCACTTCAGCGGGAGGCGAACGATTAAACTTAGGTGAAACTACTATTGCAGACATTTTAAAGAAAGAGGGGTACCATACGGCAGCCTATGGAAAATGGCACAATGGAATGCAACCACCATACCATCCTAATGCTAGGGGCTTTGATGATTTTTATGGATTCGCTTCAGGTCACTGGGGCAACTATTTTAGTCCTATGTTAGAACACAATGGAAAAATCGTAAAAGGCGATGGTTTCTTAACAGATGATCTTACCAATAAAGGACTGAGTTTTATCACCAAACATGCCAATGAACCCTTCTTCCTTTTCCTTCCGTTTAACACACCACATAGCCCCATGCAGGTACCGGATAAATATTGGAATCGTTTCAAAGACAGATCGTTGAAACGCATCTATCAAGGAACGGAAATAGAAGAAGTAGATTTTACAAAAGCTGCTTTAGCGATGGTGGTAAATATTGATGATAATGTTGGTCGTATTCAATCGAAACTGAAAGAATTACATCTGGAAGAAAACACTATTATCATCTTCATGTCGGATAATGGACCCAATAACTGGCGGTGGAACGGTGGTATGCGAGGAAGAAAAGGTTCTCCTGATGAGGGCGGTGTACGTACACCTTTTTTTATTCAATGGAAGAACACCTTACCTGCTGGTGAAACTATCCAAGAGATTGCAAGTGCTATTGATATACTACCCACCATAAAGGCTTTGACAAATTCAAAAAGTAAAACTAATAGATCTTTAGATGGAAAAAATCTCACCCCATTGCTTTTTAAAACCCAAGAACAATGGAAATCTAGATTCGTTTATAATCGTTGGGGAGAGAAAACTACAGTGCGTTCGCAAAAATATCGTTTAGATCAGAAAAATCGTTTATACGATATGGAAAATGATAGAGCACAACAAAGAAATCTTTCGGGACAATTACGTGAACTAAGGGATTCCCTGCTAACCGTAAAAACAAAATGGTTAAATGAGACCTTACCAATCTCAAGAAATCAAGACAACCGTCCTTTTACGCTAGGACATCCAGATTTTAAATACACGCAGCTTCCTGCTAGAGATGGTATTCCCCACGGGAACATAAAGCGTAGTAATCACTTTCCAAACGACACCTTTTTTACCAATTGGATAAGCGAAAACGACTCCATTACTTGGGATGTAGAAATACTTGCCGATGGAAAATTTGAAGTTGATCTTTACTATACCTTAGCATCTACAACTAAAGGAGTGGCCGTTGAATTAACTAATGGAGAAAGTACATTAATGACTCGCATTACAGAAACTCATGACCCACCACTGACAGGAATGAAAAACGACCGTGTTCTTAGAGGTGAATCCTATGTCAAAGACTTTAAAAGAAAACAGCTTGGAGAACTATTATTAAAAAAAGGAAGAAGAATCTTAACTTTAAAAGCTCCGCTTATTTCTGGTGCTTCGGCTATGGATGTAAGACTCCTAAACTTTAAAAGAATTAAATAATCAGTAAAATCAATTATCTTCCCGTTTAAAAAAGATGAAGAATATCTATATACTTGTAATCCTCGTGATTTTTTCTTGTTCTGGAAATGAGGATACCTCAATAACAATAATTCCGGACAATCCTGAGCCAGAAGCCCAAAATCCACCTGAAGAGGTAGAAAAAGAACTTCCAAAGGTATCAAACGTAGGTTTTGATTTTACAGCGGCAGATGTAGAAGGTTGGGAATTAGTTTGGGAAGACAATTTTAATGAAGGCTTATTTGAATGGAACATTTGGAACGGCGGTGCATTTAATCAAGAATTACAATTATATCAAGAGCAAAATCTTTTTGTCGAAGACGGATACTTGCTGATTGAACAAGCACGAGAAAATGCATCAGGGTTTGTTACACCATTTGATCCAACGCTTAAATCCTTTGAATTCACCAGTGGAAGAATAGAAACTAGAGATTTATATAACCCCGCTATGCTAGGAACCTTACGTATCGCCGCTAGAATTAAATTACCGGCGGGAGAAGGTCTTTGGCCCGCATTTTGGAGTTATGGTGATCCATGGCCTACTCAAGGAGAAATAGACATCTTGGAATTCCGTGGCAATAGAACCAACGAGCATGTTACAAATTTCTTTTACGGTACTGAAGCCAATACGCCCATAACCGATTCATCCTTTACGACATATAACCATGATACGGGTATTGATCTTACTACTGAGTTCCATGTCTACGAACTTGTCTGGTCTAGAAACAACTTAATCATTTCCCTGGATGGAGTAGAAATCAAAAATTTTGATAATGGCACTTATATCTATATCGATGATATGTTCAATAAAAATCAAAAAGTGGTTTTAAATTTGGCAGTCGGCGGGGCTTTTTTCAATGGAACGAATATTAATAACGCTCAAATTCCAGACCAATCCTATCTCATTGTGGATTGGGTTAAAGTGTACAAACAATAAAATAAATTTACTCGATAATCGAGATTTGTATGCTCCGACGCTTCCGTCGAAAGTAAACGTGATTTTCTTTTAATGTCCCGCGGGCTTACCCAGAGGTATTTTACTTTTCTTTTAAGCTTTTCAAGAATGCCATACTTTGGGGTACTTGTTCTACAACTCGTGAGGATTCATCCTCAATGAACATATATTCAATGCCAAGTTTTTTGGCTTCAGCTATAACCCCTACCATATCTATTTGGCCCGTACCTAAAACTACATTGGTCTCGACATCCTCATGTCCCGTATTATTCCCTTTCACACCTTTTTCCATATCCTTCAAGTGAAGTAAAACGAATTTAGAAGGATATTTTTTCATTAAGGCCAATGGGTCGGCCCCTCCATGATGCGCCCAATATACATCCAATTCAAATTTAAAATCGACCGCGTTTTCTGCCATATAATCAAATAAGGTTCCATTTTTATAGGGTCTAAATTCATAACCATGCGCATGATATGCTAGTACAAGTCCATAATCCTTTAATTGCTTACCCGCTTGGTTAAAAACATCGGTAGCATACTTAGTTTCCTCTAAATCCCATTTGTTATCGACATGAGGTACCCAAGCACACATGACGTACTTGGCACCATGATTTTTAGCGTTTGCTATTACATTATCAAGATTGCTTTCTAAATCCTCAAAACTGGCGCCTATACTTACTACCTTCAGGTTATTAACTTCTAGTAATTTATTAAATTCTTCATTGGACAGACCGTAGGTATCCCCTCCTTCTAACTTGTTAATATCCCAATCACTTATCAATTTTAAAGTACCGGGTACATCCGTTTTAAACTGATTCCTTAAACTGTACAGTTGTAAACCAACTTCCTGTGAAGAAGCAAACAGACTAAAAATCAGTAATGATAACACGCACTTGAGATTTCTCATTTAAGCTTATTTTATTGGCACCGCCAAAAGGCTAAAATACCCCAAGGCTTGCCTCAAAATCAAAATTAAGTTTCTTATAAATACTATGTGGGATTACTCATTGGTAGTTTACTAACCTATAGATTAAGTGAGTAAATTTCCTTTTTCATCCCATTCCGCGATGACGCCTCGTTTACTTTGGTCTACACATTTTGCTATCCACTCGGGGTCATATGCAACACCATGCTTATCCAAAACTTCTTGCGGTACTCCATCCCACACATTTGGCATATTTCCTTTGTAACCCAAATCGGCGATGCCAACCTTGGATGTATAGTAACCGGTAACGGTAAGATTTCGCATTAAAGCAAAAAACTGAATTTCTAGCGGTTGCTCATCAATGGAAATCTCAGGATCGTGCCAACAGATTTGATCACATATCTGCTTCTTCTGTTCTAATGTTGCAGATTTGAACTCCGTTCCAAATTCTTTATTGCTCTTATGATCCAACCACATTAAACCTCCCAATAACGTTGGTGCCATGTCCGGGATATCTTTGGACATAAACTCTATCATTTCAGGAACCTCAGCCTCAATTGGCCCTCCATGTGGTTCTTTAGGCGGCAAAATAACCACGCTCAAAGCCGCAATGGTCTCCATCTCATGCTCATTGAACGTTTGCTCTGCATTTAGCTTCTCTATGCGCTCTAATTCCTTAGGTGTTCTGCCAAAATACTTGGTATCCTCAGAAGTGATTATCTCCTCATTTGGCGTTTTATCTTCAGTGTTACAGCCATGGAATGCTAAAGCTGAAGCCCCAGCACCCAAAATTAAGGTTTGTATACTTTTTCTTCTATCCATCATATCCTCTAGATATTTTGCTGTTTAAGTTGTTCAATTATATAATCTGAAGCTCTCCAAGACAATGCCATAATGGTCCAAGTACAATTCTTATCCGCTTGCGACACAAATACACCCGCATCAACAACAAATACGTTGTCTACGTCATGCAATTGATTAAACTTATTGGTAACTGATGTTTTTGGATCATCTCCCATTCTTGTGGTACCAACTTCGTGGATAATCTCTCCCGGCTTATTTAGTCCATAATCTTTATCTTTTCCTGGTTTTTCACCTAGATAAATCCCACCCATGTTATGAATGATTTCTTCAAAAGTATCTTGCATATGCTTGGCTTGATTTCTTTCAAAATCTGACCATTGATAATTAAACTTTAATACAGGTATACCATACTCGTCTACCGTTGTGGGGTCTATTTCACAATAATTTTCCTTTCTTGCAATACCTTCTCCACGGCCGCCAAAACCTATTACAGAACCGTAATATTTTTTCACATCTTCTCTTAGGCTATCTCCATAACCACCGACTTTCATTCCAAAATACTGGTTTAAATCTCCTTGGTTCCAACCAAAGCCATAATTAGGCTGGCTCATACCTCCCCATATTTCTATGTGGTAACCCCTTGGAAAATCTAGTTTGGAATTATCTCCCCACCATGGTGAATACACGTGCATTCCCCCTACTCCATCTTCGTTATAAGAAACATCACGATTCATTAGACCGGGAATAACCCCAGCAGCTCCTGCACCTGTAGAATCATGTAAATATTTCCCTATCAAATTACTGCTATTACCCAATCCGTTGGGGTGTTGTTTGCTCTTAGAGTTTAAAAGGATACGTGCAGAACTACAGGCAGATGCGGCAAGAACTACAACTTTTCCTCTTAGTTCATATTCTTTTCTATCTTCTTTATTAATATAAGATACTCCAGTTGCCTTACCTTCATCATTGGTCAAAACCTCGCGAACCATTGAGTTTACAAAGAGCTTAACCTTACCTCCACTTTTCTGTGCCGGAAAAATTAAACAGCTGCCAGCTGAAAAATCTGCATATACCTGACAAGATCTACCACATTGTCCACAATAGAAACAAACGCCTCTATCATTATTGATTTTTTTAGTCAACATGGACAATCTACCTGGAATAACAGGAACATTAGCTTTTTTTGCACCCTCTATGTAGTACAATTCATGTAGTCTTGGTTTTGGGGGGGAAGGAAAAATCCGTCTGGATCATCCTCTAAACCTTCATTGGTTCCGAAAACCCCAATAAGTTTGTCCACTTTATCGTAATAAGGCTTTACATCATCATAACCTATGGGCCAATCATCTCCGTGTCCGTCTCTCGTTTTTCCTTTAAAATCTTTTGGCCCGAACCTTAGAGAGATACGTCCCCAGTGATTGGTGCGCCCTCCCAACATTCTGGAGCGCCACCATCTGAATATAGTTCCGGGAGTGTGTGTATACGGTTCGCCTTCAACTTCCCAATCACCGTAGGACATGTCCCATTCGCCAAACGCACGATCGGTACCCGCTCCTCTGCGAGGAGATTCATAAGGCCATTTTAACTGCGTCATAGTCTTCGGGTCCGCCGGATCAAAAAATGGGCCAGCTTCCACAACGGCAACATTTAAACCTGCATCGGCCAATTGTTTGGTAGCCATACCACCGCCAGCACCAGAACCGACGATTATAACATCATAAATTTCTGAAGATTCTTTTATTTGCATGAATACAATTTTATTTCCCCTAATTTAAGATTTAAAATAAAACCATATCCTATTTTTTATACCAACAACAAAGATTTTCAGGTTTAGCTACACAAAACCGTAGAAGTATGACATGGTGTGCAAGTAGAAAGTTCTTCAAGTTTTAAAGGAACAATCCAAACGCATCTTATTAAAATTAAAGAGAGCTGCCTTATTACTGTTCAAAACAAGAAGGGTAATCGTATCATTTGAAATTAATTAATTTTACAGCGTAAGCATAGCCTACTTTGGTAGCATCCGCATGAGGAACAATGTAATCCTTAATCTTGTTTTTTAGCAGAGTCACGGACTATGAGACTAGTCTTGACCACTTTAGTCTTGTAAGGCATAGTGTCATTTGATCTATCCATTCGTTGTATTAATAGTTTTGCGGCACATTCCCCTATATATTTACCATGCTGGCTTACGGTGGTTAAAGCTGGGCTTACATATTCTGAAAGGGGACCATTGGTGAAACCAATGATTGAAATATCACCAGGAACTTTATAACCTCTAGATTTTACGATATGAAGAATTTTGACTGCCGTGATTTCGTCGAGCCCCATTATCCCATGAATGGATTTATAATTTAAGAGAAAGGACATTAAAAGGTCCAAATCATCTTTATCTGTGAAATTGACAACCAACTTTTCATCGTAATCCAATCCGTAATCGGACAGTGCTTTTTTGTAGCCTTCCCATCGTAATTTCCCAACACTGGATTGACCTATTGGAGATACAAAAGCGATTGTTCTACATCCAATATCTAAAAAATATTTAGTCGTCTTATAACCTGCCTCAAAATCATCTACGATTACCTTATCACAATCAATTAAATCCGAAACGCGATCAAATAGAACCAAAGGAATTTGGTTACGTGCGATGTTCTTCAAAGAAGCAATTTTTTCCTGAATTTGCGTCTCTTCTGCCAATGAAACAATTAGCCCATCCACGGTACCAGAATCTAAAAATTCAAGTGTTTTCGACTCTTTTTCAAAAGATTCGTCACTAATACAGCTTATAATATTATAGCCATTCTCATTCGCTATTTTTTCAATACCATAAAGCACTTGCACAAAAAAATAATTTAGGATATTCGGGACAACGACACCAATTGTGCGCGTACTTCTATTTAATAGATTCAACGCTAATTTATTGGGCTTGTAGTTCTTTTCCTTGGCGTATTGCTGAATTTTTAACTTAAGGCCAACGCTGATTTCATGACTATCATTAATAGCCTTTGAAACAGTAGATACTGAAACATTGAACTCTGATGCAATATCCTTAAGCGTTATTTTTCTCATTCAATTAAATCAAAAAGGCCCTGATGGTTTACCAAGGCCTTTTATTCCTAAAGCTTTATTTATATGTACTGATTAACTATGTTTTCAAACAACTCTTGCTTTCCGCTCTGAAGTTTTAATTCACCGTTTTCAGTCGCGATGTTATATAAATCCTTTAAATCTAATTTACCATTCTCAAAATCTTTTCCTTTTCCCGCGTCAAAAGAGCTGTACCTTTTTTCGCGAAGACTAGTGTAAGCCGATGAGGAAATAATTTTATCAGCGGTGAGCAGCGCTCTGGCAAAATTATCAGCCCCGCCGATATGCGCATGGAAAACATCATCTAGATCCGTTGAATTTCTTCTGATTTTAGCGTCAAAATTTACTCCACCACCTTGTAGACCGCCTGCTTCCAAGAATACCAACATAGCTTCTGTTGTTTCCAAAATATTGTTTGGGAACTGATCTGTATCCCATCCATTTTGGTAATCGCCTCTATTGGCATCTAAGCTACCTAACATTCCTGCTTTTGCAGCGACAGCGATTTCATGTTGAAAAGTGTGCTGGGCCAACGTGGCATGATTTACTTCAATGTTTATCTTAAAATCCTTATCTAAACCATACTCCCTTAAAAACCCTACAGCAGTTGCGGTATCGAAATCATATTGATGTTTACTCGGCTCCATTGGCTTTGGCTCTATAAAAAAGTTGCCCTTAAAACCTTGAGCTCTTGCATAATCCCGTGCCATGGTCAAAAACTGGCCCATATGATCTAGTTCCCTACCCATATCAGTATTCAACAAAGACATATAACCTTCTCTACCGCCCCAGAACACGTAATTTTCCCCATCTAGGGCCATAGTGGCGTCAAGGGCTAGTTTAATCTGGCCTCCCGCTCTCGCCAATACATTAAAATCTGGATTAGTTGCGGCACCGTTCATATACCTTGGATTGGAAAAGCAGTTCGCCGTTCCCCATAACAACTTAACGCCAGACGCTTTCTTTTTCTCTTTTATATAATTGGTTATTAGGGATAGGCGTTTTTCAGATTCTGCAAATGTTGGTGCTTCCTGTATTAAATCAAAATCATGAAAACAGAAATAATCAAAACCCATTTTAGTGATAAACTCAAATGCAGCATCTGCTTTATCTTTCGCAGCTTGTAAGGGGTCTGTCGCTTGGTCCCATTCAAAATTCTGTGTGCCTGGTCCAAAAGGGTCTGCCCCCTGCCCACAGAACGTATGCCAATACGCTATAGCAAACTTAAAATGCTCTTTCATAGTTTTTCCGGCTACAACCTGTTCCGGATTATAGTACTTAAAGGCCAAGGGATTATCAGATTCTTTACCTTCAAACTTAATTTCGCCAATTCCTTTAAAATATTCTTTATCTCCTAATAATGCCATGTTTATTTATTTATAATTAGTTCTAATTCTTTTTTCCAATTGTCATAGGCTTTTTGATAGCTATCCTTTTCGGGTAAAGGTTTGTAAGTTTTTACGTAGTCATTCTCCATAATCCGCTTTCCAAATAACTCAAAATTCCCCTTGTGCAAATCGGCAGCTCTAGCCGCTCCAATTGCTCCTGTGGTATTGTAAATTTCTATTTCATGCCCTATGAGGGTGACTATGGTGTTTGAAAATATTTCTGATCTAAATAGATTATCGTTTCCTGCACGTATTACGTTTAAAGTAATACCGTCCGATTTTAAGATATCCATACCGTACACAAACGAAAATGCAATACCCTCAAGGGCGGCTCTACACAAATCTGATTTAGAATGATTGTTTAAATTAAGGTTTACAATCCTTGTGCCTATTTCCTTATTGTTCAGCATACGCTCTGCACCATTACCAAAAGGAATAACACAAACGCCACCCGAACCAATGGCAACTTTTGATGCCAGTGTGTTCATTTCTTCATAAGTAGCAACGTCTAAATTATTTAGCAGCCATCGGTATTGAATGCCCGCCCCATTAATGCATAAAAGTTTTCCAATTCTAGGGTCTTCTCCCTGTTTATAGTTTACATGTGCAAAATTATTAACGCGAGCACTTTCCTTTACCGATAGACTATTCGTTATTGCATAAACTACCCCGGACGTACCACCAGTGGCAGCAACTTCGCCAGGTTTAAAAACATTGAGGGACAACGCATTGTTGGGTTGGTCGCCAGCCCTGTAGAGAATCGGTGTTCCTTCTGCGAGTCCACTCTGATCAGCTCCAAGGGGATTAACGTTGCTTTGTTCACTGAAGGTATCCACAATATCCGGTACAATTGCTTTGTCGAAACCATAATGGTCCATTACGGTCTTTGAAATAGTATCTTTTTGAAAATTCCAAAAAACACCTTCAGAAAGACCTGAAATAGTACTATTTATGATACCTGAGAATCTGAAAGCTATATAGTCCCCTGGCAGCATAAACTTGTATACTTGTGCATATATTTCCGGCTCGTTTTCCTTGACCCATTTTAATTTAGAAGCTGTAAAATTAGCGGGTGAGTTTAGTAATTGTTCTGAACATTGCTTCTCTCCTATTTGCTTAAATGCATCCTGTCCAATCTTAACCGCTCTACTATCGCACCAGATTATTGAATTGCGTAACGATTTTCCTTTATCATCAACTAGCACCAAACCATGCATTTGATACGATATCCCTATTCCAACAATAGCATCAGAAGATACCCCACATTGTACTTTAATCCTTTCTATACCCTTGCAAACATATTGCCACCAATCCTCAGGATTCTGTTCCGCCCATCCATTCGATATGGCGAGCATCGACATTTCTGTTTCCGGTTCCTGAACTACGCCCAAGCTCGCCCCCGTTTCTTTATCTACAAGAGCAATTTTAACGGAAGAGCTACCTATATCAAGTCCCAAATAATACATGTATTGGTTTTTATAGTTTAAAAAAGATTCTACCTCTCTAAAATACTATAAAACTGCGGTGTTTACCCCTATTAATCAACGTGAAGATGAAGCATCAATATGAAATAACCACAGGCTATTACATAAATAATAATATAATTATCTGATTATTAATAATTTACATAAATTTTCGTAATTAACGAAAATTTTCGAAATCGGTTTCGTAAAATACTAAAAAAAGGCCCTTGAAAATCATCCAAGGACCCTCTCAAAACATAAGTAGGCACTTATAATTGTTCAATTTTTGAAAGAGCTTCTGACTTAGAATTTACATCGAGTTTTAAATAAATGTTTTGAATATGGAAATTGACCGTACTGGTCGTTACAAAAAGTTTATCCGCTATAACTTTATATGTAGCGCCTTTACTTAGATAGTCTAAGATTTGATTCTCGCGCTCTGAAAATAGTTTGAAGGATTTTCGTCTGAAATTGGCTATAACCTTTTTAACGATATCATTACTCATTACCGCTCCTTCTTTCTGTATGCAGTTTAACGCGTAGTATAGTTTATCTGCGTTCATTGGTTTTGTGAGATAACCGTTTGCACCATTTTTAAAAGCCTTCTTAATTACGTCAAAATCATTGTTATGACTAATCATTATAATTTTTACATTCCAATCTTTTCTTTTAAAATACCGTATGGATTCTATTCCATTAATAGTATCCAAGTTAACTTCGGTTACGATAATGTCCGGCTTTATTTTTTTGAATGTTTTTAGCGCGTCATAGGTATTACAATAGATGCCTTCGAGTGAATATTCAAAGAATTTTTCAAAATAGTTAGTGTATGCTATATGAAGTGTTGCGTCACTTTCAATTACAATAATTTTTGAGCGTTTTGTTTTCATAATGGTAGTATTTTATCACATCGCAATGGCATAACATGCAATGCAAAAGGGTTAGTAATAAGTACGATAAAGAGATGTGAAAACAACATGACGGCTATTGCCTTTGCATACAATTCGGTTCTGCAAGGCACACTACCTCACGAGATTTATAAAACAAGGATTAACCTGTGTTACCAAATAACATAGGAGCGCACAACGGTTTTCACTAATAAAGGATTAAGCAGCTATCCTCTAGTAAAATGTATACTAGAACCAAAGTTAGATTTGGACAGTTTAGATTTTAACGGAAAAAGGTTTTTAAATAAATTTGCCATCATTACGATTTTGAGAACCGAATATGAATGACACTTTAAGGAAAGTTGTAGGTGAAAATTTTCCATGTTC
Source organism: Maribacter sp. R77961 (assembly GCF_044594925.1). GTDB lineage: Bacteria > Bacteroidota > Bacteroidia > Flavobacteriales > Flavobacteriaceae > Maribacter. The sequence goes on along the minus strand of NZ_CP138991.1, from coordinate 585,696 downwards.
TTGGGGGATTTGGGTTTAACAATGATGTTCAATTTTATAGTCGAAATATATACAATAAAAAAATATCTTAGTTATTTACGTAGGTATTTTCGTTCAAATGCATAGTCTTGTTGTTTTTCATCGAGAAAAGATGCATTTACTAGTAGTAAGACAAACTTTTTATTAATCTTAAACAATGCATCTATATAAAAAAGGAGGGGACCCAGTTATCCCCCCGGACACCACCCCTCCTTCTATCGACAATATATTAAACCCTATATCGCACAATCTAATTTTTGAATACAGTATAATATATTTCTATTCCTCCCTACTGTAAGAGGCTTCATCCTCATAGGTGTTAGAAGCAGTTGCGGTGGAGTTATCTACTTGCATGATCCATTTTTCATCACTGTACTTTCCTTGAAGATTGGATACAAACGCAGTTTGCGCATCTTTCTTAACATCATAATCAGCCAAATACACATAATAAAGACCGTTCTCTTTATTGTAGAATTTGTCGGCTTTTAGTCCTTTATTTTTTAGACTTTCCATGAACGCGTTAAGATATTTCTTATTCTTATAAACATTGGCAATCACATAATAACCAGACTTAACCCCAATTACCTCCGAGTTTCCCAACATCTTAATAGGCGTTTTACTATAGGTTCTGGCATCAAAATCATTGAACCGATTGTCTCTACGAGTATTAGAATTATCAGCGGCTAGAACAGTATTCTCTTCACGACTGAATTCATCAAGATTTGTTCTTATGCTATTTTTAATATCAGTTCTTAAAAGTCTTACAACGGTTTCAAAACGTTGTTCAAAAGCAGCGGTGCGCGCCTCCTCTATTGAATCCTGTCGTATTATAAGTTCGTCAAGAACTAATTTGTTCTGATAAGCCAATGCGGTATTACTTTCCGTATCTATAGCTGTCTTTGCAATCGTATTACTCTTTCTCTTCTTACGCTCTTTATCTCTTTCGGAGATTAAATCCGCAATTTGTTCCTCGTAATTTCGCACGATACGGTCAATTTTGCTGTCATTTGAACTATCTAGATATCCGTTGATGTCATCATCATCTTTAAATGTATAGGCCAGAGAAAGCTCATGATTCCACCCAAGGTTGGTATTGTCCTGGGACACGTCTTTCTCCATTAAATAACCAAGCGACATTTTTTTACTCAGGTTAAATCCAACTCCTGCAGAAATACCATACTCTTGGTCCACTGTAGTCTGTAACCAACCATAATTTGGTAAGTCTAATACCAATGAACCTAAATAATAGAGACTGCCGTCTATATTTCTGCCAAATTGGGCCAAGGGCATCAAACGGGCATCCTCAAATAGTCCTCTGTTAGCTTCAAATGTATGCGTATACTGCAGAGAGGCCTTAACGCTTTTTGTAGATAAATTCGTCAAAAATTCATCCGTTGTCTGATTATATCTCAATAAATCTTCTGCATAAAGACCAAAATCAAAGTTGCCTAGAGATAAGTTTATTCCTGGCTGTACCGCAATTTTACTCTCTTTCCGTGATTCTAAAATCTCTGGATCTTCCTGTGACACCACCACCCTATTTCTATCCAGACCTTGATTGAAATAAGTGACATTAGCACCAAATGTCAACTTACTACTATCTCCAAGTTGCACAGCTGTTGCGTAATTAGCATTAAATCCGAATTCCTGTATAACGCCAGACCATTGGCTATAGACACCAATTCCTACAGCAGTATTTTCATTGAGCTTATTACTGAAACCTAAAAAGTAATTTTGACTATTATCGTCGAACGTAGCGTATTGGTTTCGGTGCAGTATATTTAAATAGGATTTATTCTCTCGAACTAATGAGAAAGTAGGATTAATTAAAAATCTATTGAAGAATAACTGATTATGATAGGTGTTACCCGTACTTAGGTCAGCATTTGTCTCCTGCCCATAAGTTGATAAGCAGCCTAGAACTATCACAAGAACAAGGAGGAAGCCTATCTTTTTGGATATTGTATTAGTATAGTTCATTTTTATATGTTTTAAATTGTGGGTAAGGGTATTCAAAAGAGAAACCGTTCAGTTAAGATTAAATACTTATCTAGCCTACCTTTCTTCTTGGCATCGGTTCTTTTGCGGGGGTCTTTTTAAAAGTTCACCTAGTAACTCATCGTTACTCATCCTCAAATACCGAAGAGGAATAATTAGTCTGTTGGCTGTTGTTCAGAGCTTCCAAAAGCTGATAATCCTTATCTATTTTGGCTTTTTTAATACCAGAATAAGTAAATGCCACTCTCTGGGTGGCACCTAATGCCCCATCTCTGTCCGAAACAACATAACCTAGGCCAGCCTTATTCGAAAGATGAATGGAAAAATCATCTTTTGCACTATTAATAGGGCTGCCAAGATTAATCGCAAGACCAACGTTTCTTTGGTCTACATCCACCATATAAACATCCAGACCACCATAGCCCTTATGTCCTTCGGAAGCAAAGACCAAAGTACCATCTTCTACCATTTTAGGAAACACATCATTTTTTGGCGTATTTACCTTACTACCGAGATTTTTAGCTACACCCATATTACCATTACCCTTTAGTTCTGAAACGTAAATATCATATGCTCCAAAAGATCCTGGCATATTTGAAGCGAAAAACAATTGTTTACCGTCCTTGGAAATTGCAGGGTGTAATGCGGAATAATCGTTGGGGCATAGGGGTAGTTCCTGAATGGTTTTCCATTTTCCATTGATTCTATCTGCCTTGTAAACACGGTGTACTAGGGACTTTTTAGAGAAAATACCTGTAAGTGGTTTCACGTAAACCGCTTTGCTGAAATAGGCGGTTTTGCCATCTGCGGTCAGTACAATTGGTGTTTCATAACTGAATTCACTAGCTAATTGCGCTTTATCATTTCCCTTATTGTAACGATCAGGGGTACTTAGTGTTACTACCTCTGATTTAGATTTGAAGTTTAAGGGTTTAAAAGTATCCCTATACGAGTATTTTGTCTTATCGGAAGTAGTACTGGTCATTTGATAATCTGATCGGACCAATTCTGTCCAATTTTCATCCTCATCTTCAACCATAGCCTTATTCTGTCCAATTTTTGATACCGCATAATCATATCTTCGCTGGTAGGATGACTCAAGTCTACCATTATCACTAATCTCCATAAGACGATCATACCAGAAAAGTGCTGTTTCATAGTTCTTGGATAAAAAATAGGCATTACCTAAATCTTGATAGATTTCTTCCTTGGTAAATCCTTGCGCTTTAAGGTCTTCAAAATTCTTAAGCTGCTCACTGATTTTATCATTTCTTATAGTGAGTGGACTATGAGTTGATTGGGCGTTTAGCATGTAGCAAAAGCAGGTTAAAATACTTGCAACTGCCATACTGTAGGTCAATGAAGTTTTCATGTGTACTTGTTTTTGGGGGTTAACAAGTCAAAGTTGCGAAAAGAAATTCACCTGATACTTATTAAAAATTCATAGGTTTTTGGTTTTTGCGTTAGACTATTAAGAAAAAATGCCTGAAGCAAGTGCGCGAAATCTGTAACTAGCAGGTATAAGGATGTGCTTTATGACAGGTTTAAAAATATACTGCTTCTAATTCGGGTGTGAATTAAAACAAAAAAGCCAGCTCAAAAAATGAACTGGCTCTTGTCGGGGTGGCAGGATTCGAACCTGCGACCTCCGCGTCCCAAACGCGGCGCGATAACCGGGCTACGCTACACCCCGAATGGTTATCTTAAATCTGTCTCTCACAGAAATTAGCGGAGAGACAGGGATTCGAACCCTGGGTACCCTTGTTAGGGTACGACGATTTAGCAAACCGCTCCTTTCGGCCACTCAGGCACCTCTCCTAATTTTTATATGAATGAACTTCGCTTGAAAGCGGTTGCAAATGTACCTTTTTTCAATATAATAAAGCAACTATTTTTTGTAGTTTTTTAAAAATAATTCTGTTGAAAATAGAAACCACTCTGAACTTAAATTTCCGATCATGCCATAATATGGTCTAACTGGCTTTTTATCAATCTACTGTAGTAAAATTACCTACCGCTCCCTCAGCGGTTACAGTAGTTGCCTTTAACATAATCGTCTCTAGGGGTATTGCAGTATTGAATTTAATAAAAACTTCACCATCTTCATTGGTTCTGAGCTTTGGTTCCCAGAATATAGTATTTATTTGATCTCTATAGCGCTTGGGCTTTTTCTCCATAATTTTTGCAACGCTATTAAAATTTTCAGATTGATGATACCCCTGAAACTTTAAGCGACCTTCTTTTCTATTTACATAATCAAGATTTGCAGCGCTCCTAGTATATACCAGTATAGCTCCACCTGAAGCTCTAGAACCATATATAGCTGCCTCAGATCCATACAAAACCTCAATTCGTTCAATATCTACGAAACTTACGATGTTCATGACTTCCATTAAGGAATTTCCCTGATTCATCATTGGCATACCATCTATAACCCATAATAGAGGTCCTGCTCCTGCAGCTGCCGGCAATCTTAGTTCGGGGTTTAATCCTCCTAAGTTTATCACGTTGATGCCTGCCGTAGTCAAAAATAATTGAGGCAGCGTTTTTGGCTTTTCCTTATCTTGATATATAATTTTTGCAGGGGTTACATCATAAACGGATGGCTTTAATTTTGAAGAGTTTAGTTTCTCCTCAACTACCACTACTTCATTTAGTTCTACGAGTTCCTCACTATCCAAATACTCCCATGGAGAAGATTGGGTTACTTCTCCTTTTCTTTGCTTTTTAAAATCTAAAACCGCTCTAGAACTACTATTAGACTTATATTCTTCTTGGAAAGGCACAAATTTTACGAGCCTGGAAGAGCTATTATCTCCTGCTGTTCTAAATATTAAATCAGTTTCTCCCGATAATTGTAAATTCTCCATTTTAATTAATCCCGTATCATCTGTAATTATTTCTTTTGCCAATACATTATCTTCCGAAGAGCCTATAATTTGAACGGCCGTATTGCGCAATAATTCATTATCCAGATTATAAGCATAACCAAACAAATCTAAACCTTCTTGAAAAGGGTATTTTATTCTTGAAGGAACCGACTGTAGCTCTTCAGTCATATGCAGCTCCGATGTAAGTAGTGCCAAATCTTCCTTAAAACGTTCTTTTCTGTTTACGTTCAAAATTCCGTCAGCTTCATTAGTATCCAACCTATACCCTAGCTTTTGTATTTGATTTTCTTCAGGTATATTAATTACACTCAGGGCTATCTCCGAGCTAATCGGGTTTCCTTTCTTGTCAGTAACTTTAAGTTTAAGACTAATCTCACCTTTATCCCTATTAATATTACGGTCCAACATAGTCATTTTAATATGTTCTGATGGATTTATTCTAACTGGGCGTTTAGCAAGAATATCTTCTTGTTGATCACTTAGGGAAATCGTTAATACTCCAAAGGGAATACCTTCTTTGGGAACCTCTATGATTTCTAATAAGTTATTTATCCGTAGCTCTTTCTTAAAATAAGTGATACCACTCATTTTACCTTTTAACCAAATCTTCGAATTCAAAAGACCGGGCGTAGAAGCTACCTGAATACTTATGTTATCTTGATTTAGGTTATTCACTTTTAAGGCATATCCTTTTTTGAATATGGGAGGTAAATCAAATGTTTTTCCTGATTGAAGCCTAAACTTATAAGTTTTACCGGGTTCTGGAGTAAAAATGGTAGAGGTAAGACCTTTACCATAAGATGTTACACCCACGACCATGTTCTCTTTTTCATCAATAATTTCTCCCTTAATATCAACATCCCTATTGTCTTGTGTTGTTGCTTTTATTAAAAGCCAATTATCCAATGTTTCTATCAGTTGTCCACCTTCTGGATGAAATGAAAGCTTTAAAGATTTCATTTCGTCTAAATTCGTAACTTCGGTTGGCGGAGAAAATTCATTTCGAAGCAACGTACTGCTATAAAAGGAATCTCCGTAATTCTGCATCCACCGTGTATAAGCCCTTAAGGTATATTCACTTTCTTTAAGATTTTTTGGTATTGTAAAAGCTCCCATGGCCATCCCATCCGTTATCTTATGGTATTGCGTTCTCAGAACTTGTTTTTGTTTATCTAACAACTCTACCTTTAAAACTTTGCTAATTGTGGCACGTACCCTATTAGGACCGGTAAGAACGTACGCCTTAAAAAAGAGTGACTGTTCTTCCTTAATAAAATCCTTGTCTACATGTACTAAAATACGCTCCTGCCATTGCACAAGCTTTTCCTTTTCATCTTTTTGCCAGTATGTTATCTCTTCGTTAAAAACCTGCTCTAAATCGGTTGCATTCGGACCTTTATTTTGACCCATATAAAAGGAAAAACATAAAATAGTTATAAGTAATGATAGTTTTATAGATCTTATAGCAATCATAGTAAAGCTTTTTATGTTAATAGTATTACTCTCCTTCTAAAATTAATAACAAAACACTGATTGCGAGGCCTGTTTACGAATACTTTAACAGACTAATCTCAAATAGTTTAATTTCAAAAATGTATTTCGAATACGAATTACTCCGGATATTCTACACGAAGATGGTAGATATTAGTTAGTTTTTGTTTGAAGACTTTTTTAATCATTTCAATTTCCTTGAAGGTGATATTGGCATTCAAAAACTGATTGGCATTCATTTGGCCAGTAATAATTTTGTCTACAAATTCATCGATAATCAAAAATGTAGGATCTTTAAGACTTTTAGAAGCCGCCTCTACAGAATCTGCCATCATCAGAATAGCGGTTTCTTTAGAAAAGGGAAGTGGTCCCGGATATCTAAAGTTTTCTTCGTTCACTTCAATTTCCAAGTCTTTTTGGAGTTTGTAAAAATAATATACCAGTGTGGTACCATGATGGGACCGTATAAAATCTATAACCCTATCCGGTAGATTATTCTTTCGTGCAAGTTCAATACCGTTAATCACATGATCTATAATAATTTTTGCACTTTCCTTTGGACTTATCTCATCATGTGGATTCACATTAGTAATCTGATTCTCCGAGAAATAAGTAGGGTTATTCATCTTTCCGATGTCATGATACAAGGCCCCAACCCTTACAAGCATTGCATTTGCCCCTATTTTATTAGCAGCCGCTTCCGCAAGGTTTGCTACTTGTAACGAATGGTTAAAAGTACCGGGAGCTTTATTGGAAAGCTCCTTTAATAATTTAGAATTGGTATCCGACAACTCTAGTAAGGACACATCGGAAACTAGCCCAAAAACCTTCTCATAAATATATATCAAGGGTTGCACGAAGAGCGTTATCATTCCATTTAAGAGAAACAAGCCAAGTGTAAACCATTCTATGTTACTAAGATTGCCTTCATGTATAACATGAAAGGCTAAATACGCTATACTGTAAATAAGGGTTATCTGCCCTACTGAAACAAAAAGATTAGCTCTTTTATAAAGTTCCGAAACGGTGAGTATAGTTACTATACCGGCAATAATTTGCAGAAAAATGTACTCAAAACTATTTGGCACCACAAAACCTAGAATAAGTACCGTTAATACATGAACGAATAATCCCAGACGTGCATCGAAAAAGGTCTTTAATATTAAGGGCAAAATACATAGTGGCACTACAAATACAAGGCCGTCATTATATTTCACTACCATGGTAGTTACAAAAACCAAGAGTAGAATATTAAAAAATATAAAGGTTATTTTAGTGTTGTTGCCGTATACTTCTTTTCTATATTTCTTTAGAAATAAAAATAGCATCATAAGCACTAAGGCTACCAGAACGGTATAACCAATAAGGATATAGTAATAGTTACTTGCCGTCCATAATTCAGATTCATATTCTGAACGCAAGGAATCTAAGACCTTTAAATTTTCACCCTCAACGACTTCTCCTTTTGCAATGATTAATTTTCCTTCGTCTACGGTGCCTCTGGTATACGATATCTTAGATAAGGCATCCTCTCTTGATTTTTTAGAAAGCGCTTCGTCAAAGGAAACATTTGGTGTAACCAAGTCGAAAAAAAGCGATTCAAATTCTTTCTCAAATGCGGAAAAACCACGATTGCTCAAGACAACCCTTATGAGATCATTGATTTCATTTAAACTATAAAAATCTGAAATATTTGTTTTTGTTGCCTGATTGTTCCTGACAAGAAATAGGGTGTTACCATTAATCCTTTCCTGGGTACTATTTAGAATTCCGTTTCTGTATATGGAATCTAAAATAACATTCCCGGTGTTCTTCAATTGTAATTTAGTGCTATTTCTAAGTTGGCTTTCTTTTACAAGATTATCAAAAGTAGTGCTGTATTTAACCCGAATATCGTCTGCCGTACCCTGATCATATCTAAAGTATTGCGGTTGATTTTTTTCGATTTCCTGCCTTTCAAGTGTAAGCTCCTCCTCCGATTTCTTGATTGAAAAATCGAAGGGGGCATATAAATTTTCAAATTGCCAAGGCTTCCCTTTTTGAAATTCATATTTGAACTTACCGCCTTTTGGAAAAAAGAATACAATAAAACCAACGGCCAAAACATAAAGGAAGTACTTATAGATAAGCGACTGTTTTTTATATAAATTCTCCAAGAGGTATTTTTAGCTGTGAATTCTTCAAAAATAGAAAAATATAAGCTGATAATCAGGAAATGGAGACATTACCACTAGGTTGCATCATAATTTAGTAATTTCGCTTTTAAATTAAATCCGATATATGAAAGAGGTCGTTATCGTTTCTGCAGCACGGACACCAATTGGAAGTTTTATGGGGGGGTTATCCACTGTTCCCGCTCCTAAATTAGGCGCTGCGGCTATAAGCGGAGCACTTGAAAAAATAAACTTAGACCCAAAGTTAGTCGATGAAGTGCTTATGGGAAATGTAGTGCAAGCTGGTACGGGACAGGCTCCCGCCAGACAAGCTGCCATATTTGCCGGTATTCCCGATACAGTTCCTTGTACAACAATCAATAAGGTTTGTGCTTCTGGAATGAAAACGGTTATGCAGGCAGTACAATCCATTAAACTTGGAGATGCTTCCATAATCGTTGCGGGTGGAATGGAGAATATGAGTATGATTCCTCACTACGTTCATATGAGAAACGGAACTAAATTTGGACCCGCTTCACTAGTGGACGGTATGCAAAAAGATGGCCTCGTGGACGTATACGACCAAAATGCAATGGGTGTTTGCGCAGATGCTTGTGCAGAAAAATATGAGTTTACAAGAGCTGACCAAGATAACTTTGCCATACAATCCTACAAGAGGTCTGCCCAAGCTTGGGAAAAAGGCAAATTTAATAACGAAGTTGTTCCTGTATCCGTACCTCAACGCCGAGGAGAGCCCGTTGTTATAAAGGAAGATGAAGAGTTTAAGAATGTTAAGTTAGAAAAAATCCCCAATTTAAGACCGGCATTTTCCAAGGACGGTACCGTTACAGCTGCAAATGCCTCTACCATTAATGATGGCGCTGCGGCGTTGGTACTAATGAGTGCTGCTAAAGCTCAGGAATTAGGCATAACACCACTTGCCAGGGTTACGGGCTATGCAGATGCTGCCCAAGAACCTAAGTGGTTTACCACCGCACCCGCAAAAGCGTTACCAAAGGCTCTTAAAAAAGCAAATGTGACCATAGAAAATGTTGATTATTTCGAATTCAATGAAGCTTTTTCTGTAGTAGGTCTGGCCAATATGAAAATACTTGATTTAGAGGATAGCAAAGTAAATGTTAATGGCGGTGCCGTTTCTTTGGGCCACCCACTTGGATGTTCTGGAGCTCGGATTTTAGTGACACTATTAAATGTGCTAGAACAGAATGATGGGAAAATTGGAGCAGCCGCTATTTGTAATGGAGGAGGCGGAGCTTCTGCCCTAATCTTGGAAAGAAACTAATTCCTGGAAAAGAACCCATGCAATACGGTATCTGTCCCTTAAGCACTGTTCCAGTAAAGATTACGCCTGAAGAATCTACGGAGATGATTTCTCAATTGCTATTTGGAGAACATTTTAAGATACTGGAATCAAGAAAATACTGGTCTCGGATAAGGGTCGCTTTTGATAAAACCGAAGGGTGGATTTTAAATAGACAAATGGCCTTCATTACTGATGAGGAATATATTCAAATCGATAAATCGGTACATAGATACACTTCAGATTTAATATCTTATGTCGAAAATGGAAATCAGCTTTTAATTCCTATAGTACTTGGCTCCTCTATAAATAATTCCAAAACCCTTGCTATAAAATTCGAAGGTAATGCCGTACAATCGAAACAGCTTAAAGCAGACCTCATTAAAACAGCGTTACTATATCTTAATTCACCGGAGCTACACGGGGGAAAGACCCCATTTGGTATAGATGCATCTGGTTTCACCCAAATGGTTTATAGAATTAACGGGTATTGTTTACTAAGAACAGCAGAGGCTCAAGCCACTCAAGGTGATGCACTAAGTTTTGTAGAAGAGAGCGAAGCAGGTGATTTAGCGTTTTTTGATAACTCCAATGGTGTTATAGACCATGTTGGCATTATTATGGACAACAATTATGTTATTCATGTAAATGGCATGGTGCGGATTGATCGTTTAGACCATACCGGAATCTTTAATAACGACTTAAGAAACTACACCCACAAACTGCGGGTCATCAAAAAGATTATATAAAAAAAGCCCTCAGATGAGGGCTTTTTAATTGTAGTAGTCGAATTTTTTATTCGCCCAATAATTTCTTTACTCTCATAAAGTTCTCATTGTCTCCCATGGCACCGTAGATATTCTTTAGTTGCGTAAGTACTCCTTGGTTATCAGGATTTGTTTTTAAAGCCGACTCCAGTACGGTAGCACCCTCCATAAACAAATCGTCCTTCTTGGTCTTCAACTCGTCGTATTTTGCTATATCCGTACGAGAATTTCCGAGTGAATTCATTTCATCTATTAAGCTATTTCCTTCGTTCACATATGTTGTGGACAAATTTAAATAAGCATTGGTATAACCAGGATTAAGCTCAAGTGCTTTTTTGTAAGAAGTTCTAGCTGATTCAAAATCACCTTGCTCCATACTAATAACGCCTACATTGTAATGTAAATCTGGATTATCCGGCGCTACAGCAATAGCTTCAGCCATTAACGACTTAAATTTCTCTTTATCTCCCATTTTAAAATAAAGATTAGCTTCATTGAGAATTAGGTTTACGTCATTGGGATCATTAGCCCTTGCTGCCTTATAAGCCTCAAGCGCCTTATCATCTTGACCTAATTGTGTATAAATCAAAGCCGTGTTCTTAACGATTTCCGCAGTTTTGGATGGGGTTTTCTCATCCAACGGCTTGTTATATGTTCCGGATTTAACCATCAAATCTCTTTGCGTTTTATCCATTTCCTCAACTTCTCCAGTAGCAGCGTTAGTTGCCTTATAAACTATGGCACTACCATCGTATCCTACCTCTTGCAGCTCATTGTAATATTTTAGAGCATCTTCATAGTGACCTCCATTCACAGCGCTACTTGCTGCATAATAGAGGTAAGAAGTATCTTTAGGGCTTATTTTATAACTCATATAGAGTTTTTCAGCAGCTTCTTTAAACTTCTTATTTCCGTTATCCGTTACAGCAGAATTCACCAAATCTGCCGTTAAACTGGCGATGAACTGATTCGTCTCCGCTGTATATTTTTCTTTCCCGGTTTGGGTCTCGATTTCCAAAACTTTCTGAAATGACTCTACAGCAGGTTCAAAAGCAGCATTATCTCCCTTCTTGGCCAAATCACTATAAACCTTACCTCTAGTAAAATAATATTGTGCTTGTAATTTTTCATCAGCGCCGGAAATTAATCCAGAAGCGGCTTCTAAAGAAGTTTTAGCCGTAGCCGTATCTCCACCCTTTAGGGCTTTTTCCGCAGCTTTTATTTCATTTTTTTGCGCAAACCCGATCATTGTAAACGATAAGGCCATTACCATTAAAATTCTATTTTTCATTTTTAAATTATATTAAATATTAGTGTTTAAATTTTAAGATTCTGTTTCTTCGGTATCACCATTATCAATTCCCGTGCCATCTTCCTCAGTAGTTACATCAATATCCCTAAGCTCTACCTCATCTAGTTCTTCATCGTCCTTCATTACTTTTGCCACAGCAGCAATGGAATCATCTCCTTTAATGTTAATAAGCTTCACTCCTTGAGTTGCTCGTCCCATTACCCTTAAATCTTCAACGCTCATACGAATCGCTATTCCAGATTTATTAATAATCATTAAATCATCAGAATCCGTCACATTCTTGATAGCTACTAAATCACCTGTTTTATCGGTTACGCTAATGGTCTTGACCCCTTTACCACCTCTATTGGTAATACGATAATCGTCTATACTAGATCGTTTACCATATCCATTTTCAGATACCACCAGTAGCTCATCCTCAAAATTATGCACGGAAACCATACCTATGACCTCATCCTTTTCGCTAGCTAAAGTTATTCCCCTAACCCCTGAAGCATTCCGCCCCATTGGTCTTGTTTTACTTTCCTCGAACCTAATCGCTTTTCCAGATTTTAGGCCTAGGAAAATTTGACTGGTACCTGTGGTTAATTTAGCTTCAAGAAGCTCATCTCCTTCACGAATTGTTATCGCATTTATACCGTTTTGTCTTGGTCTGGAATATTGCTCCAAAGATGTTTTCTTTACGGTTCCCTTCTTCGTAGCCATGATTACATAATGACTGTTTACATAATCTTCATCCTTTAAATCTTGGGTACAGATAAATGCCTTGACCATATCGTCCTGTTCAATATTGATAAGGTTTTGGATAGCTCTTCCCTTTGATGTTTTGCTACCTTCCGGTATCTCAAAAACACGCATCCAGAAACATTTTCCCTTCTGAGTGAAGAACAACATATATTGGTGGTTTGTTCCAACAAAAAGATGTTCCAAGAAATCTTCATTTCTAGTGGAAGAAGCTTTCTGACCTACACCTCCCCTGTTCTGTGTCTTATACTCTGTAAGTGGTGTTCTCTTTATGTAACCCGCACGAGAAATGGTAATTACAACTTGCTCATTAGGAATCATATCTTCCATACTCAAGTCTCCACCTGCAAAATTTATTTCAGAACGACGTTCATCACCATACTTGTCTTTTACTTCCTGCAATTCATCTTTAATGATTTGCATTCTTCGTTCTTTCTTGTCAAGAATATCCTTCAAATCGGCTATGGTCTTCACAATTTCATCATACTCGGACCTCAGTTTGTCTTGCTCCAGACCTGTAAGTTGACGCAATCGCATTTCTACGATAGCCTTTGCCTGAATCTCTGTTAATTTGAAGCGCTCCATCAAATTTTCGCGCGCTTCATCTGCATTAGAAGAAGCTCTTATGATAGCAATTACCTCATCAATATTATCAGACGCAATGATAAGTCCCTCCAATATGTGCGCACGGTCTTCAGCTTTCTTTAGCTCAAACTTAGTTCGCCTTACAACTACTTCATGTCGATGTTCCACAAAGTAATGAATCATCTCCTTTACATTCAATAACTGCGGTCGTCCGTTGACCAGGGCGATGTTATTTACACTAAACGATGTCTGCAGCGCAGTATATTTATAAAGGGTATTCAAGACAATATTAGGAATAGCATCCCTTTTAAGTATGTATACTATTCGCATCCCATTACGATCAGATTCATCTCTAATCGTAGAAATCCCTTCTATCTTTTTATCATTGATTAAGTCGGCCGTTTTCTTAATCATATCGGCCTTATTTACTTGGTAAGGTATTTCCGATACTATTATACACTCTCTACCTTGAACTTCCTCAAAAGTAGCTTTGGCACGCATCATTACCCTACCCCTACCTGTATGAAATGCTTCTTTTACACCATCATAACCATAAATGATTCCACCTGTAGGAAAATCCGGTGCTTTAATATGTGTAATAAGCTCATCTATCTCTATATCGTTATTATCAATATAAGCCATGGTACCGTCCACAACCTCGGAAAGGTTATGTGGTGGCATATTGGTGGCCATACCTACGGCAATACCTGAGGCTCCGTTTACAAGTAAATTTGGAATTCTAGCAGGTAATACGGTGGGCTCTTGTAATGAATCATCAAAATTTAGCTGATGATCCACCGTATCCTTATCAATATCTGCCAACATGTCGTCAGCGATTTTGCGCATGCGCGCCTCTGTATAACGCATTGCTGCAGGACTGTCACCATCAATAGACCCAAAGTTACCCTGACCGTCTATTAACATATATCTAAGGCTCCATTCCTGAGCCATCCTGACCATGGTGTCGTATACGGAAGTATCTCCATGTGGATGATACTTACCCAATACCTCACCAACTATACGCGCAGACTTCTTGTGAGAACTACTGCTCCTAACACCTAGTTCGTACATTCCGAACAACACCCGTCTATGAACAGGTTTTAGTCCATCCCTGACATCTGGCAGGGCTCGTGACACAATGACCGACATTGAATAATCAATGTAGGCAGACTTCATCTCCTCTTCTATGTTAATAGGAATTAATTTTTCACCTTCCGCCATTTTAAAATCTTATGTTTTTTAATTAGTAAAAAAGCATGACAATTTACGCAAAATCGATGCCTTCAAAGAACAACCAAGGGTATTTATTAAAATATTTATTAACACTTTACTAAGTAATAATAGATAATAATCATACGTTGAAATACTTTGATCTGGTTTTCTTTTCTATCATTTAGAACAACTTTAACGAATATAGGTACGGTATTTGCCCATGATTGGAGGAGATTTAGTAATTTTATAGTTGATAAGATATTTTATGGATGATAATTTTTCGCCTAGAGTAAAGGACGTTATAGCATACAGCAAGGAAGAGGCGCTGCGCCTTGGTCATGATTTTATTGGGACGGAGCACTTAATGTTAGGTCTTTTGAGAGATGGAAATGGAAAGGCTATCAGTATACTCGATGCTTTGTCCGTTGATTTGGACCACTTGAGGAGAAAAGTAGAAATACTTAGCCCCTCAAATCCAAACGCCACCGCTGTACAAAAAGATAAGAAGAACTTACATTTAACCAGGCAAGCAGAGCGAGCGCTGAAAACAACTTTTTTAGAAGCAAAACTTTTTCAAAGTTCCTCTATCAATACAGCACATTTATTATTGTGCATTCTACGTAACGAGAATGACCCGACTACGAAACTGTTGCATAAACTAAAGGTTGATTATGATAGCGTTAAAGAACAGTTTAAATTTATGATAACAAGTGATGACGACATGGTAGATGGACCTACAGCTGAATCTTTTCCGAGCGATTCGGAAGATACCAGTGAAGGTAAAGAAAATACCTTTGGTTCTACTTCTAGCCAGAAAGGTGCTAAGAAATCAAAAACTCCTGTTTTGGACAATTTTGGTAGGGATCTTACACAAATGGCAGAGGAGAATAAATTAGACCCCGTTGTGGGAAGGGAAAAGGAGATTGAGAGGGTTTCTCAAATCTTAAGCAGAAGAAAGAAAAACAACCCCCTATTAATCGGTGAACCAGGTGTTGGTAAAAGTGCTATCGCAGAAGGGCTTGCACTTCGTATTATTGATAAGAAAGTTTCTAGAATATTATACAATAAAAGAGTGGTCACTTTAGACTTGGCCTCATTGGTTGCCGGGACAAAATACCGCGGTCAGTTTGAAGAACGGATGAAAGCCGTAATGAACGAGCTGGAGAAAAATGACGATGTAATACTCTTTATTGACGAAATCCATACCATTGTAGGGGCTGGTGGTGCAACAGGTAGTCTTGATGCTTCCAATATGTTTAAGCCCGCGCTAGCACGTGGTGAAATACAATGTATAGGAGCAACTACACTCGATGAATACAGACAATACATTGAAAAAGATGGTGCACTGGAAAGAAGGTTTCAAAAAGTTATTGTAGAACCTACCACCGTAGAAGAAACAATCGAAATACTTCATAATATAAAGGGTAAGTATGAAGACCATCATAATGTTAGCTATACCGACGAGGCTATAGAAGCTTGCGTGAAATTGACTAACCGTTATATGACGGATAGATTTCTTCCGGACAAAGCCATCGATGCTCTGGACGAAGCAGGTTCTCGTGTGCATATTGTAAATATGGACGTGCCTAAGCAAATCTTGGAATTAGAGAAAAAATTAGAAGATGTAAGAGAACTTAAAAATTCTGTCGTTAAAAAGCAGAAGTATGAAGAAGCCGCAAAGCTCAGGGATGACGAAAAGAGTCTTGAAAAAGATTTGGCCATTGCGCAAGAAAGATGGGAGGACGATAGTAAATTAAATAAAGAGACCGTTACGGAGGATAATGTGGCCGATGTAGTTTCTATGATGAGCGGTATTCCGGTAAATAGGATTGCGCAAACGGAGAGTAATAAACTTTCGGAGTTACCCGAGTTGATTAAGTCCAATGTTATTGGTCAGGATGAAGCTGTTTCTAAAGTTTCAAAAGCCATTCAGCGAAACAGAGCTGGTTTAAAAGACCCTAACAAGCCAATCGGCTCCTTTATTTTCTTAGGACAGACAGGTGTAGGTAAAACACAGTTGGCTAAAGTGATGGCTAAAGAGCTTTTTGACTCTGAGGACGCGCTCATTCGTATAGATATGAGTGAATACATGGAGAAATTTGCCATATCTAGACTGGTCGGTGCACCTCCGGGATACGTAGGTTATGAAGAAGGCGGACAACTAACAGAGAAGGTACGTAGAAAACCATATTCTGTAATCTTACTAGATGAAGTTGAGAAAGCCCACCCAGATGTATTTAATATGTTATTACAAGTTTTAGATGATGGGTATTTAACAGATAGTCTAGGAAGAAAGATTGATTTCAGAAATACGATTATCATCATGACCAGTAATATTGGTGCCCGTCAACTAAAGGATTTTGGCCAAGGTGTAGGTTTTGGAACATCTGCAAAGAAAGAGCAAGAGAGTGCTCACCAGAAAGGGGTAATAGAAAATGCGCTTAAAAAAGCGTTTGCTCCCGAATTCTTAAATAGGATTGATGACGTAATCGTTTTCAATGCGTTAGAGCGAGAACATATTCACCAAATTATAGACATTGAATTGTCTAAGTTGTTCAAAAGAATCAACGATATTGGTTACGATTTAAATCTCACGGAAGAGGCGAAAGATTATATTGCTGAGAAAGGTTTTGATAAGCAGTATGGTGCAAGACCATTGAAAAGAGCTATTCAAAAATATATCGAAGATGCTTTAGCGGAAGAAATCGTTAACTCAAAACTTGAAGAAGGCGATAGTATTTTTATGGACCTGGATAAAAAGAACGAGGAATTGACCATAAAGATAAAAAAAGCTGAAAAATCCTCTAAAAAACAGGATTAACAGAGATAATCATATTACAAAAGAGCCCTACAAGGGCTCTTTTTTTTAGTCCAATATTTTACTTTTCGTAAGAATTGATTCACAAATCAATAATGGTATTAGCAGTACGAACGATATTTGAGCTTTTAATCTAATTTTTTATCGGAAAGTATTTGATACTTCTACTTTCGTCCCAGACACACTATAACACATAAGGCAATGAGCGTTGGATCGGCGAAGAAAAAAGTAATCGTAAGAGAGTATCAACTAGAAATAGGTAAAGTTCAAGTTTTTGACAATTACATGGTTTCAATTTTTGACGAGGGAGCTACCCTTACTTTAGAAAGAGCATATCAAATAATTGGTATTTCAGAAATACATTTTAGAAACAAGAGCTTTGGATTTATAAGTCTTCGTAAAAACTCTTACGCTATTGACCCTACCATTTACAATTACCTAAAGGAATTAGAAAACTTAAAAGCATTTGCCATAGTCTCGGTTAAAGAGATAGATATGCATAATTTTAAGATTGAAAAGCTCTTTTACAAAAAACCAATGAAGTTTTTCATTGAATATGACAACGCCTTAAAATGGGTAAAGCGCAGGGTTAAAGCAAAGTAAACTATCCTAGGGCAAGCTTTGGAGGCATTAAACCCTTTGGCGGCAACAATAAACTATTCCGAACCTTCTTCTGCAGCTTGTGCCTGATTTTCTGGCACTTTAAAAAGGTCAATATAAGCCAAACCTAGACTTTCAATAATATCCGAGGCTATTAAAGCTTGATAGGCTTTACTTTCAATAGCTATATCACCTGATTTACCATGTAAATAAACACCAAAAATGGCCGCATGTAATGGGTCATAGCCCTGTGCCACCAGTCCGGTAATAATTCCTGTAAGAACATCACCACTACCCGCGGTTGCCATACCGGGATTCCCCGTAGTATTCACATAACCTTTTTTATTGTATACAGTAATGGTATGAGCGCCTTTTATCACTAAAATACAGTCGTAGGTTTCCGAAAATAATTTTGTTTTTTCTAGTTTTTCAAAATCATTCTTCCACGCTCCTATTAAACGAGCTAATTCCTTTGGATGTGGAGTAAGAACAGTCTTTGGTGGTAATAATTTTAAAAGTGATTTCTCAGCAGCAAGAATATTTAATCCATCAGCATCAATGACCAGTGGTAATTGATTCAATTTTAAAAATTCGGTAAATGCATCCGTCGTTTTTTTAGCCCCACCCATTCCAACTCCAATCCCGATGACTGTTGGCGAGATATCAAAGCTAATTTTAGACAAAACTTTTTCATCATCTGTAATAACCATAGCTTCAGGTAACGCTGTCTGTAAACTATGAAAACCGCTTTTAGGAATATATGCCGTAACTAAGCCGCTTCCGATACTCAAAGTAGCCCTTGAGGCCAATTGCACCGCCCCAATTTTACCATAGCTACCGCCTACTATAAGTGAATGCCCATAGGTACCTTTGTGCGAATACTTTTCTCTGGGGATGTATAACGGCAGCACCTCGTTTTTACCAATTAATTCATACTCGGTTTCTTCGTTCATTAAAAATTCGGCATCGAGACCTATATCTAAAACCTCCCATTGTTCTACAAAACCACCTGTTTCCGGTAAAAAGAATACGAGTTTTGGTGTTTGAAAACTTAGTACATAATTTGCCTTTACCACAGCATCCATATTATCAGGAATTCTGTCCGCATATAATCCAGAAGGTAAATCCACAGAAAGGATAAAAGCTGTTGAAGCGTGTAGGTGTCCTATTAACTTTATCACCCAATCCGCTGGGCTCCTGTTAAGGCCTATCCCAAATATGGCATCTACAATGATATCATCTTTACCAATATCAGGAAACTCACAATCGGAATCCATAAAATTTGGCCATATTTTCCTATCCTTAAGTCTATCAAGGTTTATTAAGAAGTCCTTCGACCGTTTTTCACTATAATTAACAACATTAACAGCGATATTATAGCCATGTTCTTGAAGATGTCTTGCCAGAGCAATTCCGTCACCACCATTATTACCTATACCACAAAATAAATGTATCTTAACCGGGGCTCCCTGCATTCGTAAATGCATCCAATTAAAAATCTGTATCGCCGCTCTTTCCATTAATTCTTCTGAAGCAATTTGTTGTTTCTCCGTTGTGAATTTGTCAGCGGAATAGATTTGTTTTGCGGTAAAAAGCTTCATTATTTAGTTTTATTTAGGTAAAATTAACGATTCAGTAAAAATTTGTAGAATCATTTGATTAGCGCACCAAATGTACTACTTTTGGACTTTATTTGTAATAATGAGCTCCGTAATAACAGGCCTTAATCCCGAATTTTCTAGATTAACCATTCTTTCTGGTACAGCTATGGCATGTGGCACCCCTATGGGGTAAAAACTATTATTCTCCGTCTCCCAATCAAACAAACCAAGCGTTTTTAAGAAGTTAATATCCTATTCAAATGAAAGTATTAAAGTTTGGTGGCTCTTCAGTTGCCAGCCCTGAAAATATTATAAAAATAAAGAACATCATCAGTGCTTATGATGATGACATAATCATTGTAGTTTCGGCATTTGGCGGAGTTACAGATGATTTGATAACAGCTGGAACCCTAGCTGAAAACCAAGACAGTTCCTACAAGAAGATTCTTCATAAAATAGAAATCAGACATCTGGAAACAATTAAGAGCCTTATTCCGATTGGCGGTCAAAGTAAAGTACTCAGCACTGTAAAAGGGGAACTAAATGCCTTAGAAACACTTTTAGACGGTGCTTTTTCTATAGGTGAAATCACCCCGAAACTTTCTGATAAAATAGTTTCATACGGGGAACTACTTTCCTCATTTATCATAAGTGAATATTTTGTAATTAGTAACCTAGACTGTGTTTACAAGGACAGTAGGGAACTTATTATAACAACTATCACAAATAATAGAACAACGGTTAATTTAGAAAAAACCAATGCCAATTGTTTTTCCTATTTTAAAAATTCCTCGCACCAGATAGTTGTTTGTCCTGGTTTTATATCAAGATCGGCGGACGGCGAAGCAACCACCTTGGGAAGAGGAGGTTCTGATTACACGGCCGCCTTGTACGCAGCGACAATAGATGCTAAAATCCTAGAAATATGGACAGATGTTAGCGGTATGTATACTGCCAACCCTAAGCTGGTGAAACAAGCCATGCCTATTGCCCATATATCTTATGAAGAAGCTATGGAACTTTCGCATTTTGGTGCAAAAGTATTATACCCACCAACTATACAACCTGTATTGTCAAAAGGTATCTCTATTGTCATAAAGAACACTTTTAGCCCAGAAGACGTAGGAACCCTAATTACAAAATCAACGAATGAAAAAGGAAAGACCGTACGCGGTATAAGTCATATTGGCAACATATCTTTACTATCCTTAGAAGGACCCGGAATGGTGGGTATTCCAGGAATATCAAAACAGTTTTTTGAAGTACTTTCACAAGCCAATATCAGTGTTGTGCTTATTACGCAGGCCTCGTCAGAACATTCTATATGTGTCGGGATTTCGGCAGATGATGTAGCTAAGGCGGTAACGGTTGTTAATGAAGCTTTTACATTTCAAATAGACAGAGGTCGCATAAAAAAAGTGGTTCCGGAAAACAATCTGGCCATTGTTGCGCTAGTAGGTGATAATATGAAAAACCATCAAGGACTAAGCGGTAAAATGTTTAGCACACTAGGTAAGAACAACGTTAACATTAGAGTTATAGCCCAAGGGGCCTCAGAAAGGAACATATCTTGTGTCATTGATGAAAAAGATGTTAAGAAGGCATTGAATGCCTTACATGAAGAATTTTTTGAGGAGAATGTGAAACAACTGAACCTCTTTGTTATGGGTGTTGGCAACGTAGGTGCTAAGTTCTTAAACCAGATACGCCAACAAAAGAACTATTTAAAAGAGAATTTAAAACTTAATTTACGTGTAATAGGTATTTCAAATTCAAGAACAATGATTTTTGATGAAGGCGGCATTACCTTAAAAACTTGGGAAGCAGCACTAGCAAATGGTACAAAAGCCGATAAATCCGAATTTTTTGAGAAGGTAAATCAATTGAATTTTAGGAATAGCATTTTTGTTGATAATACAGCGAGTGATGCGGTAGCTAGTACCTATAACAACTATCTTGGTAATAGTATTTCAGTAGTTACTTGCAATAAAATTGCCTGCTCTTCACAATATGAGAACTATAGCGAATTAAAGGAACTAGCACGTACCTATAACGCTCCGTTTTTGTTTGAGACTAACGTAGGTGCGGGTCTGCCCATTATAGACACCTTAAAACACCTTATTGCATCCGGAGATAAGATTTTAAAAATACAAGCTGTGCTTTCTGGAAGTTTAAACTTTGTATTCAATAATTTTAATGACAAAACAACTTTTCATGATGTCGTGAAACAGGCTCAGGAAGAGGGATATACGGAGCCTGATCCAAAAATTGATTTAAGTGGTGTAGATGTAATGCGAAAAATTCTGATTCTTGCCCGTGAAAGCGGAAATCAGTTAGAGATATCAGATATTAAAAATGATTCTTTCCTTCCTCAAGAAAGTTTAGACACCGATAATAATGTAGATTTTTTCGCCTCAATAAAAAAATACGAGACAAGTTTTCAAGACATGTATGCCAAGGCAGCCAATAAGGATGCTAAGCTAAAATACGTGGCGCAGTTTGAAAACGGACAAGCTAGCGTTGGCCTTCAGGAAATTCCTAAAGGTCATGATTTTTATAATCTTGAAGGAAGTGATAATATCGTTTTATTTTATACAGAAAGATATCCAGACCAACCTATGATTATAAAAGGTGCAGGTGCAGGTGCAGATGTGACTGCATCAGGTATATTTGCAGATATCATTAGAATCGGTAATTTCTAAAAAAATGGAATCAATAAAGGTATTCTGCCCAGCAACCATAGCCAATATTTCCTGTGGATTTGACGTCCTAGGCGTTGCTTTAGATGCGGTTGGTGATGAAATGGTTGTTCGTAAAACCAAACAAAAAGGAATTAGAATTACAAAGTTAGAAGGCCAGGACCTCCCGATGGAAACCCTTCAAAATGTAGCCGGTGTAGCGGGCTTAGCCTTATTAACGGCTAGTGATTATGACGGTGGTTTTGATATTGAGATTTATAAAAAAATTAAAGCAGGCAGCGGAATAGGCAGTAGTGCTGCAAGTTCAACAGGTGCAGTTTGGGCTATGAACGCACTACTAGGAAAGCCTTTTTCAACATTAGAATTGGTAAAATTCGCTATGGAAGGTGAACGTTTGGCAAGTGGTGTAGCACATGCAGATAATGTTGCTCCTGCGCTTTATGGAGGATTTACACTTGTTAGAAGTTACCAGCCTCTAGATATTATAGAAATTCCTAGTCCACAAGATTTATATGCTACAGTAATACATCCTCAGATAGAAGTTAAAACTTCGGACTCTAGAAAAATACTTAAAACTACCCTTAGTCTTGAAGACGGCATAAAACAATGGGGTAATCTGGGAGGATTGGTGGCAGGCCTTTTTAAAGAAGACTATGCACTAATTGGACGTTCTTTAGAAGACCACATCGTTGAACCCATACGCTCTATTCTTATTCCAGGTTTTGATGCTATAAAAGCTGTTTCTATAGAAAATGGAGCTCTAGGTTGTGGTATCTCGGGCTCTGGGCCCTCTATATTTTCTTTTAGTAAAGGTAAAAATACCGCAGAAAAAGTTGGACTTTCCATGCGCGAGGTATATGATAAAATTGGAATAGATTATGACGTTCATATTTCAAAAATAAATGTTGAAGGAATTAAGGTTATTGCATAATGAAATATTATAGTTTACAAAAAATAGCTCCAGAAGTATCCTTTAAAGAGGCTGTAATTAAAGGTATTGCTCCGGACAGAGGCTTATATTTCCCAGAAAGTATTAGCCCCCTACCAGATTCATTTTTTGAGAATATTGAAGATTTATCCAATCAAGAAATTGCATTTAACGCCATTCATCAATTTGTAAGTAAGGATATCCCCAATGAAAACCTAAAGGAAATTCTTGCTGATGTTCTCGACTTTGAGTTTCCATTGGTGCAAATCGAAGAAAACGTAGCTACCTTGGAGTTATTTCATGGCCCAACTATGGCTTTTAAAGATGTAGGTGCGCGCTTTATGGCCAATTGCCTAGGATATTTTTCGCGTGATAAGGATGATGAAGTTACGGTTTTAGTGGCTACCTCTGGCGATACTGGCGGTGCAGTAGCTAATGGCTTTTTAGGTGTTAAAGGAGTAAACGTAGTAATTCTTTACCCAAGCGGAAAAGTGAGCGATATACAAGAAAGACAGCTAACTACCCTCGGTGAAAATATTACCGCATTAGAAGTAGCTGGCACTTTCGATGATTGTCAGAAAATGGTAAAAACTGCCTTTTTAGATGAGGAATTGTTAGAAAATATGCAACTAACTTCCGCAAATTCTATAAATGTAGCCCGTTGGTTACCTCAATTATTTTATTTTTTATTCGCTTACAAACAAGCTAAATCAAAAGGAAAGGATATCGTATTTTCAGTTCCAAGTGGAAATTTTGGTAATATCTGTGCAGGAATCGTTGCTCAAAAATTAGGAATGCCCGTAAAACATTTTGTTGCAGCTACAAATGTTAATGATACCGTACCAGAGTTTATGAAAACGGGTAAATACAACCCTAAACCATCCTCTGCAACCATATCTAACGCAATGGACGTGGGTGACCCGAGCAATTTTATAAGAATACGACATCTCTTTCAAGATAATTTAGACCGCTTAAGGGAACACCTCTCCTCCTACTCCTTTACGGATTCCGAAACAAAAGAAGCTTTATTGAAAATATATACAGAAACAGGATATATCGCAGACCCACACGGCGCCGTTGGTTATTTAGGCCTCAAAAAATATCAAGAATCATTTCCTGATACGTATGGTATTTTTATGGAGACTGCACACCCTGTAAAGTTTTTAGACGTGGTAGAGGAAACCATTGCGCAAGCACTAGAAATACCAAAACAGATTCAAAAAGTAATGGACAAAGAAAAAGAGTCAATACAAATTGACTCTTTTAAAGGATTAAAAAATTTCTTGTTGCACGCTTAGTCCAAAGCAGGTAATTTAAAATCGTCTAGTGGACTAGGTAGTTTCATCATTTTCTCGATAGCGGCAGTAGTGCGCGGAGCCATCGCGGAAAGGTTTACAGGTCCTTCTTCTGTTATGAGGATATCGTCCTCGATACGCACTGCAATACCCCACCACTTTTTATCGCAATCGCTTCCTTCTGGAATATAAATTCCAGGCTCTACCGTAATCACCGTATTTGGTTGAAAAGGACCGTAGGTGCCTTTATCATGGACATCAAGTCCTAAATAATGCGAGGTGCCATGAGGAAAATAAGTTCTAGCTTCGCTAATATCTTTAATGATACCTAGTTTTAGGAGACCCTTGGCCACCACCTCATTAGATGCAATACCGGGTGCTTGAAAAGGAGCTCCTACAACGCTAACTTTTATACCTGCCTCCTGAGCATCATAGACAATATCATAAATCTGTTTTTGTTCCTTTGTAAACTTCCCGTTAGCCGGTATGGTGCGCGTAACATCGGCGGTATAACCATGGTACTCCGCACCTAAATCCATTAAAACCAAGTCATTACCAACTTCCAATTTATTATTTTCTATGTAGTGTAAAATACAGCCGTTATTTCCACCACCTACAATAGATGGGTAGCCTTCGTATTCCGCTCCATATTTTTTATAAACATATTCATGTACACCCTGTATTTCGGTCTCTGACATATTGGGATGCATTGCTTTCATTACCTCTATTTGACCCACTGCGGATATTTCAATTGCCTTCTTTAAAAGCACCATTTCCTCATCTGTCTTTGTTTCTCTCAACGTATTCATAATTTCTGAAATAATAGCAGAATCCAAATTATTGGATTTCTGAACCTTCAAAACTTTCTCCTTTATTTCATTTCTTAAACCTTCATCGGTAGCATTTACATAACTACTTAAAAATTCATCTTCTTTTAGATTAGAATAGCGGTTTAAATAACGGCCCAATGTCTGGGCAACATTGGCACTATTTTCAACAGATGTTGACGTTATCATGGTATACAACTGTTGTTTTGTTGCATCGTAATCTACTGGATAATCTGCTTTCACTTTAAAGGTTTTAATCAAATCGAAGAGGTCTTCCGTTCCGTCTTTATCCCGATAATCATTCTTAAAATCAAAAAAAGAAACCTTATCAAAGCTTGTAAAATCTACAGGAATAGCAGAAAATTCGCTGCCATTAAAAGCCATTTCAAAACCCAATTGTTCTTTAACTCCTTCTACGCCAAGTCTTTTACCATTCCATTGTTCTGCTTCAGGGTCGCGCTCCTGAACATAGATGAGTTCATTAAAAGTTTTACCATTAAACCCTGTTTGCTCCTCAGAAAACAACACCAAAACTGAATTAGGCTCCTTATACCCTGTTAAATAATAAAAGTCTGGATCTTGGTGATATATATAATCTACATCATTTGCCCTGTTGCGCTCGGCGTTGGCAAAAAAAATGGTTACACTATTCGCTGGCATCATTTCCCGAACCTTATCTCTTCTTGTCTTATGAAACTCGGCAGGGAGAAAATCCTTGGGCGTATTTTGTGCCTTAGTTTGTAGTATGAATAACAAAACAAAACCTAGCAACGCAAATCTTTTTAACATGTATTTATTTTTAGAATTTCAAATTACTATTTTTTTAAGAAATAGGCCGCATTAATAATTAGGAAACATCTTTTTATCACGAAGTAGATTCCCTAAATAATTCTATAAATTTGCGTAAATAAAACTACTTTATGAAAAATACAGCGCTTTCTAAAACTCATGAATCATTAGGTGCAAAAATGGTACCCTTCGCAGGTTATAATATGCCTGTTTCTTATGAAGGTGTAAATGCAGAACATGAAACGGTGCGAAAAGGTGTTGGTGTTTTTGATGTATCGCACATGGGTGAATTTTTGATAGCTGGCCCCAGTGCCCTTAGTCTTATTCAGAGAGTTACGTCCAATGATGCTTCAAAACTAACCATCGGAAAGGCGCAATACAGCTGCTTACCAAATGAAACTGGTGGAATTGTAGATGATTTAATTGTTTACAGAATTAAAGAAGAGCAATATTTATTGGTGGTCAATGCCTCTAATATTGAAAAAGATTGGAATCATATTTCAAAATACAATACGGAGTTCAACGCCGATATGCGTAATATTTCTGAGGATTACTCTTTATTGGCCATTCAAGGACCAAAAGCGGTTGAAGCCATGCAGTCTTTAACTACTGTTAATTTGGAAGAAATAAAATTTTATAATTTTAAAGTCGCTGATTTTGCCGGAGTAGAACATGTCATCATATCGGCTACTGGTTATACTGGTTCTGGTGGTTTTGAAATTTATTGCAAAAATACCGATGTAAAACAGGTTTGGGACAAGGTTTTTGAAGCTGGTGCGGAGTTTGGGATAAAACCTATAGGATTGGCAGCTAGGGATACCTTGCGTTTGGAAATGGGGTACTGTCTCTACGGAAATGATATCAATGACACTACCTCACCTTTTGAAGCAGGACTGGGCTGGATTACTAAATTCACCAAGGATTTTGTAAACAGTGAGGCACTTGCTAATGAAAAGGCACATGGTCCAGAACGTAAATTAATTGCATTTGAATTGGATGAAAGAGGAATTCCACGCCATGATTATGACATCGTTGATGGACAAGGAAAAAAAATAGGGGTGGTAACATCTGGCACCATGTCTCCCTCAATGGGGAAAGGTATTGGTCTAGGTTACGTTCCAACCATTTTTTCGAAAGTAGGCAGTAAAATTCAGATACAAATTCGCAAGAAAGCTATTCCCGCTACCGTTGTGAAATTACCATTTTACAAAAGCTAATGCCAGATTTTCAAAAAAATATTGATAGCATACTCGAAGAGGTAAAAAACAGCAGTGCTATTGGCACTGTAGCCTCCTATATTCCTGAATTAGCTACGGTGAGTAGTGCTAAATTTGGAATTCATCTCATTGATGCTAATCAACAAACCTATGCCGCAGGAGATGCTAATGAAGCGTTTTCCGTGCAAAGTATTTCCAAAGTACTAACACTCTCAATGGCCTTAGGTATACTGGGTGAGGAAATATGGAAACGGGTTGATGTAGAACCTTCTGGTGACCCATTTAACCATCTATCGCTCTTGGAGCAAGAAAACGGTATTCCTAGAAATCCTTTTATTAATGCTGGTGCTATAGTCATTTCAGATATTTTGGTTACCCAACTTAAAAACCCTAAGGAAGACTTTTTAAACTACGTAAGAAAGCTGGCAGATGACTCTACAATTTCATACAATGAAAGCGTGGCTATATCTGAAAAAGAAACTGGCTTCAAGAATTATGCTGCGGCTAATCTCTTAAAATCCTATGGCAATCTAAACAATAAGGTAGAAGATGTTTTAGATTTTTATTTTCATCAATGTTCATTAAGTATGAGCTGCAAGCAACTTTGTGATACTTTTTACCTCTATATGAACAGAGGAAAATGCAAGAGAAATACGAGTTACTTAACTATTAATCAAATAAAACGTATTAATGCACTAATGCTAACCTGTGGATTTTATGATGAAGCAGGAGAATTTGCCTTTGAGGTCGGTTTACCTGGCAAAAGCGGAGTTGGTGGTGGCATCGTTGCCCTGCTCCCCAATAAATTTTGCATTACTACATGGTCGCCTGGACTGAATAAAAAAGGGAATTCTGCACGTGGTATGCAGGCTCTTGAGCGTTTAACTACAATGACCGAATTATCAATATTCTAGTTTGGAAAATAAAAAAGTTTTAATCCTCGGTGGCAGTGGTTTTTTAGGGAATGCCATTTACAAAGAACTACGTGGTTACTTTGATACCTACGGCACTTATTGCCACGCGGGAAGAACGTTTGAATCCAATAAACAATTTATTAGGTTCGATTTAAATGAAGATGATATCTTTCCTATTCTAAAGGCTGTTAAACCTAATGTTATCATTTCTGCCCTTCGAGGAAGTTTTGCGGCTCAAGTTATTGCCCATCAACATATCATGGAATACTTGAACAAAAATAATTGTAAACTTTACTTCCTTTCCTCTGCCAATGTTTTTGATGCTTACAGTAAATATCCTTCGTACGAAAATGACAAAACCCTTTCCGAAAGTGTTTACGGACGTTTAAAGATAAAAATAGAAAATATGCTTCTTAGACTTCCATCAAAAAAAATGGGAATATTACGTGTTCCTATGGTTTTTGGTAATAGTTCTCCAAGGATAAAAGAAATGAAAAATCAGATTTTGGCTAACGAGCCCGTAGAGGTTTTTCCCAATCTAATTTTAAATGTTACTAATGATGATAAGCTTACACAGCAAATTCATTATCTTATCAACAGAAATAAAACGGGGATTTTTCATTTAGGTAGTTCAGATTTAGTACACCATGAAGACTTTATAAAAGAGGTCTTAGAACGCGTCGGTAATTTTAACCCAATTATCAAAAGAGTATATACCACTAATGAAGATAGATATTTAGCAGTACTACCTAAAACAAACAAACTACCTAAAAATCTTAGATTTACATACCAAGACATCATAGAGCATCATGTTTTGAATTGATATCATTTACTAAAATAATTAAAATGGAAAAATTTACAGACAAACAAATAGCAGATTACTTAGGCCAATTAGAAGGTTGGGAATATGTTGATGGTGCCATTGAAACCACTTTTGAATTTAAAGATTTTAAAGAGGCTTTTTCCGTCATGACTAGAATAGCTTTTGAATGTGAAGCTCAAGGACATCACCCAGATTGGAGTAACGTTTACAAAACGGTAAACATTCGACTAAATACGCATGATGCAAATGGCGTAACTGAAAAAGATTTCACCTTGGCCAGGAGTATTGAAGAAATAATTGAAAGTGATTAGAGGATGCGCGTTACGGATTACAACTTTTAACCAGCATTCTAATATTTTATTAAATTTGAATTCATAATTTAAAGAAAACACATGGGAAGAGCTTTTGAATTTAGAAAAGCAAGGAAAATGAAGCGATGGGCGGCCATGTCCAAAGCGTTTACACGTATCGGTAAGGATATTGTCATGGCCGTAAAGGATGGAGGTCCGGACCCGGATTCCAATGCGAGATTGCGGGCTGTTATCCAAAATGCCAAGGCTGTAAATATGCCTAAAGACAATGTGGAACGTGCCATAAAAAGAGCCAGTGATAAAAGTCTTGGTGATTATAAAGAAGTATTATTTGAGGGTTACGCGCCCCATGGTATAGCTATACTGGTAGAAACCGCAACGGATAACAACACAAGAACTGTGGCTAATGTGCGAAGTTATTTTAATAAATGTAACGGAAGCCTTGGAACCTCTGGTTCAGTAGAGTTTATGTTTGATCATACATGTAACTTCAGAATTCCCGCGGAAGGTATTGACCCAGAAGAATTGGAATTGGAGATGATAGATTACGGAGCTGAAGAAGTTTTCGTTGATGAAGACGGTATACTTATCTATGCTCCTTTTGAAAGTTTTGGCGCCATACAGAAAGAATTAGAAAATAGAGAAATTGAAATCCTTTCTTCTGGTTTTGAGCGAATTCCACAAGTAACTAAGGCACTTACCGAAGAGCAAACGGCCGATGTAGAAAAACTCCTAGAAAAAATCGAGGAGGATGACGACGTACAGAACGTGTATCATACAATGCAGGAGTAAAAATGGCCCGTCTCTCAAAACGGGCCATCCAACCTACAACCTAACCAACTAAGATTATTCTTTTATTATTTGTTGCTATAAAAGTAAAGGGAAGATGCCTTGGACAAACTATTGTTTACCGATGGTGAAATATTACCACCTGCATCAGCATTAGAAAAAGCCAAAACTTTTCCTCCGCCATTAGCCGCCTCAGCTATAAATACCGTGTTTGAATCTGCATCGTATTCTGCAGCAACAGGATTTCCTAAAGAAGTGGCACTACCCGCAACCCTTGTTTGGTTATTTGCAACAACAAGGATTCCGCCATCTGAAACTCCATTGAATTTTGAATCAAAATCAGAAATAATATGAAATGCACCATCTGCATCGTCCATTGCACTTCCAACGTCTGTTAGAATCATTGTTCCCTTATCATAAGCCAGGCCATGTGTTCTTACGATACCTTCAATAGCTATTGTTTTTGTAGCACTTACAGTTGTATTTGTAGTGTTTGTTGCCGTGAAATTTGCAAAAACTGCTAACTGGTTGGTTTTGTCTACAACGGCGTATAAATCATTACCAACAAATTCTATTCCCCACAGAGCAAAATCAGTTACCACAGTGTTCCTTAGCGTTAAGTTTCCATTACTTCTGGTAAAGATAAAAAGACGTCCGTCCGCAGTGGTTTCGTCACCATCTACATCCGCATTATCAGAAACTACAACAAGATCATCCTTTACCGCTATATCCCTAGGGCTTTCCAATGAGGATTCACTTGAAAAAGCTGCTGAAACGGAAACATTAATAGACGTTCCATTTAATAAGGTGGTTATTCCTGTGTAAGCATTCAACTGATTACTTGAGCGTGACGCTTGAATAATCTCGTCCGTATCCGCATCGTAATACACACCTTCTGCCATTGTAGATGTGGTGGCCAGGGTGTTAACTTCTCCTGAAACCATATCATATACTGTTATATTTCCATCATTATTATTTGAAGCATACAATTGTGTGCTTTCTAAATTTTCTGGATTATCAGTACTGTCATCGTCCTTGTCACAAGAGGTAATCAAAGACACTCCTAAACCTATAAAAAATCCGATTTTTAAAAAATTCCTGTTCATAATACTAAATGATTTAATTGTTTTTCGCCCATACTTACGTAGCCTTTTTTATGGAGTTTTAAATGAAATGTTAAAAAAATCAGTAGTTCATCGATTTCCTAATTTTACTTCAAAAAGAAATTAGGAAAGGTATGTTGTAATCTTTAGTAAAGAATAACGACTTTATATAAAATAGGATTCATGAGATGTACATTAATACTATTACTATTAATTTTTTCACCAAAAGCTAAAGGCCAAGAAATGACCCCTGATAGATTAGGTGAACTTTTTGAACAAGCTGCGGAAACGGTTGTTGAAAATGGAAGTTCTTATAATATCTTTTATAAAGAAAGCCCCATATTCTGTATTTATGATGAAAAGGCGAATAGAATGCGTATCATAACACCCATAGTAAAGCGAGGTGAAGTGAGTGAAAAAGAAATTTTAAATGCCTTAGTGGCCAACTTTCACTCCGCCTTGGATGTGAAATATGCGCTTAGTGATGAGATAATTTGGTCCGTTTTCACCCATCCATTGAGAGAATTATCCGATCACCAAGTTTTAGATGCCCTAGACCAAGTATATTTGGCCTCAGCCACTTTTGGAAGTAGTTATTCCAGTACTACAATGGTCTTCCCTGGAAACACTAAGAAAAAAGAAGAAAAGTATACCAAAAAATTAATTGAACGGTCTAAAAACTGAACTCCGGCACCTTACCTTTCACATTTTTAAAGAAGGCCTCGTAAATCTTAAAATCCGCAGATATATCGTCTGACGGAGAAAAAGGTTCCGATATTTTAATTTGTTTGTTTCCATAATCAAACGCAACGAGTACAATAGGAACTTTGGCCGCCTTTGCAATATAGTAGAACCCTGTTTTCCATTTCGCGACTTTTTTACGAGTACCCTCTGGTGACAAGGCCAACCTAAAAATTTCTCTTTCTTCAAAAATTTGTGCGGTGGCACTTACCGTATCGTTAGTTTTACTTCTATCTATAGGCGCCCCGCCAGTCCATTTAAAAAACCAGCCTAATGGAGAATCAAAAAGACTCTTCTTACCAATATAATTTATCTCTTCATTCCAGACTTTACGTATCAAAAGTCCTAAGAAAAAATCCCACCAACTGGTGTGTGGCACTACAGGAATTACAAATTTGTTCAGGTGCGAAGGAAACTCCCCTTCAAGAGACCAGCCCAATAATTTAAAATAAATGAACTTTGCTATTCGCTGCATCGATAATGTTGTTTATTGATTTTGTTCTCGACTGCTTACCAACAAACAGTTAACAAGAGTTCTAAATCTTCTGGTAGATAGCTTTTAATTTTTCTGGAGTTATTATAGCGCTCCAATTGTCTCCTAATGCATTTTCCCAAAGCGGCTCCATGCTCAAGGCTACGGAAATCATTTTATCGAATTCCATTTCGGATAAATTTTCGCAAATACCTTTGGGAAGCTCAATCTGGTGTCGGTCTATCATTTTATTAAAGGTACTAACTCCATCAGCATAAAACTCCTCTAAGTGTTGAAACACCAAACAATTTCCTATACCATGCTTTACACCTAATAGGTAACCAAGTCCATAACTCATAGCGTGAGCAATACCTACTTGAGAGTACGCTATACTCATACCGCCGTGCCAAGAAGCCATCATTAACTTATCCCTAGATGCGGCCTTTGTCAAGTCTGTCAAAAACACCTCTTTACACAGATCCATTGCCTTTTCCCCGTAACTCTGACTAAAGGCATTTAGATAAGTACCGTTTAACGATTCCACACAATGAATGTAGCAATCCATACCGGTGTAGAACCATTGATCGTGCGCTACACCTTTTGTGAGTTCTGGGTCTAAAATAACTTGATGAAATGTTGTTTCATCAGAATTTATGCCGAGCTTCTTCTCTGGACCCAGCAAAACAGTAGTTCTAGAAACCTCAGCTCCTGTTCCACTAATTGTTGGAATACCAACATGATAAATAGATTTTTTATGTACTAAATCCCAACCTTGATATTCCGAAGCACTACCTTTATTGGTCAATAGTATAGCAACTGCTTTTGCCAAATCTAAAAGTGTTCCACCTCCTATACCTACAATGCCTGAGGGTAATTCTTGGTATTCTTGTCTGATCATAGCAACTAACGCATCTACCTGAGCTGTTTTAGGTTCCTCCGCTGCAGATATAAAGATAATTTGGTCACAAAAAATTTTCGGTATTCGAGGAATCAGTGCCGACCCCTCAAAAACATCATCTACCAAAAAAATAATAGGTGCTTCGGAATGTTTACGTTTTGGCAGTAGGATATCCCCTAATTGGTCAAAACTTCCGTTTCCAAAAACAACTCTCGGAACCATAGGAAAGTTCCTGAATTTTTCTGAAGTTCTAGTAGGTATCTTCTTCAATACTATTTTCTTTTTAATCTCCATTTAACTACTACAGATATTCTAATACATCAACCAATTTGTGGACGGTTAAATATCCCTTTTTTTCTTTTGGCGCCTCTACTTCTTCATGTTTCCACGTCGTATGAAAAGGCACATGTACTGCCCTTGCTCCAATATTAACCAGTGGCAATACGTCTGATTTTAAAGAATTTCCTATCATTAAGAATTCCTCCGTGGAAATCTCCAAATGATCTAGTAAATCTTTATAGTTTCTTTCCTTTTTATCGCTTAATACTTCAACATGGTGAAAATAGGTTGACAAATTAGATTTAACCAGCTTTCTTTCTTGGTCTAATAAATCTCCTTTTGTGAGTACGATCAATCTATATTTACCTTTTAAATTTCGTAAAACTTCCTCCACCCCATCTAATAATTCCACAGGATGGGCTATCATCTCTTTTCCAAGATTCAGTAATTCCAAAAGCGTTGCTTGAGAAATTTCATTGTTTGAAAGTTCCAAAGCGGACTCTATCATGGAAAGCATGAAACCTTTGATACCATATCCATATAGCTCTAGGTTTTTAATTTCCATCTTAAAGAGCTCCTGGTCTATTTTATTCTTTGTTTCATAGCCCTCCAATAATTCGGCAAACTTTTCTTCTGCTTTCCTAAAATACGTTTCATTAACCCAGAGCGTATCATCAGCATCGAACCCTATGACTTTAATTTCATTAAAATCTATCTCCATGCAGCCTGTGCTTTTTCCAAATCTTCTGGCGTATCAATCTCTATTCCCGAGACAGATGTTTCTACCATTTTAATTTTTTTACCATATTCTAGATAGCGAATCGCCTCAATTTTTTCGGTTGCTTCCAAAGACAACATGGGTAACCTTTGAAAATCCATCAACGCACGTTTTCTAAAGGCGTATATGCCCTTGTGCTTATAATAGACCGTATGTTCGCCCTTTGCTCTTGGAAAAGGTATGGGCGACCTGGAAAAATATAGTGCAAAATTTCTATTGTCCACAATCACTTTTACGGTGTTCGGATTATTTATTTCGTCATCCGTTGTTATTTTGACCATTAAAGAGGCTAAATCTATCTCTTTTTCTGCATCCGCCTTAAAAACCTCAATAACAGCTGCTAAGCTCTCTTTATCCGTAAAGGGCTCATC
Organism: Maribacter sp. R77961; assembly: GCF_044594925.1. Lineage (GTDB taxonomy): Bacteria > Bacteroidota > Bacteroidia > Flavobacteriales > Flavobacteriaceae > Maribacter. The sequence goes on along the minus strand of NZ_CP138991.1, from coordinate 550,951 downwards.
TCCCTGTACATTAACAATGATGTCTACATTCATATCCATAACCGCTTCTGCGATACGATCACTTCCACAATCATGTTCTTTTTTACTCATTATAGCCAGACCGCTTTCTTCTGTTATGGTATCATAAATAATTTTGCTGTCCGTAACCACATAAACCTCGTCAAAAAGCCCGGTTTTGACCGCAGCTTCGTAAGTGCGAACAATTACTGGCTTCCCAGATAAATCCTGCATTAACTTAGCAGGGAACCTAGATGCAGCATATCTTGCCGGTATCATTGCTATTATCTTCACTGTCTATGTTTTTTGCTTTGGTCTTAAACTTCTATAAATTCTAAAAATAATCGTCAATATAATAATCACAAGTACTGCTGCAAGTATAGGTGCAAAAATTGAAGCTACCGTAACTACAGCTGCGGTGCCTGTTTCTACGGTTGCAACGACTGGATTTGCCAAACCACCTGTAGTAGCTGTTGATGCCAGTCTTCCTGTAGCTCCAGCACCTTTAATGGCCGTTGCCGTGCCACCACCAGCTATAATCGCTAAAGACCAAGTAACGACCGGGTCCAGATTGGCTACCGTAGATACCATAACCGCAGTACCTGCAATTGCTGCCAAGGGTACCGCAATACTATCCAATAGATTATCTAGCCAAGGAACGAAATAAGCAAAGATTTCTACCACGGTAGCTACGCCCAAAGTCAACACAGCAACCAAACTTCCTATCCACTCCCAATTGTCGTTCAAATCCCAAACACCAAAATAAGACGCTAGGCTTAATGCGAATAAAGGTAAAAACACCCTAAAACCGACCGAGGCGGCAAGGCCAACCCCAAGAAAAATGCTCAGTATAGTTTCAGTTGTCATTCTTTGGTTTTACATTTTTAATGGAAATTCTTCTCAATAATTTTCTTTTTTTTAAAAGCTACAACTCTTTATAAATGACTAAAATAACCTTTTCCTATTCAACAAAAAAATCATCCTTAAAGCCAATTAAATATAATTTCCTTTTGGCTCTAGTGACTGCGGTATAAAGCCATCTAAGATATTCTTTGTCTATACCATTAGGTAAATAAGGTTGCTCCACAAAGACCGTTTCCCATTGTCCCCCTTGTGATTTGTGGCAGGTAATAGCATATGAAAATTTAACCTGTAATCCGTTGAAATATTTATTGTTTTTAACTCCAAGAAATTTCTTGTATTTGGATTTTTCATGTGCAAAATCTTTCATTACTTCTTGATAGAGCCTATTACCCTCTTCGTAGGACAGCGAAGGTGATTCTGCTTTTATGGTATCTAACAATAAAACAGTTTCAAAGGGTTTCATATTAGGGTAATCTACCATTTGCACCTTTACCTCTGCAAATTTAAAACCGTAAAGGTCTTTAAAAGCGAAGATTTCCAAAATTTCTATAATGTCACCATTTGCAATAAAACCTGCTTCCGAATTGGGTTTTAGCCAGAAATAATTGTTCTTGACCACCATCATAAAATCGCCCGCAGCAAGTTCATTCTCTAAAAATAATATCCGTTCCCTAATATTAAGGTTGTATAAATTAGCCCGCTTATTTGACCTCACGATTATGGTAGTTTCCTCCTTTCCGTTATTGGAATAAGATTCATCTATAGCCTCTTGAATTTCATGACCGTCTATAAGCCTTACAATATCGTTAAACGGGTTTACATCAAACTTAAAATCATCATAATAATCGCCCTGTAATTGCTCTCTTAAAATGGTGGCATTTGCCAATATACCAGAATCTTTAGCTTGCCTAACGACTTCATCTAATTCTAAACGAACTACCTCTTTGTTATAATTTAGTGACAGTTTATCTCCGTCCAAAGCCGGACTCAATTGTAAATGCACCGGTGGTAATTGCGCCGTGTCACCAATCAATAACAATTTACAGTTATGCCCCGAATACACGAACATCATTAAATCATCTAATAACGAGCCGTTCTCGAATAGTTTGGAATCTGCCGGAGTATCTGGTATCATAGAAGCCTCATCTACAATAAACAAAGTATCCCTATGTTTATTTGGTGCCAGAACAAACTGCACTCCCCCACCGCTTTGTTTCTTTGGAAAGTATATTTTTCTATGAATGGTAAAAGCTTGGGTGTTGGAATAATTGGACATCACTTTTGCCGCCCTTCCCGTTGGGGCCATTAAAACCGATTTCATTCTTGTTTTCCAAAGGCTATTTACTAATGTGCCGATTAGCGTAGTCTTACCAGTACCAGCAAAGCCTTTCAACAAAAAAACCTCTTCCTTTACCTTTGATAAGATAAAGCTGGCCAACTTTTGTAGCACAATCTCTTGCTTTAAGGTAGGTATATGGGGAAATTTGGACTTTAATTCCGAATAAAAAGTGGCGTCAGTTAATGGTTTCATGGATGCTCAAAGATAAAGAGGATTTTTAGCGCAAAAACTTTTCTCATTAAAAAAAAATTGTAGATTTGTGAGAACCACTAAATTAAATTAACACTCAAAGAAATGAAGACCATTATTCAAATTGTACTTTGGATTGCATGTATAGGTTTAGGTTACCTTATCTATAATTCGGTTACCGGGCCTATTGAATTTAAAAAAGTTAAACAAGAACGTTTTGGCCAAGTAATCGCCAAGCTAAAGGACATTAAAAACTCGCAAGAAGCATACAAAACTGTTAATGGTAGATATGCAAAAGATTTTAATAGTCTTATCAAATTTATAGATACGGGCAAATATGTCATCACGCAACAAAGAGATTCTTCTTTTATGCAGTATGATGAAACCTATCAAATTGATTTATTAAAAGAGGTAAAAATTATAGACACCTTGGCTTTTGTATCTGTTAAAGATTCTCTTTATAAAAGTGATACCCGTTACAAGAGTTTAATGGATGTTCCTGGAGTTCCTGGCGAGAAAATTACAATGAAAGCCGATATTATTGACAAAAGCGGTTACAGAGCACCAGTTTTTGAGGCGAAAGTGAAAAAAAATATTTTATTAGCAGATCAACCTAAAGACCTTGTAGCAAGAGAAAACGCACAAATGAGTGTTGAGGAGGTTAACGGAAGTGAAATAGTAGTAGGTTCTTTACTGGAAGTAAGTACCAGTGGAAACTGGCCATCAGTTTATGACAAAAAAGAAGACAAATAGCGGTTTAGATATAGCCGATACAAATTTTAAGAAATTGTCCATTCAGGTTAGCTTGAATGGACTTTCTTTTTGTGTGGCCGATACGGTTTCACAAAAAATACTTTACTCAGATAGACAGGTGTTTTCAGAGGAGTTGAACCCCATAAGAGTTTTGGAAGAACTTACCCAATTGTTTCAAAAACATGACTTAGCCAACAAAGTGTTCGACGAAGTTGTTCTTATCCATAGAAATACACTTTTTGCTTTAGTCCCGAGGCCCTTGTTCCAAGTAAATGAACTTTCTAACTACTTAAAATTCAACACCAAAGTTTTACCGACCGATACTTTGGCATACGATGAAATAGAAAATCAAGATATTATTAATGTTTATGTACCCTACACAAACATCAATAATTATATCTACGACCTTTTCGGAGAATTTTCCTTTTTCCATAATGGATCTATACTTGTACAGTCTTTGCTGAATAATTATCCTAAAAACAAAGAAGCGGTTTGTTACGTAAATGTCGGTAAAAGACAGTTAGACATTACGGTAACATCTGCTAAAAATCTCAAATTGTACAACAGCTTTCTTTATGAAACAAAAGAGGATTTCGTCTACTACCTCTTGTTTGTTTTAGAACAGTTAGAATTGGATACAGAAACCGTTCCTGTAAAGTTATTTGGCGATATCTCAGAAGATGATGAGCGCTATAAACTCTCTTACAACTATATTGAGAATATCGCCATCTTTGCTCCTGACGCTACGCATCATTTGGAACTGGGTGAGCCCCAGGACCAATCTATTGACTTTACTGTACTAAACACCTTATAAATGCGAATAATATCAGGAAAACATAAAGGTCGGAATCTAACCGCGCCTAAAAATTTACCCGTAAGGCCAACAAAAGACATGGCCAAAGAAGCCTTATTTAATATTTTAAATAACAGCTATTATTTTGCTGATTTGCGGGTATTGGACCTCTTTGCTGGTACGGGTAATATAAGTTACGAATTTGCATCAAGAGGAGTTGAACATATCCTTGCTGTGGATATTGATATGGGCTGTACTAATTATATCGACAAGGTCTCTAAACAGCTAGAATTGGATATTAGAACCTTAAAAAGTGACGTCTTCTTATTTCTAAGTAAAAACTCAGAAAAGTTTGACATCATCTTCGCAGACCCTTTTTACAGCATGGAATTGACAGATTTTGTAAAAATCCCTGAATTGGTCTTTTCAAAAGAAATGCTTTTGGAAGATGGGGTATTGATAATAGAACATTCCAAACATACTAGTTTAGAACACCTCCCTTATTTTGAACGTGCTAGAAAATATGGCGGCAGTGTATTTAGTTTTTTTAAATCATAGCAAAAAGAATCATATTTCGTGCGTGTAAATAACCTTCATAGGGTATTGAATATTATTATCGCTACTATTTGGTTGGTCAATGGACTGGTATGTAAAGTGCTTAACCTTGTTCCTAGACACGAACAAATTGTGGGACAGATTCTAGGCAGTACGTACTCAAGGATGCTTACCATGGCTATTGGAATTTCTGAAATTGTAATGGCTATTTGGGTAATCTCAAAATTTAAATCCAGGATAAATGCAATTACTCAAATTAGTATCGTTGCCGTAATGAATCTACTGGAATTCATATTAGTTCCCGAACTATTGCTCTGGGGAAAACTTAATTCGTTCTTTGCTTTACTATTTATTGGAGTAGTATATTACTACGAGTTTATTTTGAAAAAAGAATTACGTTAAAACTTAACATGCAATTTTTAAAAAAACATCCCTTTGCTGTAGAAACCCATTTTGAAAATTCCATTGTGCTAACCTACGCCATAGCCCAAGAAGAACTTAAAGGACTTATTCCTGAATGTTTAACACTAGATACCTTCGATGATAAATGGGCTTTTGTAGCTCTGGCAATGGTGAATACAAAAGGACTTAGACCCAAAGGTTTTCCAAAATTTATGGGGAATAATTTCTTTTTAATCGGATACCGGATATTCGTGCGGTACACGGACAAGAGAGGAAAGAGTTTAAGAGGGTTGTACATCTTAAAATCAGAAACCAATAAACACAAAATGTCTTTCTTTGGGAATATTTTTACCTATTATAACTACACAACTACAGACATTGATTATTACACTGAAGATTCTTACTTAACCGTTAGCTCCAAAAAATCTGGGTTGCATGTTGTTTTAGAAATGAACAAGGAGGAGGTGCCATTACCAAATGGTTCACCATTCAAAGAGTGGAAAGAAGCAAGACGCTTTGCAGGTCCGTTACCATTTACTTTCACTTATAACAAAGAAAAAAAAGAAGTTTTGATAATTGAAGGAGTTCGCCAAAATTGGAAGCCCAAACCGTTAGCTATTAAAAAGGCAGAAGTTGGGTTTCTTGAGACAAAACGTTTCAAAAATATAAATTTAGCAAATGCTTTCGTTGTTAGTAATGTTCCATACTACTGGAAAAAAGGCAAAATAGAAGCATGGAGTTAAAAAGAAGGAAATTTCAAGGTGTACTAAACATACTAAGCTTTAATAGGCACTTTTATGTAGCAGGTATAGTTGTCTTGATTTTGATTCTTTTTGGGTTAGCTATTTTCGAAGTACCTGTATTGTGGCGCTGGGTAATAGTTGGGACATTTCTATATGGACTACTAATGCCTTTAGTTATTTCAGCCTATGTTTATGATTTTTCCGGCTACTACAATTTTAAGTGGTTAAAAGATTTGGGCTTACTAGAAAAAAAATCAAAACAGCTGGTTAGTATTAATGCTGGTTTTGACGAGACGAGTTTCATTTTAAAACATAATTTTCCAAAATCTGAATTAAAAGTATTCGATTTTTATAATTCAAAACAGCATACAGAACCGGCAATTGTACGGGCAAGAAAAGTTAGTTTGGCATATCCCAACACCAAACAAATCAGCACGGACCATATACCAGTTGGGGATAAATCAGTAGATCTCGTTTTTTTGTTATCTGCTGCCCATGAAATTCGCACACATGAGGAAAAAGTAGTTTTTCTTAAAGAATGCCGCAGAATTTGTAAAGAAAACGGTAAAATAATTACCGTTGAACATTTAAGGGATTTACCCAACTTTTTGGCCTTTACCATAGGTTTTACTCATTTTTTCTCAAGAAAAGCTTGGAAAAAAGCCTTCAAGGAATCTGGCTTTTCATCGTTTAAAGAAACAAAGTTCACTCCATTTATGTCAATTTTCACCAGCGCTCCTAACTACTAAACTATGCAAACTCATATCAAGATTATTGGGGTATTACTAATGATTTTAGCAATAGTTCATGTTATTTTTCCAAGCTATTTTAAATGGAAGGAAGAACTTAAAGCCCTAAGTCTAATTAATCGGCAAATGATGGTGATACATACCTTGTTTATAGCCATTACCGTATTTTTAATGGGGCTATTATGTTTAACCTCCTCAGAAGACTTGACTGAAACTGATTTTGGAAAGCGTATATCTTTAGGATTGGGACTATTCTGGACAGTTAGACTTATCATTCAATTTTTTGGATATTCATCAAAATTATGGAAAGGAAAAAAGTTTGAAACGACCATTCATATTTTCGCCATTATGCTGTGGAGTTATCTAAGCATCATATTTGGCTTGAATTATTTTGGATGAGTCATCTCCATGAACAAACACAAAAAAAATCCACGCCATTGCGTGGATTTTTTAGCTAACTCAAACTAACTCAACACTGTTTTATCTATTCTCCCTGTCCTAGCGAAAATCCTCTTTTACCATCAAACTCATAAAGATTCTCCGTTTTAATAACATCAAAGCCTTTCGTGTGTAATTTTGACAATAAGGCTACTATCTGCTCAAAATTAATTTGGGCATATACAGGAACTCCTGTATTTATCTCCGCAATTTTTGCGACAAACCTACATCTCCAGTGATCCGTACAATAGGTCTCTTTCATACCACCGGGAAACACTTTAACACCCCTGTTGGTGATCATTTTTAATTTTAATTTAAATGCATTTATCTGGGATAATGCTTGTCCTATTTCTTCCGGGTTATTCCCTTTCCAATCAATAAAAACATCTACCCCTAACAACACTTTATTTTCGGATTTTCTTTTGTATTCAGGTATTTCTATTTTTCCCTTTCCCTTAGCCATATTACTCCCTACAAAGTGATTTGGGTCCTGCCCTAGCCTAGAAATAATTTCATCTGCAAATTCAGATGTAGAAACTTTCTTCTTGCTGTTCTCTTCTCCATAAATATCTGCCGTGTGGAAACCTGCCTCAATCGTTGCTAACCATGCATTCTTAATTTTATCGGCAATGGTCGTCTGACCCACATGGGCAAGCATCGATATAGAAGCATTGATCAGACCAGAAGGGTTCGCAATGTTCTGTCCGGAAATATCTGGGGCCGATCCGTGTATCGCTTCAAACATGGCTACATTTGTTCCAATATTAGCCGAACCGGCCATACCAACAGAACCGGCGATTTCTGCAACAATATCAGAAATTATATCTCCGTATAAATTTGAAGTTACCACTACATCGTAGTTTTCTGGGTTTGCCGCTAATCGAGCAGCACCTATATCGATTATTTGTGTTTCGTTCTGTATTTCAGGATATTCCGCAGCTATCTCATCAAAAACTTGGTGGAACAAGCCGTCCGTGAGTTTCATAATGTTATCCTTTACCATACAAGTTACTTTCTTGCGTCCGTAAACCCTTGCATACTCAAAGGCATACCTTACTATCTTTTCACAACCCGGTCTTGTTATCAATTTTAAACACTGTACTACATCCTGTGTTTGCTGATGCTCGATACCAGCGTATAAATCCTCTTCATTCTCTCGTATTACAACCACATCCATTTGAGGAAAGTTAGTCTCCACGTAAGGGTAAAGGGCCGTTACTGGTCTAACATTTGCAAACAACCCTAGAGATTTACGCAATGTTACGTTCAAACTCTTATAGCCTTTTCCTTGTGGGGTAGTAATAGGAGCCTTTAATATAATTTTGTTTCTGTTTATAATATCCCAAGTGTCCTTGGCAATACCGGCAGAGTTTCCAGATAAATAAACTTGTTCTCCTAACTGAATATACTCTGGTTCAATATTAGCACCTGCCGCTTCTAGAATTTTTAAGGTAGCATCCATAATTTCCGGACCTATACCATCTCCTTTAGCTACCGCAACCTTTACTGCAGTTTCATTTAAATTTTCATTAGATTTTTGATGCAATACACTAGATTTCATACAAACGTTGTTTTAGTTATCGAGCACAAAGTTGAACTATTTAATTCATATATTCTTATTTATGTTTTTGATGATATGCATTAATTTATTTTATAAATATTAATAATATCATTTGAAATCTGTTTGGAATATTCTCCATGAGGTTCTTTAAAATAATGGACTATTCCCTTGGAGGACGTATTAGCCTTATCCTAAAACAGCGATTAATTTATGTGGCTAGCTAAGAACACCAAAAACTATAGGAGTCGTGCGAATCAGAAATACTGGAATTGATAAGAATTACTCAGAGTTAATTCGATTACGCAAATCGGAGATTTGTTTAAGTTATACGATTTTGATTGCCCAGACCCTTCGGCTTCGCTCAGGGTTAAATAAAACTACGCAAATCAGAGATTTGCTGTTTTATTGAAAAAGCAGGCCATAAGCCGGATTCTGTGTGTTTAGAACTTGGTTCTAAACTACCTATCATTTATCTAGGCCCTTAGTTACCCAAAGGCTCAAACCGCCTACCCTTCGACTCGGGCGTGCCGCCCTCAAACACCGGTTTACATGACGTTTCACCGTATAGAGTTTACCTGGTTTCACTACAGCCGAACTGTACTTGCTTTCTGTTGCACTTGTCCTCACCTCTCGGCGGACGGGCGTTACCCGCTATACTGCACTATGGTGTCCGGACTTTCCTCGTTTCGATAAATCGAACCGCGATAGGTTGGCCTGCTAGCGGCAAATGTACTGTAATTGTTGATAACTAAGGATGATCTGTAGCTGAAATACCTCATAGAATTGACCTCAATTTTTATATTTGTAGTAGTACGAAAAAATCGAATTTGGAACCATTTATTGTATCGGCACGAAAGTACAGACCCCAAACATTTAAGGATGTTGTTGGGCAGCAAGCTATTACGAATACGCTCCAAAATGCAATAGAACACAATCATCTGGCACAAGCACTCCTTTTCTGTGGGCCAAGAGGTGTAGGTAAAACCACTTGTGCTAGGATTCTTGCAAAACAAATTAATTCTGATGGAACCGAAAGCCCAGAGGAAGACTTCGCCTTTAACATATTTGAATTAGATGCCGCATCAAACAATTCCGTTGATGACATCAGAAGTCTCATAGACCAGGTGCGTATACCCCCACAAGTAGGTAAATACAAAGTGTATATTATTGATGAGGTACATATGCTCTCACAATCTGCATTCAATGCCTTTTTAAAGACTTTAGAGGAGCCACCAAAACATGCCATTTTTATTCTTGCCACTACAGAAAAACATAAAATTATACCAACGATTTTATCGCGTTGCCAAATTTTTGATTTTAAAAGGATAACGGTTAAAGATGCGGCTGAATACTTAAAATATATCGCCGAAAGCCAAGGTATTAATGCCGAGGAAGATGCATTACATATCATAGCGCAAAAGGCAGATGGTGCTATGCGTGATGCACTATCGATTTTTGACCGTGTGGTAAGTTTTTCCGGTAAAGAGCTTACTAGAAAGGCAGTAACGGAGAATTTAAATGTATTGGACTATGATACGTACTTCGCAGCTACCGACCTTATTCTAGACCATAATATTCCTCATTTATTAGTACTATTCAATACAACTTTAGCACTAGGTTTCGATGGCCATCATTTTATAGCTGGCTTAGCTTCGCACTTTAGAGATTTGATGGTATGCCAACATCAAGATACAATAGCGCTTTTAGAAGTAGGAGAAGCAGCTCAAAAAAGTTATCGTGAACAATCGCAACGTACTTCCAGTAGTTTTCTGCTAAAAGCGCTGGACATTGCCAATGACTGTGATTTAAAGTATAAAACCAGTAAAAACCAAAGGCTTTTAGTAGAGCTTTCACTAATGAAATTAGCCTCTATCGATTTTGATGGAGAAAAAAAAATCCTGAAGCAATAAGGAATAACAACCAAACAGTTGATTACATTGCTCCGGCAGCCTTTTACGAAAACGCTGCACCTAAAACTACTACCCCTCCTCCTACAAAACCTGAAACTGACATAAATACCGTACCTGAACAAAGGGCAGAGAAATTTCAAAAAATAGTTGAACAACATACACCTAAGGTTGAAGAAAAAGAAGCAACTGTAATTTCACAGTCAGCCGAAATTAGTTCGGAAGAGCACAAGGTAGTTGAAGCGCAAAATAAGGTCCAAACACCGTTACCACCTTCTGAACCGCTTCCTGCAACACAAGAACCTGCTCCAAAGAAAATTAATATAACCGCCCCTGCCAAGCGTGTTTCTGGCTTGTCTATCTCTAGTTTAAAAGCAAAAAAGGAACACGAACTCAATAGGATTGAAGTTGTCTTAGATGAAGATGCTTTACCTAAGGAAGTGTTTACCGAAGAAGACCTTAGAAAACATTGGGCAGATTTTGTACAAGAAATTGATGCTAAAGGTCAAAAAATACTAGCATCTAACTTAAATACTGATATTCCTAAGCTTAGAGAAAATTTCACCATTTGTATTGAATTGCCAAATGGCACTATGAAAAAGGAAATAGAGCGTGGCAATTATGACCTAATGGAGTATTTAAGAGCTAAACTGAATAATCATTTTATTCAACTTCAAATCTCGGTTAACGAAGAAAGCGCTAAAAAATTCGCTTTTACTCCAGAAGAGAAGTACGAGAAATTACGGGAGAAAAACCCTGCAATAGATTTGTTGCGAAAAGAGTTCGATTTAGATCTTTAGTTTTCTTTTTAACCCAAAGGTGTAAATAAAGAATACCAAAGCAATTATCAGCAATCCAAAAGCCTCGCGCCCCAATTCTACAGTTTTAATATCTCCATCATTTAAATCAAAACCTTGAAAATCTGCCGGATATAAATAAACAAACCCTATAAAACAAAGTACTCCCAAAACTAAAGGCACTATTATTTTTAGTTTATTCAGTACAAAAAGTAACGAAATAATTGCGGCTAGCGCATAAATCATTATCCAAGCCAAGGAGTCTGGATCATTGTACTGAACAGCCGCACCTAGAGCAAACAACACAGTAAACAAATAACCAATAACCTTAAATAACCTATTCATATAAACTTAATTTAAAACGTGATCTTCAATGACTTTGAATACTTCTACGGCATCAATAGTTGTAGTTTCTTGTTGATTTTCATTGTTTGTAATAAGCATTGGGTAATCTTTGATATCCTCAGGAATACGCCCGTGAGACCCCTTAATTAGAGAAGCATCAATAGGTATAATATTCATGACTGTTCTAAAACCTAGTTTCTTTTTAATAAGCTTCCAAAGCACCTTGACCGTAACCAATCTATCCTTTGGATTCGTTAACATTTCCACGGGGTCATAACCTGGTTTTTTATGAATATCTACCATTCTTGCATAATCTGGTGCCTTAGCATCTTCTAACCAAAAATAATAGGTAAACCACGAATCTTTATCGGCTATGACCACTAGGTCCCCACAACGTTCATGTTGCAGGTTCGCTTTTTTAATTTCCGCTCCAGAAAGTACTTGCTCCACACCTTCTAACTGTTGAAGCATTGTTTTAATGACAGCAATATGCTCCTGATTTTTTATGTATACATGGGCAATTTGATGATCGGCAACGGCAAAGGCATCGCTTGCGCCAGCATCTAACAGTTCTAAACCGCGCTCGGTTCTAATAGTTACATACCCTTTTTTTCGTAAAACCCGATTCAGATGAATAGGACGGTGAACATTTGTAATTCCATACTCTGATAATAAAACAATGTTCGTATCCGCTTTGTCATAATAACCTACCAACTGTTGTACTACCGTATCGATTTCTTTTAAGTCTTTGTTGATGATATCAAAATCTAACCCGTAACGCTGCAGATTATAATCTAAATGAGGCAGATAAATAAATGTCAAAGTTGGGTCATGCATTTTATCCGTTTCTATAGCAGCATTGGCTATCCATTGAGAAGAATTAATAGTGGTTCTTGGACCCCAAAACTCAAATAATGGAAAGGTGCCCAAGGCATTTTGAACAGTATCTCTTAACTCCGCCGGATGCGAATAAATATCAGGTATTTTACGACCGTCCGCTAGATAATTAGGCCTGGGTGTTATACTATAATCTACGGTTGAGTACATATTGTACCACCAAAAGTGATTGGCACAGGTAAAATCAGGGTTTTTAGCTTTTAGTGCATCCCACACCTTGGGTTGTTCTACCAAGTTATTTGACTGTCGCCAAAATTTCACCTCACACTCTTTCTTAAAATACCATCCGTTACCTACAATACCGTGTTCTGAAGGCCATTTCCCAGTAAGGTACGTAGATTGGGCGGTACAAGTAACCGCAGGCAAAACAGGCTTTATATAACTAGCTTTCCCTTTTTCATAGAACGATTTAATAAAGGGCGTATGTTCTCCTATTAACCTTTTCGTAAGACCAACTACATTTATAACTACCGTTTTTTTCATACTATAAGCGGTCTTTTAACCAGTTGATCTCTCGGGTAATAGAAGGTGTCAGATCTTCTTTTAATTCAGCAGGCAAAACATCCCAAGTATAGGTCTCTATTTCTAAATGTTCTACTACTTTATTTTCTTTTAAGAAAGCTATCGTTTTTAAAATATGGTCTTGTGTAGAAAACAAAGCACCAAACTGCTCAACAAAAATGGGCACGTGAAAATGCGCCCGTAACTCATTGAAGTTGCCCCTATTTTTCAATAGAATAGGAAGATCATTATAGGTTTTTACTTTATTCCCGACTTTTTCGGTAACCTGATGTAAATAGGTAGGTTCATTAAATTGTGAAAGCAGTTCCCAAACCTTTTCATCACCTTCACCATTAAATAGGATTTTTAAAGCAGCACTAACTTGAATCTTACCTACACTTATATTTGCTAATTTAAATTTCTTAAAAGTATCCTCTGGTTCTTCATAGGCTAGCGAAAAATGACAAATGTCGTAACAGACAGTAATGTAACGTTTAACGATTTTTTCAATTTCCGAAGGTGAAACTCCTAATTCATTTTTAAGTTCTTGGATTCCTATAGGAACTAAATAGTCTGCATAAAAAGACAGTACCTCATCGCTATTCTCTAGAAGACCGTCTGGCTCTGGTTCTACATCCAAATGCAAATACTTACCCGTAGCTTGCTCAATATCATAAAGGTGTTTTGCAATCTTAATCATGTTCGTTGCACCAATTTCAAAAGCTTTCTTTTTAGCACCATTGGTTTTATGCCAATATTTATAGCTAATAGGAGACGTTGATATTCCTCCAGAATGTTCATCTGGCAATAAAGTTTTTAATTGATTAAAGAGTCTAATGGTATAGGCAACGCGGTTGTCGGTAGTCCAATCTGGTGCATGTACATTTTCTTTTACACGTTCATCATGAAAATTTCCATAAGGAAAACCGTTCATGGTAAATATATAAACATCATTTTCACTTAACCAATCTTGAAAATCGGTCATATTTGTGCCCTGGTCTAACTCTTCACTGGCTTTATTAGATAAGCGCAGTCCTAGTCCAAAGGAATCTTCAGGTGACACATCATGTTTAATTTGGGGAACATAATCCTTTAAACTTTGAAAAGTACTTTCCCAGTTCTGCCCAGGATGGATATTTGTGCAATAAGAAAGATGAAATGAATTTTCTACAAACATGACTAGTTACTTTAAAATTGCATAAGCCTTTAGTTTCTCGATGGCCTGCTTCATTATTTCTAGACTTATTTCGTGTACATCGTGCTTTTTACCAATTCCAGATATCAAGGTAATGGTTAGCTGGCCTCCTAAGTGTTCTCTAAACTCCTCAATACCTTTTAACAAGGCATCAATTTCTTCTTCTTGTATTGGAAGCGTTATATCAAAACCTATTGCCAATAGTACGTCTAAAATATGCTGTAATTCCTCTTGTGAAATTAAACCAATTAACTGTGCATAGGTAATATCTAAAGCAATACCCTTGGCAACAGCTTCTCCGTGGCGCAGCTCATAATTGGTCATGTGTTCTAATTTATGAGCCGCCCAGTGTCCAAAATCGAGCGGTCTTGAAGAACCAGATTCAAAAGGATCACCGCCTTGGGATATATGTTGCATGTGCATTTCGGCACATTTATAGATGACATACTGCATGGCATCCATTTTCCGCGCTTTTAACGCACTGGCATTTTCGGCTATGTATGCGAAAAATTCTTTATCCTTTATGAGCGCAACCTTAATTGCTTCTGCTATTCCCGAAATCCAATCGCGCTGTTCTAAGGTTTTTAAGAAATCACTATCGTTTATGATTGCGAATGGTGTAGCAAAAGTTCCTAAAAAATTCTTCTTACCAAAAGCATTGATACTATTCTTTACGCCAACAGCAGCATCATTCTGAGATAGTACCGTTGTAGGAATCCTGATTAGTTTAACTCCTCTGTGTGCAATTGCCGCGGCATAACCAACCATATCTATCACTGCGCCTCCTCCAATAACGACTACGAAAGAATGTCTGCAAATAGCATATTCATTTATACCCTTGAGTACCTGTTCAACACATTCGGTTTTATTTTTAACTTGCTCGCCCCCATCAACAAGAATACTTTGTGTATGTATTAAGTGATTTGAATTTAAATCGCAATACCGTCTTATTTGATTTACTAATTCTGGATGTGCTTCAGAAACACCGTTATCAATTATAAAAAGTAGTTTTATCGGTGCTTCCTTCTTATAACTCTTCAGAACATCTAAAAGGATACTATTGCCTATTTGAAATAACCCTTGTGTAAAAAACAACTGGTACTCATATTGCACCGAGAAAGATTGTCTAATAGGCTTCAACTCCATATATTAAGTAATAGAAAATAGTTTAGAAAGTACTAAAGATAGGGGCAAAAGTAATAAGACACCTAATCCTATATACCAATTAGAAAAACCAACGGCCCAACATGCATCCATAACCACTAAAGACAAAACCCCCGCAATAACCGACTTTTTTATATGCTCAGGAGAATTTACTCGATACGCCTTAAGCAATGGCCTAAAAATTAAAAAGATAAATAATACTAAGAAAGGTAATACCAAAAGTGCATTATCTGTACGTGTTATAATGGTAAACATAATTAATGCTGCCACTAGTACATACATTGCAGCCGATTTAAGTATATGATTTTTATTATTACCATGTACCTCTCCTTTGCTTATTAAAGTAATCGCAAATATATAGATGACAGGTATAATTGCAATCCACCAAATTACAATGGCACCCATTATTGACATTCCAAGCATAAGGTTAAGCCCTCTACAAATACCCATGTTTAAAGGGCCAAAAAAAACATCATGTTTAAAATAAGCATCGTATGTAAAGATGGTAGCTGCTAAAATAGCAGCAATTATACCGCTCATAAGCTGGACTTTGAAAGCAAAAATCAATCCTGTAACTACTAATAAGCTTCCCCACAGCACAGCTTGCCATAATGGTATTAAACCGCAAGGTATAGGTCTTTCCGGACGTTCAACAGCGTCTAATTTCGCGTCAAAAACGTCATTAAAAACAACACCACCAGCATAAAGACATATCGAGGATAGAACCAGCAGAAACAACTTTGAAGAATCATCTCCTAAAGTGACAAGATCATTGTTAATGATAAAAAACCCGCAAATAGCGGCACCGGCCAAAATATCAGCAGCAGCGGTAGGCAGATTGGCAGGTCTTGCTAAACGGGCAAAACCCATGAGTTTTTTTCTCATGCTAGGCTATTTGGTCATCATCTATTCGCGGCTTCTGTCCACGAAGAACACTATTATCGTTAAAAAGTTGGGACTGATTAATACCATTAGGATTTAACCAATGCTCCTCTTTCATTTTACCATTCTTACTAAAAGCATTTAAAGCATTTTTATAACAAGTCTTTACAACATCTTCTCTAGGAATACCACGTTTAAGCATCAATGAAGCCGTCTTTGGGACTGCTAACGGATCACTAACTCCCCAATCCGCAGAGCTATCGACAATAATATTTGTACTTCCAAATTTCCGCACCACCTCTACCATACGCTCATTTCCCATTTTTGTTTTAGGGTATATTGTAAATGCAGCAATGAAACCTCTGTCTAACACTTCTTTTACGGTCTCCTCATTATTATGGTCTATAATTACATTTGCAGGGTCTAAACCATGTTCTAAACATACCTCCATACTTTTAATAGTGCCTGCCTTTTTATCGCGATGGGGTGTGTGCACCTGAACGGTCATATCTAATTCCTTAGCCATATCTAATTGCATCCTGAAGAACTTATCCTCTGCCGGTGTTTGGTCATCATAGCCTATTTCGCCAATGGCCACCACATTTTCTTTATGTAAGTAAAGTGGTAACAATTCTATTACTTGCTCTGCTAAGGCCTCATTGTTAGCCTCTTTAGAATTTAATCCTATGGTGCAATAATGTTTAATACCAAACTGGCTTGCTCTAAAAGGTTCCCAACCCACCAGACTGCTATAGTAATCCTGAAAAGACCCTACTTGAGTCCTAGGCTGGCCTAGCCAAAAAGAAGGTTCTATGACGGCCACCACCCCAGCATTAGCCATTGCTTCATAATCGTCTGTAGTACGAGAGGTCATATGAACATGTGGATCTATTATCATCATTTTATCTTCCATAATCTAATTCTTTAAGGTATTCCAAGTTATTTCTTTTGAAGCTATTTTATCTTTTAATTGCGGATATTGATTCAGCATTTTCAAGGCCTGGTCATTTTTAGAATTAAAACAACACAATCCGCCTGCTTTGTTTTCTTGCAAATCATCACTAGAAAGCAAACGTTTCATATCCAAAAGAAGCGTGTCGTTTAAAAAACCAGTAACCGGTCGCCAAAATAAGGGGTCAATTTTTCTAGATGCAGCCCAGCGCTCATGCGCATAATCCGAAATAATACGTGTAAGATCCTTATTAGAACGTTCATCAACAGCCTGTATCATTGAGAGATTCCTTTCCATAAAAGCAGCTTTAAGATACATTTGATTCCACTGTTGATCATTAAAATACTTTCCAGGATACGGGTTATTTAAAGTTATAGCGTCAAAAACTGTAGCTATGTTAGTACGTAAGGCTTCTACAGCTGTACTTTTAAAAACTTCAGGGTTAGGTAATAAAATCAGGTATTTTAAGAAAGTCTCTAACTCTCCTGTATCGGCGACTTCTATGATACTGTTTACTTTAGGCCCAAAGTGATTCGCATCTATTTCCAATACTTTTACGAGAAGATAAATTCTTGAAATCTCTAACAAACTAGCCTTATGAGAAACGAATAGTGATACCGATTCCGAAACTTTTGAGTTTGCATCGAGTAACGCTGTTGCCTTAAATTTTGAGGCCAACAAGCTATAGGTCATAAATAAATCCTTGCTAGCCTTTGAATCTTGAATTTTAGCTATTCTTTCTGCTAGCCAAACAATTGAATCTTGACTGTCATAAGTTTTTAAAACATTGTAGATGTCATCGCTTATTTGCATGCAGTTTATTTGAATTTTACTTTCTCTCAAAAATAATTATTAAAACGCATTATGTCTTATTTTTGTGGCGTAAACCATCCTTTTAGTATACAAAGGATTGAAATTAGATAGAAATATGCTCGGCCTTAAACTACCTACAGACCCAAGATGGGTAAACATCGTTGAAAAAAATATTGACGAAATTCTTACCGACCACGCCTATTGCGAACAAAAGGCGGCTAGCACAGCCATTTCCTTGATTGTTTCTTTCCCAGAGTATACCGAACTTATAGAAGAGATGATTGCCTTATCAAGAGAGGAAATGGGTCATTTTAAAATGGTACATGATAGGATTATAGCCCGTGGAAAAACACTAGGCAGAGACCGTAAGGATGCTTATGTACTAGAACTCATAAAGTTCTTCCCAAAAGGAGGTAGCAGAACCACACAGTTGGTGCATCGACTTTTGTATGCTGCACTAATTGAAGCACGAAGTTGCGAACGCTTTAGGCTTTTGTCTGAACAGTTGGAAGATAAAGAACTGGCCGAATTCTATCACAAATTAATGGTGAGTGAAGCTTCCCACTATACGATGTTCTTGAAATTTGCACGGAAATATGGAGAATTAGAAACGGTCAATAAAAAATGGCAAGATCTTCTTGACTACGAAGCGGAAATAATGAGAAATCTGAGTACAAGGGAAACCATTCATGGCTAGGCCTCATTTTCTTTTTGACTGTAATACAGGTTCTTGATAATACCATCCGATAGTCCAATCTTTGGGACATGAATCTTTTTTACACCACTCCACTTAGCTGCGGATAAAAATATTCGCGTTGCCGGTATAATAACATCCGCTCTATCAGGATTTAATCCTAATTCGGATATACGGTCCTCATAACTTAGACTTTCCAAAAAGCGGTATTGTGCATTTAACCAAATATAGGACAAAGGCTCACCTTCCTTTCTACCAGACATTTTATGAAGTTTATTTATATTTCCGCCAGAGCCGATAATAGAAAGTTTGGCGGTATCTTTGACATTTTCAGTAATCCATTCTTTTAACTTAAACCAAGTAGATTCCTTTACTAAATCATTCAATAAACGAACGGTACCTAATTTAAAGGATTTAGATACTTTTATCTTTCCGTTAGTGAATAAGGTAAATTCCGTACTTCCCCCTCCAACATCTATATATAGATAAGATTGGTCTTCTCTGATAATTTCCTTTAAATCCGTTGAAGCAATTATCGCTGCCTCCTGTTTGCCATCTATGACCTCTACCCGTATACCTGCCTTCTCAGCAATGAGATTGATAACTTCGTTACCATTATTTGCTTCACGCATTGCAGAAGTTGCACAAGCTCTATAATTCTGTACTCCTGCTACATCCATCAAGAGTTTAAAGGCTTTCATGGTTTTTACCATACGCTCCACATTATGTTCCGAAATTTCCCCAACGGTAAAAGAATCCTCACCTAAACGCACAGGCACCCTGACAAGGGCACTTTTTCGAAACTGTGTTTTCTTTCCTTGCTCTTCTATTACATTATGGGTCAATAAACGAATTGCATTTGACCCAATATCTATAGCTGCAAACTTTTTTACTTTCAAAAGTTATTCTTTTAATTTGTCAACGTAGTAATCATAAAGTGCAAACTGCGAGCGTACTTTTTTCTTGTTGTTATTTCGGTATGCATTGTCTTGAGCTTCATTGAAAACTCTTGCTTTTACATTATCTTCCCAAGATATCTCAAATGTATCAATCAATTCCTGCTTAATATCCTCATCATAAATAGGACAACCAACCTCTACCCTATTCTCTAAATTACGGGTCATGAAATCTGCTGATGATATATAGACTTTTGTATCACCATCATTACAGAAAATGAACATTCTGGGGTGTTCTAGAAATTTATCCACAACACTAATTGCCTCTATATTTTCGCTCATACCCTTGATGCCAGGAATTAAACAGCAAATACCACGAACAATCAACTGTATCTTAACCCCCGCATTACTTGCCTTGTACAATCTATCTATCATACTATATGAAGTAAAGCTGTTCATCTTTATTTTGATGAATGCCTCTTTACCCTGATTAGCATTTTCGATTTCCTGATCTATCAAACTCTTGAACACTTTAGTTGTGTAATGCGGAGATACGATCAAATGCCTGTATTTATTTATTTTATAGGTAGTTTCAAAAAAGTCAAAAACTTTATTTAGCTCTTTCAAAATTGGTTCATGAGCAGTAAATAGGGTGTAGTCGGTATAAATTTTTGCCGTGGATTCGTTAAAATTACCCGTACTAATAAATCCGTACCGCTTCATTTGACCCTCTTCCTCGCGTTCAATAAGGCAAATTTTACTATGTACTTTAAGCCCCGGAACACCAAAAATGAGTTTTACACCCTCTGCCTGAAGCTCCTCTGCATATCTGATATTTGCGTGCTCATCAAACCTAGCACGTAACTCTATTTGTAAGGTAACTTGTTTACCATTCTTCACTGCATTTGATAAACATGCCGCTACTTGGGAATCATTGGCCAATCTATACACCGTAATTTTAATGGTCTTGACCTTTGGGTCCAATGCCGCTTCCCTTAAAAATTTAAGCACGTAAGAAAAAGTATGGTACGGAGTGTACTGTAAATAGTCCTTATCGGCTATTTTTTCCAATAGACTGCCTTCCAAGCTTAATCCCTTTACAGGTAATGGTGTAATTTTATCGTATAACAAATCTTGCCTTCCAAGACTTGGAAAACTTAGGTAATCCCTTTTATTGTGGTACCTACCGCCTGGAATAACACTATCAGTATCTTCAACGTTCATCTTCTCCTTCAAGAAGTTTAGCGTATCCTTGCCTATTTGCTTATCATAAACAAAGCGCACGGGATCACTGATTTTTCGATGTTCTACACTAGAGTATATCTTTTCGATAAAGCTTTTACTCAAATCATTGTCGATATCCAGTTCTGCATCCCTGGTAATCTTAATCATGTGTGCCGATATAGAACTATAATCGAACATCGTGAAAATACTATCCATACAGAACCGGATAACATCATCCAACATAATTACAAAATCCTTTTCTCCCTCTTTTGGTAACACTACAAAACGCTCAATACCTTTGGGAATCTCTATAAGCGCAAACCTTTTCTCTACTTTTCTTGAAGTCTCCCTTGTTCTGTCATCTGGTTTCAATAACATTCGAATAGCCAGATAAGCGGCGGTATCCTTCAAGGTAGGAAATTCAGCATAATCGCTTAATATAATCGAAGTAAGTTGCGGACTTACATTTTGTAAAAAGTACTTCTTTACGAATTCCTCTTGTGAAGCTGATAATTCCGTTTCTGTGATTAAAAAAACATTTTGTTCCTCTAATTCATTTTCGATATCCCTAATGATATCAATACTTTTTGCCTGTTGCTTGATAACGATTTTTGTAATCTCCTCTAGCAAGTCTTTAGCAACCTCTCCTCCTAAAACGCTTTTTCCTTTTTTACCTGCCTCTACAATACGTTTCACTGTAGCATAACGCACCTTGAAAAATTCATCCAAATTATTAGAGAAAATACCTGCAAATCGCAAGCGTTCTATTAATGGCACATTTTTATCCGCACTCTCTTGTAGTACGCGCTCGTTAAATCTAAGCCAGCTAATCTCCCTGTTTATATATTGGTTCTTGTTCTTCATCATTTCTTTAACTGCTTTGGAAAAATGGTTTGTATGGTTGTTCCTTTAGAAAGCGATGCCCAAGATTCCACGTCTACTTGTAGATGCACAAACCCTGCGGTCGGCACGTTTTCTATATGTTGGCTTCCTAATGAATTAGCAATATGGGTAAAAGCATGGTTATGACCAAATATCAAAACTGTACTTAATTCATTCGGAAGATTTTTAATAAAATCTATAACGTAATTACCAGAAAAATCATAAAGTTCGGGGACTACCTCAAACTTATCAAGTGGAAACCTTAGCTCGCGCAAACTTATCATAGCGGTATGTAAGGCCCTATTTGCCGGACTCGAAAATACATAGTCTATATGAAATGCTTTCAGCGCCAATTCCTGTGCAACCAGCTTTGTATCTGATATTCCTCTTTGCAGCAACGCCCTATCTTCATCACTAACATTTAGTTCCCAAGAGGATTTTCCATGACGCATTAACAATAGATTCTTCATTTATTTTTCAATTAAGGCGCCAAGCGCTCTATTCTCCAATTTAAATCCTTCAGAAGCGTATAACGTATCCTATCGTGCAATCTATTTGGCCTGCCTTGCCAAAATTCTATGGACACCGGTTTTACGATATAGCCTCCCCAATTATCCGGTCTTTGAATTTCTTTGCCTTTATACTCAGATTCCAAGGCCTTTAATTTTTGTTCTAAAACTTCCCTAGAACCGATAACACTGCTTTGATTGGATACTATTGCTCCCAGCTGACTCCCTTCTGGTCTAGACTCAAAATAACCATCGGAGAGGTTTGTAGGAATCTTTTCCGCATTACCCTTTACAATTATCTGTCTTTCCAAATTGGGCCAAAAAAAAGACAAACACAACTTAGGGTCTGCACTTATTGCTTTACCCTTTTCACTTTCATAATTGGTGTAGAAAATAAAGCCCTCGTGATTATATTTCTTAAGCAATACTACCCTACTCTTAGGAAAACCATCTAAACCAAGTGTGGATACGGTCATGGCATTGGGTTCATCTAGCCCGCCAGATTGTTCTGCTTCATAAAACCATGTCTGAAATAGTTGCATGGGGTTATCGGATATACTATCCTCTAACAATTCACTTTTTTCGTATGACTTTCTATAATTACCTAGATTTTTCTGCATCTTTAGAACTTATAAGTAAGATACTCAAAGTTGAGGAAAAGAAGTGACAATTTAAAGTGTGAATTTTGCTTTTATCAAAAATTTAATGAAAGAAAATAAACAAGAGGTTAAAACTGAAAGATCTTCCCGTCTTCGGCGAGTTCTACAACTGGAAATACCAATTTGGCTTCCTCTTTAAACAAATCAATACTTTTATACCTCGTGGAGTAATGCCCCAAAATAAGGGTTTTTACCGAGGCTAATTTAGCAATGGTAGCGGCTTCCTTTGCTGTGGTGTGCTTTGTTTTTAGGGCTAACTTTGCTTCAGACTCCAGAAAAGTAGATTCATGATAAAGAATGTCTACATTTTTTATTTGAGGAACAATGCTTGGTTTGAAGACCGTATCACTGCAGAACGCGTATGATCTAGGCTTGTTAGGGTCTGTAGAGAGTTTGTTGTTAGGAATGAGTTCTCCAGTTCTAGAGACCGCATCCTTACCTAATTTTATATTCCTATAATAAGCCTTGTCAATCCCGTATTTCCCCACGGCAGCGATATCTAATTTACGCTCACCCAACTTTTCCCTAAAAAGATATCCGTTGGTATAAATTCTATGCTCTAAAGGTATCGTCGCGACGCTAACCTTGTCATCTTCATAGATTATCTCACTATCGTTGGAGGTCAGTTCGTGAAAATACAAATGATAATTTGTCCATGAATCTCCTAATTTCAACAATAAGGTAATCGCGTCTTTTATACCTTTAGGACCATATACATGCATTTCTTTGTCTCTACCTAAAAGACGAAAAGTAGAAATGAGCCCAGGAAGGCCAAAAAAGTGATCTCCATGAAGGTGTGAAATAAAAATATGATTTATTCGCGAAAACTTGATTTTATGTTTACGAAGCTGTACCTGAGTCCCCTCTCCACAATCAATCAAAAACATATGGTTCTTAATTTCAAGAACTTGGGCCGTAGGATTTGTTAGTGTTCTAGGGGTGGCGGCATAGCAACCGAGTATAGTGAGCTTCACAGGCCTAAATCTCGTTCAATTTCTTCCATTTCAATAATATCCTTAGCCTCTTGTATGGTAGGAGCTACTATAATTTCTTCGGGAACTTCATCATAAGAAACCTTATCTGTTACTATGACAAAAGATTTTCCATTTTCCTTATGCTTTTTTGAAACTTGCAAAAACTCTAGTACATCTCCCGTAGTTAATTTTTCAAAAGAGAAAAGGTTCAAAATCAAATTATCATTCGCTACTTTGTCGTATTGTTTTTCCAGGTTTTCCAAAAACATAGCTATTGAAATCTTTTCCTGATATACGATTGCTATATTTCCCTCTTTATCAAAAATCATAGGTCTATTGTTTTATTTTAGAAGCCAATAGATAGATTACCGCCATACGAATAGCAACGCCGTTTTCTACTTGGTTCAATATTATGGACTGTTTTGAATCCGCAACATCACTAGTGATTTCAACCCCTCTGTTTATTGGACCTGGATGCATAATTACAATTTCCTTGTCCAAACTATCTAGCAGTGTCCTATTTACACCAAACTGTTGCGTGTATTCTCTAGTTGTAGGGAAATAGCTAATATCTAAACGTTCGTTCTGTATCCGCAGTATATTAGCAACATCGCACCATTGCAATGCTTTCCTTAAATCTGTTTCCACACCAACACCGAGAGATTCGATATATTTAGGTATAAGTGTTTTTGGGCCACAAACTTTCACATTTGCACCTTGTAATTTTAATGCGAAAATATTGGACAGTGCCACTCGGGAATGAAGGATATCCCCAACTATAAGAACGTTTTTGTTAGCCACATCACCTAGCCTTTCCCTAATCGAAAAAGAATCTAACAATGCCTGTGTAGGGTGCTCATGGGCCCCATCCCCGGCATTAATGATTGCGGCTTTTACATGCTTAGAAAGAAAAATTCCCGCTCCGGGGTTGGGATGGCGCATGACTACCATATCCACTTTCATGGACAAAATATTATTGACCGTATCTATTAATGTTTCTCCTTTTTTAACTGACGATTGGCTGGCTGAGAAGTTTAATACATCAGCTGAAAGTCTTTTTTCTGCTAATTCAAAAGATAGCTTTGTTCGCGTACTATTTTCAAAAAATATGTTAGCGATAGTAATATCTCTTAAAGAGGGCACTTTCTTTATGGATCGGTTAATTACTTCCTTAAAATGGTCGGCAGTTTCAAAAATGAGTTGAATATCTGACTCATTCAAATATTTAATACCTAATAAGTGATTTACACTCAGTTCGCTCATCTTACCTGTTCATCAAATAAATTACATCCTCACCGTCATTCTCCTTCCACATTACTTTTACTTTTTCATCATCTATAGCATCTACCTGTCTTCCCCTATAGTTGGGCTGTATAGGTAAATGACGGCTAAACCTTCTATCTATCAAGGTTAGAAGTTCTACTTCAGATGGTCTTCCAAAAGATTGTAGTGCCGTTAGCGCAGCGTTTATACTTCTTCCGGTATATAGCACATCATCGATTAAAACCACTTTTTTATCTTCAACCAGAAAATTAATTTTGGTTTTAGTAGCCTCAAGTGTTTTATCTCCCCTTCTAAAATCATCGCGAAAAAAAGTAGTGTCCAAAAACCCAAGATTAATATGTTTTACCCCATATTCCTCCTTTAATATTTTACATAGTCTATTGGCCACAAAAATACCTCTTGGTTGAATACCAATAAGTGCCGTATTTTCAAAATCTAAATGGTTTTCAAGAAGTTGGCAAGCCAAACGATGAAGAATGATGTTTATTTCTTTTGAGGAAAGTAGTACTTTTTGACTCATAGATGACCGCAAAACTTTGCTAAAACAAAAATAGACAATTCTATTAAATAATCTTTGACCTTGGCCCTAAAGAAAAAGCCTCAATTAAATAATTGAGGCTTTTGGTATTATGTTAGATAAATTTAAGTTGCTTATTTCTTTTTCTTAGAATCAGCTTCCATTTTATCTTTTAACGCTTGTAGTGCATCGTTAGCATCTCCTAATGTAGGTTTAGCCTCATCTGCGGCAGCAGCTTGTCTTTTAACAGCAGCTTTTACATTGCGTTTCTCTTCTTCTCTAAAGATTGCGGTATGACTTGCAACAACTCGTTTGAAGTCTTTGTTGAATTCAATGATCTTGAATTCAGCTTCTTCTCCCTTGCCTAGTTTTTTACCATCTTCTTTCTCTAAATGACGTTGCGGAATAAATGCCGTAATATCATCATTGAATTCTATAGTAGCTCCTTTGTCAACAATTTCTGTAATTGCTGCTTTATGAACTGTATCCAAAGCGAATTCAGTTTCGTACTTATCCCAAGGGTTTTCAGTAGTTTGCTTATGACCAAGGCTTAACTTGCGCCCCTCCACATCTAACTCTAATACCTCAACTTCCAAAGTATCACCAACGTTTGTAAATTCTGATGGGTGCTTTATTTTCTTAGTCCAAGAAAGGTCAGATATGTATATTAATCCGTCTATTCCTTCTTCTAATTCTACAAAAACACCAAAGTTGGTAAAGTTTCTAACGATACCTTTATGTGTAGAACCTACAGGGTATTTGGTAGTAATATCTGTCCAAGGGTCTGGCGTCAATTGCTTAATACCTAAAGACATCTTACGATCTTCACGATCTAAAGTAAGTACTACAGCTTCTACCTCATCTCCTACTTTTACGAAATCTTGAGCGGAACGCAAGTGCGTAGACCAAGACATTTCAGAAACGTGGATAAGACCTTCAACACCTTCAACAACTTCGATGAATGCGCCGTAATCTGCTATAACAACTACTTTACCTTTTACTTTATCACCAATCTTAATTTCGTCAGATAAAGCTTCCCAAGGATGCTTCTCTAATTGTTTAAGACCTAATTGAATTCTAGATTTGTTTTCATCAAAATCAAGAATTACAACATTTAATTTCTGGTCTAGTTCAACAACCTCGTTCGGGTGGTTAATTCTACTCCAAGAAAGGTCTGTTATGTGTACGAGACCATCAACACCACCAAGATCAATAAAGACACCGTAAGAAGTAATGTTCTTAACCACACCTTCTAATACTTGTCCTTTTTCTAACTGGCTAATGATTTCTTTCTTCTGCTCTTCAATATCTGCCTCGATTAGGGCTTTATGCGAAACAACAACATTCTTAAATTCGTGGTTTATTTTCACCACCTTAAATTCCATTGTTTTGTTTACATATTGGTCGTAATCACGGATTGGTTTTACGTCGATTTGAGAACCTGGCAAGAAAGCCTCAATTCCGAAAACATCAACGATCATACCTCCCTTAGTTCTACACTTTACAAAACCACTAACGATTTCTTCTTTGTCATGAGCCGCATTTACACGGTCCCAAGCCATAATCGTACGCGCCTTTCTGTGCGATAATACCAATTGACCGCTTTTATCTTCACGGATATCAATAAGTACTTCTACCTTATCACCTACTTTTAAATCTGGGTTGTAACGGAATTCATTTAAAGAAATAACGCCTTCTGATTTAGCGTTGATATCAATAATTGCTTCTCTATCCGTAATATAAACAACAGTTCCCGTAACCACTTCCTCATCGGCAGTGTCTACAAAATTCTCTGCCACTAATTCTTCAAATTCCTTTAATTTAGAATCTTCAACACGCTCAATTCCTTGCTCGTATTTTTCCCAATTAAAGTTTTCTAAAAATTCTTGTGGATCTTGTTTTGGTGTCTCCACCACTTTTTCTTGTGCAACCTCAGCAGTTTCTACTGCCTCAGCTTGTGTTTTTTCTTCAGCCATTTGCTGATTATTAATTTGTATTCTGTATCTTTTTAAAGAGCTAAACAACAAATACAGAAGTTGTTATATGAATATTTTAATTTTCCTTTTCCGCTCTTAACTATGTTGTAAAAAAGGTGTGCAAAAATACAATTAAAATATGTTTATACCAATAATCCTATGAATAGATAAAGAACTTTTTAAGGATTAACCCTTTTTTAAGTTTAAATCCTTTAAATATTGCTATCTTACCATCAGATTTTTTAACCATTAAAAAGAAGTAACATGAGCGTTAAAGCTAAATATCAAGGTGTTTTAGACCTTGGAGAACAATTAGGAATCAAGAATGGAGATGTATCAGAGGATGCAGGTGTCTTAAAAATTAAAGGTGAAGCAAACACACCTTATGAAAAAGATTTAATTTGGGATAAAATAAAAGCTATCGGAGGCGAAAGTGCTTCAGATATTAAAGCAAATATTTCTGTTGGTGACAGCTCTGTGTATCACAGACATACTGTTGCTAGCGGTGAATCTTTAAGTAAAATTGCAAAACACTATTATGGCGATGCAATGAAATACAAGCAAATTTTCGAAGCAAATACCAATATCTTGAAAAATGCGGATGTTATACATCCAGATCAGGTTTTGGTGATTCCAAATCCGTAAGACATTAAATACAGTTTATAAAAATGCCGTTGAAATTTCAACGGCATTTTTTGTAGCTCAGGTTTTCTACAACTCGTATCAAGACCTACTATTGTTCGTGTTTCTTTATTATTCTTAAGGCATAGCTATGTAATCTTTCGAATTGCTCTTTTAGACCCATATCGCTATTATCAAATTCTATGGCTTCTTCTGCCTTCATCAAAGGAGAAATGTCTCTGTGAGAGTCTATGTAATCCCGTTTTTGAACATTCTCTAAAATATCTTCATAAACTACGTTATCACCTCTATCCAGGAGTTCCTTATATCTTCTATAAGCTCTTTTTTCTGGAGATGCAGTCATGAATATTTTAAGTTCGGCATCAGGAAAAACAACGGTACCTATATCTCTACCATCCATTACTATTCCCTTTTCCTTACCCATTTCTTTTTGCAAATCTACCAACTTAACCCTAACCTCTTTAATTTCGGCTATCTGACTTACATTTTTAGACACTTCAAGCGTGCGAATTTCTTTCTCAACATTTACTCCATTCAAATACATTTCAGCGAAACCAAGTGTCTCGTTGTAGGAAAATTTCAGCACAACATCATCTAATGATTTCACCAATCCTTGAAAATCGGTTCTACCAGAGCCAATAAAATGGTTCTGCATAGCAAATAAAGTTACCGCCCTGTACATAGCTCCGGTATCTACATAAATATACCCCAGCACTTTAGCCAATTGCTTGGCTAAAGTACTTTTACCTGTAGAAGAAAAACCGTCTATGGCTATGGTAATTTTTTTCATGTTTGCTATTGCTTTTTCTATCTGGCAAAAATAGGCAATAATTCATCCCTTTAAAATCTACTAATTACCCTAGCTTTTTAGCATTTTTAACATTAGTATTTGTCAAGGCCAAATCAATAACCTCATGCATATCTTTTACGTAATGGAAAGTGAGCCCTCTTAAATAAGAGGCTTTGATTTCCTTGATATCTCGTTCATTATCCGCACAAAGGATTATCTCCTTAATTTTAGCACGCTTGGCAGCAAGTATTTTCTCTTTTATGCCCCCAACTGGCAATACTTTTCCCCTTAAGGTAATTTCGCCAGTCATAGCTAAACTTTTCTTCACTCTTTTCTGCGTAAATAAAGACACTAAAGAGGTAAGCATTGTAATCCCCGCACTTGGACCATCTTTTGGGGTTGCCCCTTCCGGCACATGTATGTGCACATTATAATTTCCAAATACCGAACTTTCAATTCCAAAACGCTCTGCGTTAGACTTTATATATTCCATAGCTATGGTTGCAGACTCTTTCATTACCTTACCCAAGTTACCCGTAATGTTCAAATTGCCTTTTCCTTTGGACAATATGGATTCTATAAACAGTATATCTCCACCAACACTGGTCCAAGCCAAACCAGTTACAACACCGGCAACCTCATTATTTTCGTATTTTCCACGTTCCATTTTTGGTGCGCCAAGCACCTCAATGATATCTTCATTACTAATTTTTACATTATAATTCTCTTCAATAGCTATGGACTTGGCCGCGTAACGCACCATTTTAGCTATTTGTTTTTCCAAAGAACGCACACCGGATTCTCGGGTATATCCTTCAACAATCTTTTCTAATTGCGGCTTGGCTATTTTTAAATGTGTTGTATCTAGACCGTGCTCTGTCAGCTGCTTAGGAAGTAAATGTTTCTTTGCTATCTCTACCTTTTCCTCAATGGTATAACCACTTACATTTATAATTTCCATACGGTCCCGCAACGCTGGCTGAATAGTACCAAGGCTATTTGCCGTAGCAATGAACATTACTTTAGAAAGATCATAACCCATCTCAAGAAAATTGTCATAGAACTCGCTATTCTGCTCGGGATCTAAGACCTCTAACATCGCGGATGACGGATCTCCTTGGTGGCTATTTGAAAGTTTGTCTATTTCATCTAGAATAAAAACGGGATTGGACGTGCCCGCCTTTTTAAGGCTCTGTATAATCCTCCCTGGCATGGCACCTATGTATGTTTTTCTATGACCTCGTATTTCCGCTTCATCTCTTAATCCTCCCAATGAGATACGCACATACTCCCTTCCCAAAGCCTCTGCAACCGATTTTCCCAGCGATGTTTTACCAACGCCTGGAGGTCCGTACAAGCAAAGAATTGGAGATTTCATA
Organism: Maribacter sp. R77961; assembly: GCF_044594925.1. Lineage (GTDB taxonomy): Bacteria > Bacteroidota > Bacteroidia > Flavobacteriales > Flavobacteriaceae > Maribacter. The sequence goes on along the minus strand of NZ_CP138991.1, from coordinate 520,689 downwards.
TCGTTCCGAAGTTTTAGTACGGCTAGATACTCTATAATTCGTTTTTTAACATCCTCCAAACCATAATGATCTCTATCCAAAATACGCTCGGCACGCTTAAGATCAAACTTATCTTTAGAAAATTCATTCCATGGTAAATCTAAGAAGAGGTCTAGATAATTACGTTGTATGGAGTATTCTGCCACTTGGGGGTTCATGCGCTGCATTTTTGCCAATTCTTTGGTGAAATGCTCTTTAACTTTCTTGCCCCACTTTTTGTTTTTGGCCTTATTACGCATCTCATCAATCTCTTCATCATAGGAAACCCCACCAAGTTCCTCTTGGATAGTTTTCATTTGCTGATGCAGAAAATAATCGCGCTGCTGTTTATCCAAATCGCTTCTAACTTTAGATTGAATGTCATTCTTCAATTCTAATTTTTGAAGCTCCACATTCATATACTTCAACGTAGCAAGCGCCCTTTCCTTTAGATTTCCAATTTCCAGTAGTTCTTGTTTTGCCTTTACTTCTAGATTTAAATTCGACGAAACAAAGTTGATTAAAAAAGAATCGCTCTGTATATTCTTTATAGCAAAGGAAGCTTCACTCGGAATATTAGGATTGTCACGTATAATCTTTAACGCTAACTCTTTTATAGATTCTATTATAGCAGAAAACTCTTTACTGTTTTTTTTAGGTCTGGTTTCCTGAGTTTCTCTTACCGTAGCTGTTAAATAGGGCTTTTTTGTAAGTACCTCGGCCACTTCGAACCTTTTCTTTCCCTGAATGATTACCGTCGTATTTCCATCTGGCATTTGAAGCACTCTAAGAATACGGGCAACGGTTCCTAATGTATTGATATCTTTTACATCCGGATTTTCCGTTTCTTCATCTTTTTGAGAAACCACTCCAATGACCTTGGACCCGTTATTGGCATCCTTAATTAAACGAATAGATTTGTCTCTACCGGCAGTAATAGGGATTACTACACCAGGAAACAATACGGTGTTACGCAATGGCAAAATAGGTAATGTTTCCGGTAGTTGCTCGCTATTCATCTGTTCCTCGTCCTCTGCGGTCAATAAAGGAATTAACTCAGAATCCTCATCGATTCCTTGCAAGGACATATTGTCAAAATTTGAAAATTTAGAATCTCCCATAGATATATTTCGGTCATTCTGTCATTAATACGACGATGACATCTTTTTTTAAGTCTTTGTACATTTAGTGAAACACCTATTATTCATTGAATGTCCACATCTTTAACTTCTTTTCCACAACCATAGGTCAATTCTTATGCCAAGCTCAAAAAATAAACCCCAGAAACAAAAAAGAGGTATTTAAAAAAAATTCAAAACTACTGTAACAATCTGTAAATTGAATCATCTCTATAACAAACCAATCACTTTTTGAGCCAGAGAAAAGTACATATTGATGCATTACTGCAATCGTGCATGCAAGGAAAACAAAGTGCACAGTTAGAAGTTTACAATAGGTATTACAAAGCCATGTACAACACGGCCGTACGTATTGTAAAGGATAACGCAGAAGCAGAGGATGTTATGCAGGAATCGTTTTTAAACGCGTTTACGAAACTGCATACCTTCAAAGGTGAAGTAGCCTTTGGTGCCTGGCTAAAGCGAATTGTAGTAAACAACAGTATTTATCATTACAAAAAGCAACGGAAAAAGAATGAAGTTGCATTAGATGATTTAATGTACAAGGTCGAAGATAATGATGGAATTGCTTCAGATCATGTGTTTACGGAACAAAAGGCTCAAAAAGTGATGGAAACCATGAAAAATTTGAAAGATAGTTACAGAATTTCTTTGACCTTACATTTAATAGAAGGTTACGACTATGAAGAAATCGGCACCATCATGAACATGAGTTATGCAAATTGCAGAACCACAATTTCCAGGGCTAAGGAAAGCCTTAGAAAACAACTATTAATTGCGAACTAATGGAGAAAGATTACAGAGAAGAATTTTTAAGAAATATTACAGGGTCTTTTGATATTGAAGAACCGAAAACCGGACATGAACTACGTTTTCTGGACAGATTAAACAAGACCCAAGGAACTGTTCGTATAAATAAGAAAAAATCAAGTTGGTGGAAACCCTTATCGATAGCTGCCTCCGTTGTTCTTGCCTTCGGTATTTTTTATAGCATTAATAGCACTAATGCGAGTCTTGACCAACGCGTCGCCAAGATTTCACCTGAGGTCTCCAATGCACAATTTCATTTTGCAAGTCTAATACAGGAACAGATAAAAGAATTAGAAGCAGAAAATTCACCCGAAACTCAAAAAATAGTAGCGGACACCATGGAACAGCTTAAAAGTTTGGAAGTGGATTATAACAAACTAGAAGGTGAGTTATTGAATGGTGGGAATAGCAAATTAATTTTAAGTGCTATGATAACCAATTTTCAGATTAGGATTGATTTATTGAATGATGTCCTTGACCAAATCGAAACAATTAAAAATTTAAAAAACTACAATGATGAAAACTTTACTATTTAAATATTTAACCATCTTAATACTGGCCAGCCCAGGATTGATACTTGCCAATGATGGTAACCCACGAGGTAAACATACTAAGGAAAAAACCATTAAAAAAGAGTTTAGCGTAAATGCAGATGCATTATTGAAAGTGAATAACAATTATGGAAACCTAAATATTACCTCTTGGAACGAGAACAGAGTGGTTATAGAAGTTCACATAAAGACCAATGGCAATAATGAGGAGAAAGTACAACAAAAATTAAACGAGATTTCAGTTGATTTTGAAGCTAGTAAAAGTGTGATATATGCACGAACCACTTATGGGGAAAAGAAAAATAATTGGGGGTGGAACTGGGGTAAGAACAACAATGTAAATATGCAGATTAATTACACGATTAAATTACCAATAAAAAATAGTGTAAATCTAGACAATGATTATGGTAATATTATTTTAGATCGCGTAGATGGCCATGCTAAGATAAATTGTGATTATGGTAGAATAGAGATAGGTGAATTAAGAGGTAGGAACAACCAACTCAATTTTGACTATACTTCAAAGTCTACTATTGGTTATATAAATAGTGGAGAAATAAGAGCAGACTATTCAGGTTTCACTATTGGCAAAGCTGGAAATCTTAAAGTGAACGCGGACTATACCAATGCCAGTATTGAGAAAATGGAAAATCTGGACTATACCAGTGACTATGGTAGTATTGAGGTTGGTGAAGCCAATAACGTTCTTGGAAATGGTGATTATATTACGGTTAAATTAGGCGAGATACACGGCAACGTTGATATTAACTCGGATTATGGCTCTGTTAGGATTAACGAACTCGCTGAGGATGCAGGGAATGTTTCTATAAAATCGGACTATACGGGTATCAAAATAGGCTACAATACAGCGTATCATTTCAATTTCGATATCACCACTAGATATGCCGGTGTTAGCGGTAAGGACGATTTTGATATAAACATTAGTACCGAAAAGTCTTCCTCAAAGCATTATGAAGGCTATTATGGCAGCAAAGGAAGCGGTAATATGATTACCCTGAACAGCGAATATGGCGGAATCAGTTTCACAAAAAAATAACAATCAAAAAAACAATTAAAATCAACGCAAAATGAAAAATTTAACAACACTAGCAGTAGTATTAGCATTAACGGTTTCTTGTTCCGCGCAATGGGGCAAAAAAGTAAAAGGAAATGGAAATACCGTCACCATAGATCGTTCAACAAGCGACTATGAAGCCATAGCAGTTTCAGGATGGTTCGATGTGGATTTGGTCGAAGGTGAGGAAGGTAAATTAACTATTGAAGGGGAATCCAATCTTCTAGATTATATAATTACTGAAGTAAAAAATGGAAAATTGGTTCTTAAGACCGAAAAAGGTGTTAACCTAAAACCTTCCAACTGGAACAGTGGAATCAGAATTACCGTACCTGTTGAAAGCGTGAATTCAATTTCACTCTCAGGTTCTGGGGATATTGTTGGTAAAAAAACCATTAAAACGGACCGCCTTAGTACGGCAATGTCCGGTTCCGGAGATATTACTATAGATGTAGAAGCTAGCTCGGTAGATGCTAGTATGTCTGGGTCAGGAGATATTACTTTCAGCGGAAGAACTTCTGATTTTGATGCTACTATCTCGGGTAGTGGTGATATTAAAGCATTTGAGTTAGAAGCGGACAACGTGAACGCCACTGTTTCAGGTTCTGCGGACATTAAGGTTACTGCCAAGAAGATGCTTAAAGCAAGAGTTTCTGGATCAGGTGATATTACATATAAAGGAAATCCTGAAAAATTAGATACTAAAACCTCGGGGTCAGGAGATATTTCAAAAGGATAAAATCAAAAACGCGAACAATCAACAACTGGGAAAGCCTCTTTTTTTAAGGGGCTTTTTTATTTCTCCTTTACTCGTGTTAGCAGCAACATACCTACAAGAAAAAACAGACCTAAAAAAATGATAGCGTTTCTCATACTTCCAGTAAATTGTGCCACAAAGCCATATAAAAATGTTCCGATAATAATTCCTATTTTTTCTGAAACGTCATAAAAACTAAAAAAGGAAGTAGTATCGGTAGTCTCTGGAAGAAATTTAGAATAGGTAGATCTCGATAATGCTTGTATGCCACCCATGACGATACCCACACAACCAGCAGCGATATAAAAGTCCATAGGTGTAATTACAAAGTAAGCGTAAATACAAATAACTACCCATAATGCATTGACTACAATAAGGGTTTTAATATTACCATAATTCTTAGACGCCCAAGCGGTCACCGTAGCTCCTAAAATAGCAACGATCTGGATGACTAATATGCTTACAATTAGACCTGTAGTTCTTTCGCTGTCAGTACCCCAGGCAATTTCCTCTTCTCCAAAATAGGTTGCAATCAACATTACCGTTTGTACTGCCATACTATAAACGAAAAAGGCAACTAAATACCGTTTTAATTTTACTTGTTCACCTAATTGACGCCAAACATCCTTGAGCTCTTTAAATCCGTTTAAAATTATATTGGTACGCTCTCCTTCTTTTCGATATCCTTTAGGTAAGTGATAAAAGGAGTATTGAGCAAAGATAATCCACCAGATACCAACGGATACAAAGGAGTACTTCATCGCTTTTACTTCGGCGATACCACTTTCATCGGACACAATGCTGAAAAAATCTGGCTTCATTACCATAGCAAGATTAAATAATAGCAAGATAACACTGCCTATATATCCCATGGAAAAGCCTTTGGCGCTAATCCTATCTTGTTGCTCGGGAAAAGCGACATCTGGCAAGTAGGAATTATTTATAGCAAAACTCACCCAGAAACCCACCAATCCAAAAAAGTAACAGAGCAATCCAATGTAAATATTTGCTAAGGAAAACCAGTAAAGTCCTATACAGGACACACCTCCTAGATAACAGAAGAATTTCATAAAAACCTTCTTGTTACCTAAATAATCTGCCACTCCAGAAATTAATGGAGTGACTATGGCTATAAAAACGAAAGCTAGTGATGTTGTGTAGCTAATTAACGGCGCTCTAGCTATTTCACCTCCAAAAATAGCTACTTTCTCTATCTCAGCGACCCGAAATAATGCCCCATAAAATATGGGGAAAATAGCGGAAGCTATTACAAGGCTATATACAGAGTTGGCCCAATCGTAAAATGCCCAAGCGTTCAATAATTTTTTACTCCCTTTAATCGCCAAAGTTCTAGTCATACCAAAAAATAAAAGCCGTTCTTAGGTTAAGAACGGCTTCAATATACAATAAAACTTGTATCGGATTTTATTTAAATTCCGTGACACCAAATTTAGCAGCTTCGGCAGCAGCTTCTGGAGCCCATACCGTAAGGTTATTAATTCTGGTATCGTTGGATGGGTGTGTACTCATAAATTCTGGTGGAGCTTGCCCGCCACTATTCGCTTTCATACGTTTCCATAATTCTGCAGCTTCATAGGGGTCATAGCCGGCAATAGCCATAATCTGCAAACCTATACGGTCTGCTTCTGTTTCATGACCTCTACTAAAAGGTAGCATAACACCTACCTGAGAACCCACGCCATATGCCTGATTAAAAATATTTCTTGTCTTAGGGTCTTTAATGGCTATGTTACCGGCCACAGCTCCAACCTGTTGCAACATCCCCGCACTCATACGTTGTGCGCCATGATCGGCCAAAGCATGTGCCACCTCATGACCCATAACAACAGCAACACCTGTTTCCGTTTGTGTAATGGGAAGAATACCGGTATAAAAAACAATTTTACCGCCCGGCATACACCATGCGTTTACGGCTTCATCATTCACCAAATTATACTCCCATTTATAATCACTTAAATAACCAGGGTATCCATTTGCAGCAAGCCATCTTTCCGCTGCTGCAGATATACGCTGACCAGTTCTGGTAATCATATTAGCTTCCTTAGTCCCCGTAATAACTTTATTCTCTCCCAAAAACTGGTCATATTGAGCGAAAGCCATTGGAAATATTTGACTATTTGGATAAAAATTCAATGTTTTTTGTCCGGTAAAAGGATTCACTTTACATCCCGAAACCCCCATAAAAAGGGCTATTATTAAAACTATTTTTCTCATTTCATGTGTGTTTAGTATCGGGTAAAATACAAAATTTTTATTTTCCCGTTATATGTAGAACAGTAAAGTTTTTGTCTATATGCAAACTCTGCCCTTCTTTAGGTTTTACAGATGCAATAGAAACCTCTTCATTATCGACCTCTATCTTGGCTAGCTCAAAAGGAAGTCCATGAAAGTTAAACTTCAATGTTTCATATTCCGTAACAAAACTACCATCCTTAAACTGCTGTATCGTTACCGATTTTTCCTTTCCCGTTAATTTAAAATTACGAAAGGAATATCTACCTTTTTTATAGTCATACCCATCAGATGCATCCTCATATACCTCAGAGGTTTCAACACCCAATTTATAATAGGTATCTAAAATAAGTTCTTCTATTTTTAATTCACCTACATACTGCTGTATCGGATATTTGGGTATAATTGCTCCCTCTAGAATATAAATGGGAACCTTATCCAAATCCGCAGTAACCCAACTTTCTTTACCACCTTCCATTACCTCATTAGTCCAGAAATCATACCATTTACCTCTTGGTATGTACATTCTTCTTCCCTTTGCATTTGGCTCCTGAATTGGGCAAACTAGTATTTGTTCTCCAAAAATAAACTCGTCCGTTCTAAAATGGGTCTGTGCATCTTCTTGATCGAAAAGTACTAGGGGCTGTAGCATTGGTTTTTGCTCCTTACTGTACTTATAAAACATCGTATACAGATAAGGTAATAACTGATATCTAATTTCTATAAACTTTCGAACAATATCCGTTATCTCAGTACCAAAAGACCAAGGTTCTTGATCTCCATGATCACCACTAGAATGTACTCTGCAAAAAGGATGAAAAATACCTAGTTGTACCCATCTGGCAAATAATTCTCCATTGGGCTGCTCAGCAAAGCCACCAATATCCGATCCCACAAAGGAATAACCACTCATACACATACGTTGCATCTGTACGTTGGCAATCCACAAATGCTCCCATGTCGCCACATTATCCCCGGTCCATGTGCTAGAATAGCGCTGTGTGCCGGCAAAAGCCGCTCTGGTAATTACAAAAGGACGCTTAGGGTATACATACTTCTTCACTCCTTCATAGGTAGCCCTAACCATCTGCATTCCATAAATATTATGAGCTTTCCTGTGCGTACAAGGATGGCCATCATAATTATGTCTTGTATCTAAAGGCGCTGTTTTTGTCGGTACTTCCATTACGGCAGGTTCGTTCATATCGTTCCAAACGGCATGTACACCTAAATCTGACATAAACTCCTTATAAAGTTCTGCCCACCATTCCCTGACTTCCGGGTTTGTAAAATCGGGGAAATTACATTCTCCCGGCCATACCTTTCCGCGCATTAGCGGACCGTCTCCCCTACTACAGAAATATCCTTTTTCCAGTGCTTCTTTATAAACCCAATAATCCTTATCTATTTTAATACCGGGGTCTATCATAACAACAGTTTTAAAACCCTCTTCTTCCAGTTCACCAATCATTCTCTTTGGGTCTGGAAACAATTTTTTATCCCAAGTAAAGCATCGAAATCCATCCATATAATCAATATCTAAATAGATAGCGTCACATGGAATATTTAAATCTCTAAATTGCTTTGTAATCTCTTTTACATTGCTTTCTGGATAATAGCTCCATTTAGATTGATGATATCCTAAGGCCCACATTGGCGGTAACTCCGGAGTACCTGTTAAATTTGAATACGCCGAGACCACTTTGGACATCTCAGGACCGTAAAAGAAGTAATAATTTAAATCGCCTCCGTCTGCCCAAAAACTAGTGGTATTTCTTCTTTCGTGCGCAAAATCAAAATGCGTCTTAAAGGTATTATCAAAGTATATTCCATAAGCACGCCCTTTGTGAAGACCAATGTAAAATGGAATAGCCTTGTATAAGGGGTCTTGGTCCTTACCGTAAGCATATTGGTCTGTTACCCAATTATGCAAACGTTTACCCTTTAAATTACTATGTGTAGCTTTATCTCCCAACCCATAAAAACTCTCACCGGTCTGGGTAATTTTACTCATCTTAACGGTATTACCGCCATACTCATAGTTTTCCTCCCAATGAAAGCCGATTTCGTCCTCATTGATTATATTTCCTTCTAAATCAGATATTTGGGTACGAAGCGATTTTTTATCCACTAGAACGTGAACCCTCGCGGTCCTAATAATATATTCCGTATCATTTTCCTCTACTTCTAGCGTGCTGTAACCTAAAGTAGCTTCAGGATCAATGGCGTAAGAGAAGTCGGGTTCAAAAACGTAATTGGTAGCGTACCTAAACCTGATAAGGCTTCCTCGTAAAATCGTTATTTGTAATACGACTCCATTATCCGTAGTAAAGTAAAGTTTGTCGGTATCTTGTTTAAAATCGACTATATGGTTGGGGTAAAGATTACCCTTATATTCTAATTCTGTATTTGTGATCATTGATTAATTCATTTAAGCCAACAGCAAAAAAAGCACAATAACACGGAACCACGAAATATAATCCGAGCAATTACAAACTATAACGATTTAGGAAAAGAAAGTTACTTTAAAATGACGATTCCTAATGGTGGAATGGTTATTTCTGTGGATTTCTTATACCCGTGCCAGGCCTTTGTTGACGTTTTGATAGCGGAATTTAGATTACCAGTCCCACCGTACTCCTTAGCGTCGCTATTAAGAATTTCTTTAAGCTTTCCCTTTTTATGGATTCCTATTCTATAATTCTCTCTGAGAATGGGCGTAAAATTGCAGGCAATAATAAGGTCGTTTTTCTCATCATGCCCCTTTCTTATATAGGTCAGTACAGAGTTTTCATGATCGCCATAGTCAATCCATTGAAAACCTTCTGGACTAAATTGTTTTTCGTAAAGCGCAGGAAAATTTTTGTAAGTGGCATTTAAATCCTTCACAAATTGCTGCACTCCGGAATGTCCGTCATATTGAAGCAAATGCCAGTCTAGACTTTGTTGAAAATTCCATTCAGCGGTCTGTCCAAACTCCCCTCCCATAAACATGATATTGGTGCCGGGATGCGTAAACATATAACCAAAAAGTAATCTTAAATTAGCAAAACGTTGCCATTCATCGCCAGGCATTCTGTATACCAAAGACTGCTTACCGTAGACGACCTCATCATGTGAGAAAGGCAACATAAAATTTTCGGTGAAGGCATAAGTCATACTAAAGGTTAAATCGTTCTGGTGATGCTTTCTATAGATGGGTTCTTTCTTAAAATATTCTAAAGTATCGTGCATCCAGCCCATCATCCATTTCATTCCAAAACCTAAGCCGCCTAAATTCACCGGTTTGGAAACTCCAGAAAACGCAGTTGATTCCTCGGCAATGGTCTGTACCCCATCAAAACTGGAGTATATTTCTTGGTTGAGCTCCCTTATAAAGGACATGGCTTCCAGGTTTTCATTGTTTCCGTACATATTAGCTTCCCACTCGCCGTCTTCTCTTGAATAATCGAGGTAAAGCATAGATGCTACAGCGTCTACACGTAAGCCATCAACATGAAATTGTTCTAGCCAGAACAAAGCATTACTAATCAAGAATGCCCTAACCTCGTTCCTTCCGTAATTAAAGATTAAACTTTTCCAATCCGGGTGATAGCCCCTTCTCCTATCAGGATGTTCGTACAAGTTAGATCCGTCAAAAAATCCAAGTCCATGAGCATCCTCCGGAAAATGTGAGGGAACCCAATCTAGTATTACTCCAATATCGTTTTGATGAAAAGCATCCACCAACATTTTAAATTCTTCAGGAGTACCAAATCTAGAGGTAGGAGCAAAATATCCTGTTAGCTGATACCCCCATGAAGGATCGTAAGGATATTCCATGATAGGCATAAATTCTATATGGGTATACCCCATCTCCTTTACGTAAGCGACTAAATCTTTGGCTAATTCCTTATAAGTGAGGAATTCGCCATCTTTATTTCTTTTCCACGAACCTAGATGAACTTCATATACAGAATAAGGCCTATCTAATCCGTTCTTTTCTTTTCGATACCCCATCCATTGCGTATCCTTCCATTTGTAATCAGCATTCCAAATTACCGATGCTGTTTTAGGTGGATGCTCACATTGTCTGGCAAAAGGGTCTGCCTTTTCCGTCCAAGTATCACTATTGTTAGACTGTATCTTATATTTATAAATCTCTCCAGAACCAATACCAGGGATAAAACCTTCCCATATTCCGCTAGAGTCCCATCGAACATTTAATTGATGTGTAGTGGCATCCCAAAAATTAAAATCCCCAACAACGGATACAGACTTGGCAGATGGGGCCCATACCGCAAAATAAGTACCTGCTACGCCATCTACTTTTATAGGATGCGAACCTAATTTATCATAAAGGCGGTAATGTTTTCCTGATTTGAATAAATTGATGTCAAAATCGGTAAATAGACTATGTGCAATAACCTTGATCATATGGTAATTATTTGTTGCAAAAGTAAACAAGTTTACTTGTAATAATTTTATAACTAGTTATTCTACAAATCTACTGAAACCTTTTAATTGCTTTGCGATAATATTTTGTAAGACAAAATATTATAAAAAAACAATATAATACTTAGCAAATTAAAATTAATTCTTACCTTACTAATATTAATTAACTTACAAATTATAAACTATGAAAAAAAATTACTTAGGATTACTCACTCTATTACTTTTAGTTACTAACCATAATTTTGGGCAAGTAACAGTAAAAATTGAAAGTGGAAGCTATACTACTGGTGGAAATGTGGGCACCACAATAGATGTGTATAAAACCGGTGACACCAATTTAAACTTAAACATAAGTCTAAAGAGGCCCTCAGGTCAAGCGGTGAATGGTTATGTATATGTTTATTCAAAACGGTCCTCAAGCAGCCCAGCCATAAGTGTTGGAGGAAGTCAATATGTTAGCAATACTTCTTGGGGAACATCTTTTTTGACCACAAGAGCTGTAACGCTTTCAGCTAGTAATTTTAATAACTCTGGAAGTTATGTTTACGCTGAATTTAAAAGTACTTCAAATATAAGTTACAAAAGCTCCAATAAAACGGTTAAATTGATTGATAGACCAACTATTAGTGGAGACAATAATTCTGTCCCATTGAATCTTAACAGTGTTCTTAGAGGTGCGTTTGAAATTGAAGGGAATGGAGTTTCAAAAAAAGACCTTGTTATAGAGAGTGATTCTAATAGTCCAATTCGCATTTCAGGAAATGAACCAAGTTTTGGTACTACAAAAGATTGGTTTTATAATAAACAATATTCACAATATACGTGGCAACGAAAAATAGATAAGATTGAATACATAACGTCTAATAGAGGGTCATATTACAAAATTATAGTGCCAGGCAGATGGCAATATTTAACAAATAAATATCCTAGATACGATTTTCGAAACACCTGGTATACTGAAACCTCAGGAATACAATATGGTTATTTGTACTCATACAAAAGATATGTTACTGGTACACTTCAAAGTACCAATAAAAGAGTAAGAATATATAGCAATACAATAACCGTTAGGAAGAAAAGACAAGCATCAAGTAGAGGAGGCAGTGGCCCAAGATCTGGTGATACTAGAGTAAGGAGGCTACAGACATCTTTAAGTTCAAATCTGTATTTTGATGATGAAGCATCCGACAATATGACGTTGGCATTGTTTCCAAACCCTTCAAGTAGTTATCTAGGTATAAATACTAATTTAGACTTATCGAATTCTACAGTCTCAATTTACGATTTATCTGGTAAAATTGTGCTTACTGAAAAGCTTCAAAACTCTTATGAGAAAATAAACATTGAAGCCTTGACAGATGGAAATTATATTTTCTCTATCGAAACTAAAAATGGTAAAGTGGTAAAACACTTTGTAAAAGACTAGATTTTAATATCGGAACATTAAATAATTAATGCAGTCTCCTTGCGAACAGGAGATTGCATTTTTTTGGCATAATTCTTGCCTTTTCATATTAAATTATAAAAATGATACAGAAAATATTTATTGTTCTAGTAGTAGTCTTAAGTTTTACATCCTGTGAAGGACCCGCTGGTTTTGATGGACAACCCGGTCCGCAAGGACCTGCAGGTGCAGATGGCTCAATTTTTGAAGCAGCTGCCTTTGAAATTGAATTGGATTTTATTCTCAACACAGATGCGAATATTTATGAATTCGGACCAGAAGAGTATCCAACCGATATCACTTTAATAAAAGATGATGTAGTATTGATTTATAGGTTAGAGGAAGTAAACGAGGGCCTTGATGTTTGGAGACAGTTGCCTCAACCTTTTTTCGCTGAAGACGGATTGATGTTTTATAATTTCGACTTCACTGAAGCTGATTTTGGATTATTCGTTGAACCCGAGTTTGATGTAAACTTGATAGCTCCTGATTTAGTGCAAGACCAAGTATTTAGGGTTGTTGTAATCCCTGGTGATTTAGGTACCTCATCTAAAATGGACCAATCAAGTATCTACTCTGTATTAAATGCTTTAGGTATCGAAGAGAAAGACATCAAAAAAGTAAATTAAAATAAAGAAGAACTACACAATTGGTAAATCCTGTTTTTTTGTTAAAGACAGGATTTTTTTCATTCCTAGCTTCTACTTTTGAAAGGAATTCGAATTAAACTCGACGAAATAGAAAATAAAAAATCATGCTGAAAAACATTGCTTTCGTATTTATTTTACTTCTAACAAGCTGTAAGGGAAACACACAAGAAAAAAAAGAAATTGCCGTTCAGAAAACGGAAACGAAGGAGAAAACCTTTGCCGTTACCAAAACAGATGCCGAATGGCAAGAGCAATTGTCGCCCGATCAATTCTATGTTTTGAGAAAAGCGGCCACAGAAAACCCGTTCACGAGCGATCTTTTAGATAATAAGAAAGAAGGAGTATATGTCTGCGCAGGTTGTGATACCCCATTATTTAAAAGTACTACTAAATTTGACTCGGGTACAGGATGGCCCAGTTTTTACGAGGAAATAGAGGGGAATGTAGCCTACGATGTGGATTATAAAATTGGATATAAACGAACAGAGGAACATTGTGCAACTTGCGGAGGCCATTTGGGGCATGTTTTTGAAGATGGTCCGGCGCCAACAGGTGAAAGACACTGTATCAACGGAGTAGCGCTAAAATTTGTTGCTGAAAATTAATACCACATTAAATGCAGTTTGCCCAGAACTATATTGAAAGTGCTCGTTTTGAATTTGAGCGCTATAAGTTACTTGGTGACAGAACGCTTGAACAACTTTCCGAGCAAGATTTACAATGGACATACGGACCTACCGATAATTCTATTGCCTTAATCGTAAAGCATATGGTAGGTAATATGTTAAGTCGATGGACCAATTTCTTAACCGAAGATGGCGAAAAAACATGGCGTCATCGTGATGAAGAATTTACACTTCCCCCGGTAACCAAAGTAGAAACAATAGATTTATGGAATAAAGGTTGGGATTGTCTTTTCCAAGCACTAGATCAGCTGAGCAATGAAAATTTTAATGTGACGATTAAGATTAGGAATGAAGACCATACCTTAGTTGAAGCTATCAACAGGCAGCTCGCACATTATGCAAACCATGTGGGGCAAATTGTGCTCATAGGCAAGATGCGAAAAGGAAAAGAATGGTTACCCCTGTCCATACCAAAAGGTGGCTCTATTTCTTTTAACAAAGAAAAATTTGGAACCAATTTAAATCTCTAAAAATCACAAAATCGTAAGTTTTAATTTTAATTAGGATAATTGTCCTTCAGGTTTGGTTTTGTATTTTTGCAGCGCTTTTCACAAAGAATCGACTTAAATATAAAAAAATAAATATATGAGCACTTTCGATGTTATTGTTTTAGGTAGTGGACCTGGAGGTTATGTTACTGCTATTAGAGCTTCTCAGTTAGGTCTTAAAACAGCAATTATAGAAAAGGAAAACCTTGGTGGCGTTTGTTTAAACTGGGGTTGCATACCCACAAAAGCTTTATTGAAGTCAGCTCAAGTTTTTGAATATTTGCAGCATGCCGGTGATTATGGACTAAAAGCGGAGGGTGTTGACAAGGATTTTGATGCCGTAGTAAAACGAAGTAGAAGTGTTGCCGATGGCATGAGTAAAGGCGTACAGTTCTTAATGAAAAAGAATAAAATCGAAGTCATAAACGGATTTGGAAGGTTAATGCCCGGAAAAAAGGTGGTCGTAAAAGGAGAGCACGGTGAACCTGCAGAGTACTCCGCTAATCATATTATCATAGCTACGGGAGCTCGTAGTAGAGAATTACCAAGCTTACCACAAGACGGGAAAAAGATTATTGGTTACAGAGAAGCGATGACCTTGGCAGACCAACCAAAGAAAATGATTGTTGTAGGTAGTGGTGCCATAGGTATTGAATTTGCTTATTTCTATAACTCCATGGGTACAGAGGTAACTGTGGTAGAGTATCTTCCAAATATTGTTCCTGTGGAGGACGAAGATATTTCAAAACAATTGGAACGTAGCTTTAAAAAAGCTGGGGTTAAAATAATGACATCGGCAGAAGTTACTTCCGTAGATACATCCGGTCAAGGAGTGAAAGCTACCGTGAAAACAGCTAAAGGAGAACAGGTATTGGAGGCTGATATTGTCCTGTCAGCAGTGGGTATCAAGACAAATATTGAAAATATAGGGTTAGAGGACGTAGGAATTGCGACGGATAGGGATAAGATTATTGTAAATGATTTCTACCAAACCAATATACCTGGTTATTATGCCATAGGTGATGTTACACCGGGACAAGCGCTAGCACACGTGGCCTCGGCAGAAGGTATACTTTGTGTGGAAAACATAGCAGGAATGCATGTAGAAGCATTAGATTATGGGAATATCCCGGGTTGTACCTATTGTACCCCTGAAATTGCCTCGGTAGGACTTACGGAAAAACAGGCCAAGGAACAAGGATTAGACATTAAAGTAGGTAAATTTCCTTTCTCTGCCAGCGGAAAAGCAAAAGCTGCCGGAACCGCTGACGGTTTTGTAAAAGTTATTTTCGATGCTAAGTATGGCGAATGGCTTGGATGCCATATGATTGGCGCCGGCGTTACCGATATGATTGCAGAAGCAGTAGTAGCTCGTAAACTGGAAACTACAGGTCATGAAGTTTTAAAAGCTGTGCACCCGCACCCTACTATGAGCGAAGCGGTTATGGAAGCAGTCGCAGATGCATATGACGAAGTAATTCATTTGTAATTCCATGAAGTTAAACAACAGAAACGTTCACAGGGATGTAGCTTATTTCTTTCTCGGGTTAATTTTGGCTTTTTCATTTTCTGGAATAATCCTGAACCACAGACGGGACTGGTACCCAATGGACTATACCTATGAGCTAAAAGAGGTTAAAATCGATATTCCTGAAAATTCCAAGACTTTAGAAGCTGAGGAAGCTATTATTGAATTGTCAAAACAATGGGATTTAGCGGCGGATTATGACAGTCATAGAATTAGAGATAACGAACTCCGAATATTCTATGACGACAATGTTATCCTAGATGCCGATTTAACTACGGGAGAAGGAAAACTCGAATACAAAAAGAAAGTACCGTTTCTTGGCCATACAATGTTTTTGCATAAAACGACCAATAAATTTTGGATTTGGTATTCTGATATTTTTGGGATAGCTATGTTGGTCATTGCCATCACAGGAATGTTTATTACAAAAGGAAAGAATAGTTTTAAAAAGAGAGGTTGGAAATTGACTGCTCTTGGTCTAATATTCCCTGTATTAATACTTATTTTATTCGCCTAGTATGTTGTTAAAAGCTTTTAAAGCCACCGCCATTTTAGAAGGAATATCTTACCTAGCACTATTTGGAGTGACCATGCCATTGAAGTATTGGGCAGAAATTCCTGGACCCAACAAGGTCGTTGGCTACGCACATGGAGTGCTCTTTATAGCATTTATAGTGCTAGCACTTCTGGTGTGTTTTAATAAAAAATGGGGCATAAAGCGGTTTATTATTTTTGGAATCGCCTCATTATTACCTTTTGCTACATTTTATGTAGAAGAAAAATACCTAAGGGAAGCCTAACATTTACTCAGTTTCCTTAAACCTATAAATATTCCCATCAAAGCTACAAACATATATTTCGTTATTAGCATCTGTACCAAAAGAGGAAATATTTAAACCAGATTCCACCAAAAGCTGATTATCTGGATTTCCGTTTAAATTACTATCCAAAGCCCATATGCGCCCCGAGATAAAATCACCGTAGATGTAATATCCTTTCAAACTATTTACCTCTTCTCCCCTATAAATATAACCGCCGGTTATAGACCGATCGTTAGCATCATGGTTATATTCAAAAATAGGTGCAATCGTATTAGAGCTATCACAATTTTCCGCGCTAAAACAGGAGGTTCCCTCTAAAATATTCCAACCATAATTCCCTCCATTTTCAATGATATTTATCTCTTCCAATTCGCCCTGTCCCACATCAGCGGCCCATATCCTGTTCGTTTGTGTATCAAAACTAAATCGCCAAGGGTTGCGCAAACCGTACGCGTATATTTCCGCTCTTGCATTCTCCATATTTACAAATGGGTTATCCGGGGGAATACTATAATTAAAGTCCGGACCTGAACCATCTACATCAATTCTCAAAATTGCGCCTAAAAGGTTCTCTAAATTTTGGGCATTACCTTGTGGGTCACCTCCTCCACCACCGTCACCTGAAGCAATGTATAGATAGCCATCTGGACCAAAGGCCAACTGACCTCCATTATGATTGGTCTCTGGTTGCGCAATTCGAAGTAAAATGGTTTCACTGGTCACCTCTGCGAAATCTTCAGAAGTATCGGAAACCTGAAACCTTGATACTAAGGCCATATCTTCTGATGGTGTATAGGTAACATAAAAAAAGCCGTTAGCACTGTAGTTGGGATGAAAGGCAAAACCAAGAAGACCAAGTTCACTGGAACTAATCACACGGTTCTCCAAATTTAAAAAAGTAGTGCTGTTTTCGGTAGTTTCATCGTTTGGAAACACTTTAATACTTCCTCCCTGCTCAGCTACAAAAATACGATTGCTACCATCGTTTGGACTTTGAAGGTCCAATGGTCTCGAAAATTCTAAATTGGGAAATGCATTTACTAAACTAACCGTGTTTTCTGCAATTGGAACAAGCTTACGATCCTCATCCTTGCTACAAGAAAACACAACGAATAAAGTAAACACAATGAGTGCGATAATTCTTTTCATAGCTATGGCGTTTTATATATTTACGAAGAGGAAGCCTTCCTCGGACGTATTTCAAAACCCAACGGCCAAAAAAATCACGTTACAGAAAGCTCTGTATGGCTAAATTATAACTTTGTAGACCAAAGCCTAGAATTACTCCTTTTGCGCCAGAAGAGATATAGGAAACATGCCTAAAGTCTTCTCTTTTATGAGTATTGGAAATATGTACCTCTACCACAGGAGTTTCTATAGCCTTTACCGCATCGCCGATACCTACAGAGGTATGGGTATAAGATGCTGCGTTTAAAACAATCCCATCATAAGAAAAACCGGTCTCCTGTATCTTGGAAATAAGTTCTCCCTCAATATTTGATTGAAAATATTCTAGTTGTACTTCTTTGAACCTAAATTGAAGCTCTGCAAAATAATCTTCAAAAGTTTTATCTCCATAAACTTCCGGTTCCCGTTTTCCCAATAGGTTTAAATTGGGACCGTTAATGATAATAACTTTCATGTGAATCGCTTCTTTTTATTCTTGAATTGAAGTAAACTCTTTGTCATCACAATTAATGCGCAACAAAAAATTCAACACCATCAAAAATACTAATAATTTAAACTAGAAAAAGCAAATAACGAGAGCTTGTTAATTAGACCGGTTTATTAGAATAAAATCAGAAAACCTAGAAGTGCTGTAGAGAAATTGGCATCACCATTGACGGAAAAATAAGATACGTTTATCTCTGTGGTACCGCCACTTACATCTATACCCATGCTAGGTCTATAATAAAAGCCCCCATCATTACCCTCGTTAAGGCCAATAGCATAACCAACATCGGCACCTATCTTAAACCCTGAAGTTGGGTATATTCTCAAAGAGCCAGCAATTGGAATAAATTGCGCATTATCAAATTCTGTTTGTACGGTAACACCACCAACCGAGGAGGATTCTTTTTCACCAAAAGCGTTAGAAAAACCAGTAGCGATTCCTAAGTCCAGTTCTCTGGAGACACCCCAGTGTTGATAAATATCAATTCCCAAAGTAAGACTATAGGCTTCGGAAAAATCACCTACAACTAGTCCGGCATTTACGCCAGCCCTAAAATTTGTTCTATCTATCTGTGCTTCCGCAGAAAATGAAGCGACCATTAGGAAAATAGCGATATAAAATCTTTTCATTTGATTATACTAAGTTTGGTTGTTATGTAAACTTAACATCTTAATCACAGTCTGATAATAAAAGTTGTAACTACTATGAATTTAGTTGTAAAACACTCATTTCTTGCGGAAAACAAAAATAAGAACAATAGCATTTCAACAAAAAAGCGAAAGGTTACCCTCTCGCTTTTTATATAATTTTAAGTTTGTGATTAAAGAAAATATACCGCCGAGACTTGAAATACTCTATTTTTAGATGTCACATCCTTAATGGCGTTTATAAAACCTCCGGCAAACCTAGCTTGGAAATAAAAATTTTCATTTAAGCGATATCCTGCACCTACGGTAAGCCCTAGGTCTAGACCGTTTGTTTCATCAAAATTCTGACCCGTACCAAAGGTATTGCCATCTAAATTATTAGACAAAAGAAAACCCGCCTGTGGTCCAGCTTCTATATACAAGGAGTCCCAAACATTATATTTGGCCACTACAGGGATTGATAAATACAGGAAATTAAGATCGTCCTGAAAGAAACCTCCACTACCCTGTAAAGAAATTAGCGCTTCTGGTTGAATAATTATTTTATCAGAAAAAGGTAGTTCCAATACACCACCAACATGAAAACCTAATTTAGCATCATAGCTGTAAACTTCATCGCCACCCAATGAGCTAACATTCAGTCCCGCTTTTGCACCAAAACTCATTCCGTCCTGGGCTACTGATGTAGCAACCACTAAAGAGAAAAAAACCGTAACAAATAATAATCTTTTCATTTCAAATTGTGTTTTTAGATTGTGGCGTTAAAGATATAAATCTTTATTATTCAGAAGCTTTACATTTGTGATTTTCGACCTATCTTTCCTGAATAAAAATCAAATTTTTTAGAAAACATCTCTTTAGCTATGAAATGGGAACAAGCCCTGAAAGATTTTAGAAACTACCTGAAATTGGAAAGGGGATTAGCGGATAATTCCATAAAAAATTATGTTTGGGATATAGAGAAACTAGTTAAATTTCTAGATATCAATAAGTTAAAAGACTTACCCTTGGACATTTCTAAAGACACGGTAGAACGTTTTGTTTATGAAATAGCTAAAGTGGTTAATCCTAGGTCACAAGCGCGTATTATTTCAGGACTTAAAAGTTTCTTTAGTTACTTAGTTTTTGAAGACTACCGCGAGGACAATCCCTTAGACCTTATCGAGTCTCCAAAAATTGGACGTAAGCTTCCGGATACCATTTCGGAGAACGAAATAAACCAACTAATTGCCGCCATTGATTTAAGTAAGAAAGAAGGGGAACGGAACAGAGCAATGTTAGAAACACTGTACGGCTGTGGACTACGTGTATCCGAACTTATAGGTCTTAAAATATCCGACCTATATTTTGAAGAAGATTTTATAAAAGTAATCGGCAAAGGAGATAAACAGCGTTTTGTACCTGTAAGCAATATCAATAAAAAATACATCAATATTTATAGAAAAGAAGTGCGGATTCACCTAAATATCCAAGAAGGTTTTCAAGATATCCTTTTTCTAAACAGGAGGGGGAAGCAGCTCTCACGGGCTATGATTTTTACAATTGTCAAGGATTTAGCGCAACAAATAGGTCTCCGAAAAAATATTAGCCCGCATACCTTTAGGCACTCCTTTGCAACCCACTTATTAGAAAACGGAGCAGATTTAAGGTCTATTCAACAAATGCTAGGTCATGAAAGCATTACGACCACAGAAGTATATATGCATGTTGACAGGACCCATTTGGCCGAAGTAATGAATAAATTTCATCCAAGAAAATGATTATTTTAATGATAGCCAGAATCATATTCTAAAACCAGTTTTCTCTGTTAAATTCAGTTTTGAAATAAAAATAACTTACTCCATCGTTATAGTACTTCTTATCCTATTTTATTGTCTTTTTTTACTCATCAAAAATCATATATTTATAAAAAAAAGGCCGAATTGAAGAATAGCTTAGATAGGTTGTGGTGGAAAGAAGGTATCGTATATCAAATTTACCCTAGAAGTTTTCAAGACACTACGGGTAACGGAATAGGAGATTTACAGGGTATCATAAAGCGTTTGGATTATATCAAAAGTCTTGGGGTTACCATTATTTGGCTAAATCCTATTTACACATCTCCAAACGATGACAATGGTTATGATATAAGTGATTATAGAAGTATTATGTCCGAGTTTGGAACCATGGACGACTTTGACCAACTTCTAGAAGGAATAAAAAAAAGAGGCTTAAAATTGGTCATGGACCTTGTTGTGAACCATAGTAGTGATGAGCACCAATGGTTTGTAGAATCCCGTAAATCTAGAGATAATCCTTTTAGAGATTACTATCACTGGTGGCCAGCAGAAAAAGGCACACCACCAAAAAGGTGGAGCTATTTTGACGTTGAAGGTAATGCATGGAAATACGACGAGGCTACTGACGCCTACTACCTACATTACTTTTCAGAAAAACAGCCCGATCTAAAGTGGGAAAATCCGAAACTTAGAGAGGAAGTGTACAATGCCATGCGTTTTTGGTTTGATAAAGGCGTCGATGGCTTCCGTATGGATGTAATACCCTTTATCTCTAAAGACATTAGCTACCCCGTACTACCTGATGAATATGAGGGTAATTTTGTTCCTTTCTATGCCAACGGGCCAAAACTGCACGAGTACCTCAAAGAAATGAATAATGAGGTGCTTTCTAAGTATGATGTCATGACCGTTGGTGAAGCACCAGGAATTACCATAGAGAACGCCTTGGATTTTGTAGACGAAGACCGAAATGAACTTAATATGTTCTTCCACTTTGATTTGATGTCCCTGGACCGCGATGGAGATGAAGTTTTTATGATGCGAAAAGGTAAATGGAAACTAACGGAGTTTAAAAAAATACATACGGATTGGGATACCGTTTTCGCAGAAAAAGGCTGGGGAAGTATGTACCTAAATAATCACGATTTTCCTAGAAGTGTAAGTAGATGGGGAGACGATTCTAAAACGCATTGGTATAATTCTGCTACTATGCTACAGACCTTTTTACTAACGATGAGAGGCACGCCCTATTTCTACTATGGTGAAGAGATAGGAATGACGAATATTAAGTTTCAGAATATAGGCGATTACAAGGACATTAATACCTTGAACAGGTATGAGACCCTAAAGAATGAAGGAGGAAACCTAGAGGCGTTTATAGAAAATGAGAAAGATGCCAGTAGGGATAACGCTAGGACGCCAATGCAATGGGACACCACCAAAAATGCAGGGTTTTCTGATGAAAAGCCCTGGATTAAGGTAAATGCTAATTACGCAGAAGGTATTAATGTAACTTCACAGGAAAATGACAGAGGCTCAGTTTTGAACTACTTCCGGAAAATGGTTCAAATCAGAAAAGATAATTTGGGGCTCATCTATGGTAGTTATGAACTACTTGTACCTGACAATGAAAAGGTCTATGCCTATACTAGAACTTTAGAAAAGGAGCATTATTTAATTCTTCTAAGTTTCTCTAGAGAACGAGAAATACTAAAGCTGGAACAATTTGAAAACCAAAATGCAAAATTAATAATATCCAATGATGACGCCGTTTCACATGTAAAGGATGGTGTCTTTAAAGTACGCCCCTATCATGCTATGGTTTATAGCATAGACTAATCTTTGAACTGACTATAATTTCTTTTGAAAGGCCTAATGATTAGTCGTGCTTCACGATCAAAACGCACATAATTATAAACCCAGTTCACAAAGACCACTACCCTATTCCTAAAACCAATCAAGAAAAATAGATGTACGAACATCCAAACGAACCAAGCAAATACACCTTGGAATTTTATTTTCTTTAAATCTACAACTGCCTTGTTCCTTCCAACAGTGGCCATACTACCCTTATCACGGTAGGAAAAAGGTTTCAATGATTTCCCATCTACTAAACGCACCAGATTTTCACCAAGGTGTTTCCCTTGCTGTATGGCAGGTTGTGCCATCATAGGGTGACCCCTTGGGTAATCCTTACTTTCCATGCAAGCAATATCACCGATAGCGAATATCTCAGGATATCCTTCAACTTGGTTAAATTGGTTTACGTTCAATCGGTTACCGCCAGCCAGTAATTCTTTGGCATCTAATCCTTTTATGGTTGCACCCATAACGCCTGCCGCCCAAACAAGCGTTGCCGTTTCAAAAGTCAAATCGGTTTTTGTAGTTACTGTTTTACCGTTATAACCCGTTACTCTGGTATTTTTCCAAACTTGTACGCCTAGTTTTTCTAAAAAGTTCTCGGATTTTTCAGATGCATTGTCGCTCATGGCATCTAAAAGACGGTCACCTCCTTGCACCAAATTAATCTGTGCCCTTCGGGTATCTAAATCCGGATAATCTTTTGGTAGAATTCCTTTTTTTATTTCTGCCAATGCTCCCGCCAATTCTACACCCGTGGGTCCGCCACCTACAATAACAAAATTCATTAAGGCGTCTCTTTCATGATAATCGTCCGTTAAAAGTGCTTGTTCAAAATTTTCTAGGATTAAACTTCTGAGGTTTAAGGACTGCGGAATGGACTTCATGGCCATAGCATTTTTTTCTAACTCTTTATTACCAAAGAAATTAGTTTCCGAACCTGTGGCCACAACCAAATAGTCATAACTAACTTGGCCAATAGAAGTATTCAGAACCTTCTTTTCCGCCAATATTTCGTTTACCTCAGCAAGTCTAAAAAAGAAATTGTCATAGCCAATTAAGACCTTGCGCAAGGGGTAGGCAATAGAGTCCGGCTCTAAACCACCCGTAGAAACTTGATATAGTAAAGGCTGAAAAGTGTGATAGTTATTTTTATCCAACAGCACTACTTGCACTTCTTTTTTACTAAGTTTCTGTGCTAAAGAAATACCTCCAAAACCGCCTCCTATTATAACGATTCTTGGGTAACTGGAGCGTGGTATATTCATAGTTCAAGTCTAAAAAGTAAAATTAAACAAACCTTCTTCCAAATAGCAAAGAATACCGTGTTTTTAGTATATTTAAATGCTAACTTCAAATAACACCAAAAATGCAAAAGTCACTTTACACTATCTTTCTGGCAATACTCATCAATTGTACTTTAAATGCACAGAAAAAGACTGCCGATATCCTTCAAAAACTAGATGCTAAAAGCGAAGCATATGGCACTATTGCACAAGAGATTTGGAGCCTAGCCGAAATGGGTTATCAGGAAGAAAAAAGTTCGGCCTTACTTCAAAAAACATTAAAAGACGAAGGTTTTACCATTACAACAGGAGTGGCGGGCATACCTACTGCCTTTATCGCGGAATACGGTAGTGGAAGTCCCGTAATTGGTATTATGGGGGAGTACGATGCCTTACCCGGTCTTTCGCAGCAGGCCGTAGCAGAGAAAAAATCGGCCGGAAAAGTTGCAGGACATGCTTGTGGACACCACCTGTTCGGTACGGCATCTACGGCAGCGGCGATTGCTACCAAGGACTGGCTCAAAGCGAACAAAATGCAGGGTACTATTCGATTTTATGGAACTCCTGCGGAAGAAGGTGGGTCTGGAAAGGTATATATGGTACGTGAAGGACTTTTCAATGATGTAGATGTTGCTTTACACTGGCATCCAGGAGCTCAAAACGCAGCCAGTGCGGGTGCAGCTTTAGCAAACAAATCTGCTAAGTTTCGTTTTTATGGGGTATCTGCCCATGCCGCCGCATCTCCGGAAATGGGTCGCTCCTCTTTAGATGGTATCGAAGCTATGAATATGATGGTGAACATGATGCGCGAACATATTCCTGAAAAAGCTAGAATTCACTATGTCATTACCGATGGTGGAAAAGCTCCGAATGTGGTTCCGGATTTTGCGGAAGTCTATTATTACGCTCGTCATAACACAAGAGATGTTGTTATTGAAATTTTTGATCGTATCGTTAAAGCTGCCGAAGGTGCTGCTCTAGGAACAGGTACGACCATGGATTATGAAATGATCGGTGGAACACATGAACTATTACCGAACCTGACTTTACAAAAATTAATGCACGACAACCTTTCTAAAATTGGTGGCTTAGAATATACGGCCGAGGAGAAAGTATTCGCCGATAAAATTGCAAAGAGTTTAGGGCAAGAAGAAGCTGACAGAGCTACCGCCAAAAAAATTCAACCCTATAAAACAGAAGCAAAAGCGTTCGGCTCTACCGATGTGGGAGACGTTAGTTTTGCCGTTCCTACCGTGGGTATGAGTGCGGCAACATGGGTGCCAGGAACCCCTGCTCATAGCTGGCAGGCAGTAGCGGCCGGTGGAACTTCCATAGGAAACAAAGGAATGATGATAGCAGCAAAAACATTGACACTTACGGCTATTGAACTATTCAAGAATAAACAACTGGTCAGTGATGCCAAAAAAGAATTTGTAGAACGTAGAGGGGTAGACTTTAAATACATACCACTTCTTGGTGACCGAGCCCCAGCTTTAAACTACAGAAACTAGAAAAGGCTATTGGCCATTGGCCATTGGCCATTAAACAATAAAAAACTTCTTTTTGTTGTAACAAAACAAACCCAAGACCTACTTATCTCGTAAGAACTACCAACCAAGCGTGAATAAAGAACTGGAACATCAATTTGTGACGGAACTGCAGGACAATCAGAACATTGTCCATAAGGTCTGTACCTTATATACAAATGACCGTGATTCTCATAATGATCTGTTTCAGGAAATAACCATTCAGCTATGGAAAGCTTATCCAAAATTCAGAGGCGAAGCTAAATTTAGTACTTGGATGTATCGCGTAGCCTTGAATACGGCCATAACGCTCTACAGAAAGTCTAAACGCCGTATTGATACGCAGGACTATGAGTCTGTAATTTATAAGATAAAAGCCGACGAATACGATGAGACAGAGGAACAACAACTAAAGTTAATGTACAAAGCCGTAAGGCAGTTGGGAGATATAGACAAGGCCTTGGTCTTTATGTATCTAGAAGATAAAAATTATACGGAAATTTCTGAAACACTGGGTATTACGGAAGTAAATGCCAGGGTTAAGATGAACCGTATCAAGAATAAATTAAGAACCATTTTGAATCCATAAGGTTATGACGGATGAATTGGAATTATTAAAGAAAGATTGGCAAAAAAAGGAAATTGCCGTGCCTAAACTATCCTATACCGATATTCATAAAATGATATGGAAAAAATCATCTTCTATCGTGAAATGGATTTTGACCATTAGTATTCTTGAATTTACGCTTCCACATCTACTATATTTAGTGCCTTCTTGGCAAGATGGTCTGCAGGTTTATGAAAATATAGGAGTATCTAAATATTTATTCGGGCTTTCTATTTTTTCCTACGGAATTGCAGCCTATTTCATTTTTCAGTTTTATCAGCGTTTTAGGGAAATATCCGTATTGGATAGCTCCAAGAATTTGATGAAAAAAATTATTAAGACCAGAAGAACAGTAAAGCACTATGTTATTTTTTCACTCTCTATGATTATGGTTACCATACTCGTAATGGTCATAGGAATTTATCTTAGCGAGGACATTTCTGCGGCATTTCCCGAATTAAAGGATGGACTAGATAAAATTTCTCCTGAAAAACTGAGAATTACCTTAATGCTCACGATTGGTATTTTTGGAGTGCTTTTAACCCTATTTATGGGTGGGGTGTACTTTTTACTTTATGGTTTGCTATTACGTAAACTCAATAGCAACTACAAAGAATTAAAACAACTAGAGGTTTAATCATTTCGCCATTTACGTTTTTTATTTTCTTCCTCGTAGGCCAAAAGCTCCTTTTCAGATATAACCTTAAGAAAGGATGGATGCTGCTCTATGGCATATTCTAATTTCTCAATAATGGATTCTGTAGATTCGTTTTCATAATCAATATCTAACGGCTCCTTAATGACCATTGATTGTAGAATACCCTTTTTCTTAACACGAAGTCCCTTCTTATCAAATGAGCGTCTAAATCCATCGATAACAACGGGAACTACCAGAGGTTTATACTTTTTAATAATATGGGCCGTACCCTTTCTAAGCGGTTTCCAAGGAGTGGTAGTCCCTTGGGGGAAAGTAATGACCCAACCATCGTCCAAGGCGATGCCAATATTAGAAATATCGCTCATTTTCACCTGTCTGTTCACATCTTGCCCTTCTGACCTCCATGTGCGCTGAACACTAATGGACCCTGCGTAGGCTAAAATCTTGGTCAATAAACTCTTCTTCATGGTCTCCGCAGCGGCCACGTAGTACATGTTCAATTTAGGCTGCCAAATATACCCTAAGTTTTTAATGGAATCCTCACGCCCACTTAAACTGGCATTAAATACATGGAACATGGCAACAACATCTGCGAAATAAGTTTGATGGTTACTAACAAAAAGTACTTTGGTATCGGGTAAATCCCTAATAATTTCAGAGCCCTCAATATCTAGGGTATTAAATCTTTTGTAGCGCTGATGCGATAGTAATGCCAAGATGCGAATAAGCCACTTTTTCAGAAATAAGTTATGCCCAAAAGGGTTTTTCTTAAATAATCCCATAAACGCTAAAGTAATAAATAGTGTTTTATAACACCTGCTTCAATAGGTCTTTTATCTCACTCATCATCATCGCCGTAGCTCCCCAAACAATGTAATCGTTTAGTTTAAAGGCAGGTACTTCAATCTCAGAAGCATATGAGGTACTTAATTTTTTCGATACCACATTGCGGTCTTGTAAGAAATCTACTAAAGAAATCTCCAAAAGTGCAGCTACTTCCGATTCTTGAATCACAAATGGTTTGGGTTTGCTATAGAGACCGATAAAGGGCTGCACTTCAAAATTACTAGGTGGAATATAAACCTTAGTAATCTCGGAAATGACCCTTACATCATTTGGGTGCACCCCTACCTCTTCATGCGTTTCCCGTAGGGCCGTTTCCATGATGTCCTTATCTTCTATCTCGGCCTTACCACCTGGAAAGGCTACCTGATTGGAATGTACTCCTTTATACGTTTTTCTAAGGATACACAGTATTTTAGTTTCATTGGCGGCATTTGGATAGAATAATGCCATTACAGCGGCTTTCCTAGGATTTTTCCTCTTAAACTTATCTTGTAAAAGTTCCTGTATACGTTCCTCCGGGGCCATTTTAAAGTGTGATGCTTCGCCTGGTAGGGATAGATTTTTTATTTTTGATAACCGTTCTTCAAAAATGCTAAAATTCATGCGCTTACTTTCTTACTTTCTGTCTACTACTGCTTTATTGATCCTATGTATAGGATGTAAAGATAGTCCAGGGAAATCAGAATCTGATACTATCCCCACGGTTATAGCCATTGATTCCATCAAAATAGAAGAGGAAAAGCGAGCAACAGAAATTCAAAAAGATACCTTTAGGCTTACCGAGGAAAAGGCAATTGACTTCTTTTTTGAATACCAGCAGAACCTAAAGACTACCAAAGTAAGAATGACGACTAATTTTGGAAGTTTTGTGATTCAATTATACGATAACGTACCCTACCACAAAGCAAATTTTATCTACCTGACCGAAAAAGGATATTTCGATTATACCCAGTTTCATAGGGTAGTGAAGGATTTTATAATCCAAGGTGGAAATTCTGACGATAAAAAAACAGCTCAAAAACGAAGAACTATTGGAAGGTACCTCTTACCTCCTGATACCAGAAAAGGCCACAAGCATCATCGCGGAACGGTATCCATGCCCAGCAGTGAGATAAATAACCCGCATATGCTTGCTTCTCCGTATGAGTTTTTCATTGTGGTGACAAAGCCCGGCTCTTATCATTTAGACGGAGATTTTACACCTTTCGGAAGGGTGGTAGAGGGTATGGATGTAGTTGATAAAATAAATAGCCAACCTGTGGGTAAAGGAGATTGGCCTTCACAAAACATTTATATTCAAAAAGCAGAGGTTGTTGAATAAATGATTCCTTCTAATCCATCCAAAACCAGTATTGATCTCTTCGGCTCCGCTCAGGGCCAGGGTTGATCAAGGAACATCTTCAAGAACTAAGAATTAAATATTTTTCAAACACTACCCTCTAAATCCTAATCCCTATAAATATTGGGTAAAGAGACTTTAAACTTAACCGCTAAAATCCGCATTGCTATTATAGAAAGTATAGCCGCGGAATAGGCATAGGTATTGTTCATAGGAAATTGAATCAGCAGAAAATAAATACCCCCACCTAAAATACAAATTGTAGCATACACCTCTTTTCTAAATATTACTGGTATTTCATTACACAGTATATCCCTAAGGACACCGCCAAAACTTGCTGTAATAGTTCCAAGTGCTATGCACATCACCGGTAATAATCCCGCATCCAGACCTTTTTCAACACCTATCAATGTATACAACCCAATACCTATGGTATCAAATAAAAAGAGTGATTTCCTGAAGTATTTTAATTGTTTAACGAACAAAATGGCCAAAACTACAGTGGTCAAAATAGTAATTACATAGGTTGCATCTCGCATCCAGACCACTGGTGTATTTCCAATGAGTAAATCGCGTAGGGTGCCACCTCCTATAGAGGTCACAAAGGCGATGATGACCACCCCGAAAAAATCCAGTCGTTTTTCCATAGCCACCAAAACACCTGATATGGCAAATGCAATAGTTCCTAAAATATCTATTACCGTATAGAACATGGTTTATAGTTGTTGGGTATAGTAGCTGTAATCCTTGATAACGATGGCCACAAATTCTATTGGCTGTAGGTCGGTGGTTATCTCCGTAACCTTTTTAATTCTGTTACTTAAAGATACTACTACATTATGGTTTCCGTTTCGTTTAGCACTATCGTACAGGTTCTTTATAGTCTGCATTTCCTTATCCTTAAAGACAGTAACCTGCGGAAATTTAGGACTATAATCTTCTGGTAATTCCCTTAGCAGGGTATCTTTTAGAAAGATGCGTTTTTTTTCGCTTATTACTGTAGTACCGGCTGCGATATCACCAACACGCTGCCCTTTTCCCCGTATTAAAATCGTAAAAACAGCGATGCCTCCTGAACTAATGGAAACATCTATTATTCTTAATATCCACCTTACAAAATAACTAGAAAATCCTGCTTTAGTACCATCTAGTTTCACTACCCGTAATTTCATAAAACTTTTGCCAATGGTCTTACCGTCCATAAAAGTTTCCAAAAGCAGGTAATATAAGAATGCAGGCAAACCAATAAGCATATACATGGCCCATTGGTCTCCGGGGTCTACGTCCAAAGCCAATAAAAACCAAATCATAAGTACATAGTAGATAACCAGAATTAAGGTATCTATTAGGAACGCTAGCATACGATCGCCTAAATGCGCCGTATTTTGGTCTATACTTATATTTTGGGCTGTTTCTATTTGAAATTGTTCCATTGTTTTGTTTCTTTGGTATAAACCCTTCTCTTAATGCGCGAAGCCGCTTTTGTAAAACAAAATAAGGACAAATGGTCAACTTTTGAAAGCGCTTTGGCTAACAAAACGAATCTAGCTCCAGATGTATTGTCCAATCTATATATAGAAATAACGGATCATCTTAGTTACGCCAAGACCTTTTACCCTGCCAGCAACACGGAATATTATTTAAATTCTTTGGCCTCCCAAGCGCATCAAAAAATATATAGAACCAAAAGAGAGCCTAAAAATAGGATCATAAGCTTTTGGAAAGAAGAATTTCCCATGATGTTCAAACGGCATCATCGTGAATTACTTATCGCTTTTTTAGTGTTCTTGTTTTTCTGTATTGTTGGGGCTTTCTCTGCCGCTAATGAAGGAGACTTTGTGCGTTCCATTCTTGGTGATGCTTATGTGAATATGACGTTAGAAAATATTGAAAAAGGAGACCCCATGGCAGTTTATAAGCAAATGGGAGAATTCAATATGTTTTTGGGCATTACCATTAATAATATCAGAGTAGCTTTAATGGCCTTTGTTTATGGTATTATGTTAGGAGTTGGCACAATAATGATAATGCTTCAAAATGGTATTATGCTTGGAAGTTTTCAATATTTCTTCTATGAAAAAGGGCTGCTTTGGGAATCCGTGAGAACCATCTGGATTCACGGTACTATTGAAATTTCTGTAATTATAATTGCAGGTTGTGCCGGATTGGTTTTGGCCAATGGTATGCTTTTCCCCGGTACCTATACGCGTTTAGAATCCTTTAAAAGAGGTGTTAAAAACGGATTAAAAATTATGGTAAGTACCATACCGTTCTTCGTCATCGCAGGTTTTTTAGAAGGTTTTGTGACCAGACATACCGAAATGCCAGATTGGTTAGCCCTATTTATAATAATAAGCTCTTTGGCACTAATACTTTTTTATTACGTTATATACCCATACCAATTACATAAAAAAAACAACATTACATGAAGACCGATTATATAGAATTTAAAAAACAGCGAGAGCTAGGGGATATATTGTCAGACACCTTTGCTTTTCTAAGAGCAGAGTTTAAACCTTTCTTTACAACCTTTTTCAAGATTGTTGGCCCCTTTCTACTAGTAATGATTTTAGCCCTCGCCGCATACCTTTATTTTGTAGGGAATATGGCTAATATTATGATGTTCGATTCGGGGAATGAGGCTGCTAGCTTTGCCACTATTTTCATTGTTGGCTTGGTGTATATACTTTCTATCATGGCCGTGTATACAATGTCCCAATCTACGGTACTACATTATATTAAGTCCTATTCAAACGGAAAAGGCACTACAGATTTTGAAACGATTCAAAAAGAAGTCTACGGTAGTTTTTGGAACTTTATAGGACTCGGAATCATGGTAGGACTCTCCGTAATGGTAGGTTTTATTTTTTGCTTCATTCCCGGGATATACCTCTATGTTCCTTTAGCACTTTCTTTCAGTATACTGGTATTTAATAGAATGGGAGCTTCGGATGCCTATAGCTACAGCTTCACTTTGGTGAAAGATGAATGGTGGATGACTTTTGCCACGTTTTTTGTGTTAGGAATTATTGTAGCAATTGCCTCTTTCGTGTTTAAATTGCCAATAGTTATATACCAGTGGTTCAAAATGGGTATAATCTCAGGTGAAGTGGATGCCGAGGGTACGTTAGACATGTTTAAAGACCCGGTATATATTCTTTTAAATATCGTAGGCACGATCGGTCAATTTCTTTTGAACCTTATTTCTGTCATCGCCGGAGTTTTTATCTATTTTAACCTCAACGAGAAAAAGAACTTTACCGGTACTTATGAGCGTATTGAAAACCTTGGTAAAACTTCTGATTAGGAACTATGCCCAAAGGTCTTCTGTATCTGATTCCCATTTTGTTACTATCCTTAAGCAGTTTTAGCCAAAAGGATTCTTTAACGCTGCAATATGATGAGCGCAAGATAGTTCAGAAAGAAATTACAGCTCAGGATATAGAAGTTTATAAAAATAACCCTGATTTTAATTATGAGGTAGTAGAAAGTAGTACCCCGGACTGGTGGATAGCTTTTAAAAATTGGATAGGAAATCTGCTCATACGTTTTTTTGAATGGCTTTTTGGTGTTAATAAAGCTGTTGGAGCACTTAGTATATTTTTAGAGTTCCTGCCTTATGTACTTTTGGCCGTACTTGTTTTTATTCTAATTAAGTTCTTCCTGAACGTAAATGCAAGGGCTATGGTTAATGCTAAAAAAAATCAAGCAGCTGTAGCAATGTCCGAAGAGGAACATATCATTAAAAATAAAGATATACAAAAGCTTATTCAAGATGCTTTAGCCAATAAAAATTACCGTCTTGCTGTTCGCTATTACTACCTATACTTATTGCAAATAATGACAGAAAGGGAGTTGATAAACTGGGAAATACAAAAAACCAATGAAGACTACCTCAAGGAACTAGAACAGGAACATCTTAAACATCCTTTCAAAAAAATTACGCGGCTGTACGACTATATCTGGTATGGCGAATTTCCAATTGACCAAGAAAAATACCAAAAAGCAGAAAATTCCTTTTTATCCTTAAAACGACTTTTAACGAATGGGTAAAAAAGGAATCATTTATATTATTATTGCCGTAGTTACCTTAGGAGCTATACTACTGCTTCAATACAATAAGCCAAAGAATATTAATTGGTATGAATCTTATGTGAGCACCCATAAAATTCCGTATGGCACCTTGGTTTTTAATGAGCTTATGGAAACCAAATTATTTCCGAACAAAATAAAGCAGCTGCAGGTTCCCCCTTTTGAATTCCTTTCTGAGAACAACAAGGTCAATGGTACTTATGTTTTCATAAATAACTCGGTACAATTTCAGGAAGCGGAGCTTCATATTTTATTAGATTGGGTGTCGGAAGGCAACACTTTGTTCGTGGCATCCGAAGGTTTTGAGGAAAAATTAAAAGACACACTACAGCTAGATACCGGAGTGCATTATGCCGGATTCGAAGTAGCGCAACAACAAGATCATCAGCTTGTAAACCCACTTTTACAGGAACAAAAAAAATATCGCTATGAAAAAGATAAAGCTGTTCATTATTTTGATGTGATAGATACACTAAAATCTACCGTAATAGGCACAATTCACTTCCCCAATGACGCTAAAGAAGACCAAATAGCAGCTGTTTCCGTAATAAAGACTCCTTTTGGTAAGGGAGAAATCATATTATCAACCTTTCCCAAGGCCTTTACGAATCACTTTATTTTAGAAGAGGAAAATAAATCTTACACGGCCGGTTTAGTTTCTTATTTAAATGAACACGAGACCATATTTATGGATAATCATTATAAGAGCGGCAAAACCTTTTATACTTCTCCAATGCATATCTTCTTAAATACCAAAGAACTTAAATGGGCCTACTATCTTGCCTTAATTGGCGTACTTATCTATGTGGTTTTTGAAGGTAAGCGCAAGCAACGTGCAGTACCGGTGATAACCCCACTAAAAAATCAGACCCTAGCTTTTACGCGCACCATTTCAGATATGTATTTCGAAAAAGGAGACCAAAAGGCTATTGTGGAGCATAAAATAAATTACTTTCTAGATTACCTCCGTACCAAATACTATATAGGGAATATAGATAATGAAGATGATTTTTATAAAAATTTAGCGGCTCGCAGTAACTATTCTTTTGACGATACCAAGGCGCTGTTCAGGTATATGGAAAAACTAAGAGCGCAATCTCAAATAACCGATAATGAATTGATGTACCTAAATAAACGCATCCAAAAATTTAAATCTGAAACAGATGGAAAATAAAGACGAAAATACGAACGACTTAAATTTTGACGCTAGAATACCTTTAGCAGATTTACAAAAAGCCGTTGCCGATATAAGACAAGAGTTGGCAAAAGTAATTATAGGTCAAGATAATTTTATAGAGCTTTTAATAGCATCGCTTTTAGTTGATGGCCATGTGCTTATAGAGGGAGTGCCTGGTGTTGCAAAAACAATTACGGCAAAACTATTTGCCAAAACTTTAAAGACAGATTTTAGTCGTATTCAATTTACCCCGGACCTTATGCCGAGTGATATTCTCGGAACCTCTATTTTTAACGTGAAATCATCGGAATTTGAATTTAAGAAAGGACCTATCTTTTCCAACATAATTCTCATAGATGAAATAAATAGGGCTCCTGCAAAAACACAAGCAGCCATGTTCGAAACTATGGAAGAAAGACAGGTAACCATGGATGGCACTACCTATAAAATGGAATCTCCTTTTATGGTTCTAGCTACTCAAAACCCCATAGAACAAGAAGGTACCTATGCCCTACCCGAAGCGCAATTAGACCGTTTTCTCTTTAAAATAAAAGTTTCTTACCCAGAAAACGAGGAAGAAATTTTAATTCTAAAATCGCACCACGAAAGAAAAGGTGCTTTGCCACAAACCAAGGTTAAAGACATCTTAAGCCCAGCAAAGCTAAAAACCTTTAAAGCACAAATCCAGGATATCGTAGTGGAAGAAAAGATTTTTAAATACATCGCCGAGGTTGTGTCTAAAACACGAAATCATCCGCACTTGTACTTGGGTGGCTCCCCCAGAGCTTCTATTGCAACTCTGAATAGTGCAAAAGCCTTTGCAGCGGTTAATGGAAGAGATTTTGTTACCCCAGAAGATGTAAAGAAAGCTTTGGTACCTGTTCTAAACCATAGGGTTATTCTAACACCGGAAAGGGAAATGGAAGGCATGTCTACCGAAAGCGTTATAAAGATGATTACGGAAAGTGTGGAAATCCCAAGGTAAATGAAGTTTTTAAAAGCACTTTATATTCATAAAACGTTTTTTACATATATAGCCGTGCTCTGCGCTAGCTTTATCCTTTCCTATTGGATACCTAGCATATATCCCGTTGCTTGGCTGCTTACTTTAGTACTCTTAGGACTTTTCTTATTTGACATTTTTATTTTATTCAGCTCTGCCCAGGGTATTACAGCACAAAGGGAACTTCCTAAAAAATTATCGAATAGTGATATTAATCCGATACAAATTCAATTTGAAACTTTTTATCCCTTTAAAACCCATATTACCCTTATCGATGAGCTACCGATGCAATTTCAAAAGCGCGATTTTAATTATAAAACGGTTGCCGTAAAAGGCGAAAAAAAACAATTTGAGTACAGCGTAAGACCAGTTGACCGAGGAGAATATTTCTTCGGAAATCTAAATGTTTATGCATCATCGCCCCTTAGAATTATAAAAAGAAGGTTTGTATTTCAGAAAGACCAAATGGTACCGGTCTATCCTTCCATTATTCAAATGCAGCAATACGACTTTCTCGCTATTAGTAATCGGTTAAGCGAAATAGGACTCAAAAAGATTCGAAAGATTGGTCATACCCAAGAATTTGAGCAAATTAAAGACTATGTGCGTGGCGACGATATCAGGACTTTAAACTGGAAGGCCACGGCAAAGCGAAACCAACTTATGGTCAATCAATATCAAGATGAAAAATCACAACCCGTATATTCTATTATTGATACGGGCAGGGTGATGAAAATGCCCTTCAATGGCCTTAAATTATTGGATTATGCCATAAATAGTGCATTAGCTTTTTCTAATGTGGCCTTAAAAAGAAATGATAAAACGGGATTGATATCCTTTTCCAAACAGATAGAAAATTATGTTCCAGCTGTTCAAAAAATAACGCACTTAAACACCATTTTAGAACAACTCTACCGCATAGATACCGCTTTTACAGATGCAGATTTTGGATTGTTGTACGGACTCATTAAGAGAAAAATAAATCACCGAAGCCTGTTACTTTTCTATACGAATTTCGAACACATGTCTTCCTTAAAGAGACAATTGCCCTATCTATTGGGTCTTGCTAAAAAACATGTCTTAGTTGTGATTTTCTTTCAGAACTCGGAGTTAGAATCACTAATCGCGGAAGATGCTGAAGATTTACAGACCATTTACCATAAAACCATTGCAGAGAAATTTTATCTAGAGAAGAAATTAATGCAAAAAGAATTACAGAAATATGGTATACAAACCATTCTTACCAGGCCAGAGGAACTTACCATCAACACCATAAATAAGTACTTGGAAATTAAAGCCAGAGGATTATTATAAACCTGCTCCTAGAATATGATTTGCCTGTATGGCCGCTGTAATACTACCTGAATCCTTTGATGGGTACACCTGTAAAGGTTTAAAAGCAATAGGTGGACATCCACAATTTTTACGACCACGCCCCCTTCTTCTATTTTTTAATAGCAAATCTAACGCTAGACCAGAAATAGCTCCTCCTAATGCGGTGAAAAGCACATCTTCGGTTTCCCATTGAGCACCTCTCGATACGTCATAAGTCTCTTTTGCCAAACCAGCGGCCAAACTACTACCAACTGCTCCTGCCCATGTCCATCCACGTTGCCCATTAAAAATTTTATGTGCCGCATAACCCCCGACAGCGCCTATAGCAACACCAGCTCCAAGGTGTTTGGCTACATTTTCCACCTGTTGCGCATGACTATTGATGTGATATGTTAGAAATAGTAGGAGTAAAAGCGATATTCTAGGTAGTATCATGGGGGATTTCAACGGGTGACCTATTATAGAACGAGTAATTTTCGATTTCATTTTAGGGGATTTTTAAAAACTTGATTTAGTTTAAAAACAATTCAATCAATCAATACCCTACTATAAATAAAAAAGTGTGGATTTCATCTAACAAATACTACTTTTAAACGGATTGGACTACCGATTAAGGTGTAATAAAGGACTAATTTTTACGACTATATTTAGATAAAATAAAGTAGTATGAAAACGATATATCACAGTGCTAATAGTCGAGGCCATGCCAATCATGGCTGGTTGAATTCGTACAATAGTTTTAGTTTTGCCAATTACCATAACCCAGAGCGAATGAATTTTGGCACACTCCGTGTTCTCAATGATGATACCGTAGCAGCTGGTAGAGGCTTTGGAACACATCCTCATAGAAATATGGAAATTATTTCTATTCCCTTACAGGGGGATTTAAAGCATATGGACGATATGGGCAATGCCACCGTTATCAAACAAGGAGACATACAGGTAATGAGTGCCGGTACAGGTATTGCCCATAGTGAGTACAACAACAATAGGGATTCCGAGGTAAATTTCCTTCAAATATGGGTCATACCTAAAAGACAAAATGTACAACCAAGATATGACCAAGTACAACTAGAAAAACTTGCTCAAGATTCCGATTTTTATCAAATCCTTTCCCCTAACAAATATGACCAAGGCGTATGGATCCATCAAGACGCTTGGTTTCATATTGGAGAATTCAAGGAGGAAAAGAGTACGGTGTATTCCATTAAAAAAGAGGGTAACGGTGCTTACCTCTTTGTTTTAGACGGAGAAGCTGCTGTAAATGGTCAAAATTTACTTCAAAGAGATGGGTTTGGTATATGGGACACTTCTAATTTTGAGATAAATGCTAAAAAAAATTCAAGGATTTTAGTCATGGAAGTCCCAATGCATTTTTAAAACTTATGTGAGAATTTTTAATCTGCGTATTTTTGACCCTTAAAAAGCTATTAGTTCTAAGATAAAATACTAATAGCTTTTTCTAGCTTCTATAGGAGTTTGTATATTTAGGAAAATTCCAACCATATATGAAAATCCTTAAAAAGTTAATTGCCCTACTGGTTTTGCTTTTAGTAATTCTCATCGTTTATCTAGTCGTCAATGCACTTAATTTTGAATCCAAACAAATTGAAGTTGCAGCCGTACAAGCACCTACAATAGATAAGACCGCAATTCAAAATTTTTCAAAAGCGCTTCAGATTAAAACCGTTTCTCCAGAGAACATAGCTGATTTTGATTCTTTGGAATTTAAAAAGTTTGCAACGTTCGTTTCCGATACGTATCCTTTAATGGACTCTCTTTTAGAAAAGAAGATGTTCAATTCCTTTAGTCATCTATACCATTGGAAAGGAACCGACTCCTCCTTAAAACCTATAGTGATGATGGGACACTTAGATGTAGTTCCCGTAATCGAAAAAAACTTGCCAGAATGGCGCGTAGCACCATTTAGCGGAGCTATTAAAAATGATACCATCTGGGGAAGAGGTGCCATAGATGATAAAATTGGTGTTATAGGCATTATGGAAGCGGTAGAACTACTTTTAAAACAAGGCTACACACCTAAAAGAAGCTATTACTTTGCCTTTGGACATGACGAAGAAATAGGCGGCAGGCAAGGAGCTGTGGCCATGGCCACGTATCTAAAGGAAAAAGGGGTACAAGCGGAATTTGTTGTTGATGAAGGTGGTGTCATAGCAGACGGACTAGTGCCGGATATCACCAAAGAAGTTGCTTTAATAGGTACCGCGGAAAAAGGATACTTAACGCTTAATCTTGCTGTGAAGATTGAAGGGGGACATTCATCTATGCCCGGAAAAGAAACGGCAATAGACGTTATGTCCAATGCAATAGCCAAACTAAAGAACAATCCCTTACCGGCCAAAATTACGATTCCATTGGAAGGGTTTATGAACTACCTAGGACCAGAGATGCCTTTCGCAAATAAAATGGTCTTTGCCAATAAAGGGCTTCTAGAACCACTTGTACTAAACCTTTATGAAAAAAGTCCTTCTGGGAATGCGCTTATAAGAACAACAACCTCCCCTACCATTTTCAATAGCGGTATAAAGGATAATATTATCCCACAAAGAGCTAATGCCACCGTAAACTTTAGAGTATTACCCGAAACTACTATAGAAGATGTTATTACCCATGTGAAGACTGTAATTGCAGATGACCGAATTACCCTAACAAAAGGAAGCACCGCTGCGGAAGCGTCTAAGCTCTCACGGACGGAATCTTTTGGGTTTTCTATATTGAACAAAACCATTCTAGAACTATATCCAGAGGTTCTGGTCTCTCCCAATTTAGTCGTTGGGGCAACAGACTCTAGACATTTTAGGGATATTTCCGATGATATCTACCGGTTTTCTCCCATTCATTTGAACAACGATACTAAAAAATCCTTTCATGGCTTAAACGAGCGATTAGCAGTAGAAGATTTTTATGACAGTATTCGATTTTATATACAGTTTATTAAGAATACTGACGAACAAAACAATTAAGGCTTGACCAAGCAGAATTAAAATTGTACGAATGAATAAAGTTCTTGCCTATTTTAAATCGAAAATTGGGAAAGATTCTAGCGATTCTATATCGCCATTGATGCAATGGTTAAATCCCACCCTGCTCAGCGCTGCGGAGGGTCAATTAGAATTCGCTCATCATATTAGAGATGAAATGACCAATCCAGTCGGTATTCTTCACGGGGGTATCACCGCTGCTATCATTGACGATGCTATAGGTGCCGCTGTTTACTCTTTGGACAATAGTCATGTTTACACTACCGTAAACCTAGCGGTAGACTATTTTAGTTCCGTTAGGGCCGGTGAAACTGTAATAGCCCAAACGGTAATGGGTAAAAAAGGAAATCAAATTATGAATGTTGAATGTCTGGTTTGGAATAAGGACAAGTCCCGATTAATTGCGAAAGGCCATTCAAATCTGATTAAAACTAAAATAGAACTTCCTAAGTCTTAAAATTTGACAAGGTAGAATCAGGGCAATAATCATATCAAAGAGACATGTATAAAAACAGAAGAGCATTTTTAAAGAACATGGGTTTAGGTGTGGCAGGAACATTAGCTATTCCCGCTCAAAGTTGGTCTAAGAGTAAAACTCCCTTAGAAACTGCTATTCATGAGCTTAAAGAATTTCCAAATCCAAATTCAGAGCAATATTGGGAGATTGTTGCCTCACAATTTCAATTTGCAAAGGGCGTAAAATATTTTAATAATGCATCCTTAGGAGCTTGCCCTTTTCCAATTAGAAAAGCCACTAATACCTTCAGGGACACGCTAGATGATTTTCCCTCTAAATACATGTGGGGCGGTTGGGACGAAGAAAAGGAAGCGACCCGTAAGAAAGTAGCAGCTGTTTTTAGCGTATCAGAAGAAGAAATTGCCCTAATACATAATACGACCGAGGGCATGAATCTTATTGCACAAAGCATAGCGCTATCGCCTGGAGATGAAGTAATTTTGGCAGACCATGAACATGCTAGTGCCGTTGTTCCATGGACAGTTTGGCAAGAATCTAAAGGAGTTAAGCTCATTAGGCCCACGCTACCTATTTTACCGCAAAGTAAAGAAGAAATTGTTGCTATTTTCAAGGCAGCAATTACCAGGAATACTAAAGTAATATCGGTCTGTCATATGGTAAATACTAATGGGATGTTATTACCCATTAAAGAAATATCAAAAATCGCACATGAAAAGGGTATTCTTGTAGCGGTTGACGGTGCTCAAGGAGCTGGTATGGTAGCAACCAATCTCGGCGAAATGGACTGTGACTTTTATACCGTTAGTGCGCATAAATGGTTATTCGCACCAAAAGGAATTGGTATTTTTTATGCTAAAAAGAACCAACAAGAACTACTTAAACCATTAATCGTGGCACGTGGCTATAAGGATCCGAGTATTAGACGACTAGAAAACTATAATACTCGAAATTTACCAGAACTGTTAGGGCTTGGAGCTGCAATTGATTATAGAAATACTATTGGTGGAACTACAATTCATAGACGCACTTATGCACTTAAACACTATTTCTTGAAGGCCATAAAAAATAATGATACTATCGTCCCCAAAACACCCTCCTCCGATGACCTTTCCGCGGGAATACAAGTGGTAGAAATCAAAGGAAAAGAAGTCAAGGAAGTAAAAGAGCAACTCTTTAAAGACTTCGGTATAGATTCTAGACCTATGACCAAATTTGGATTAAATGCAGTGCGGCTGTCATTCGCCATATTCATAACCAAGAAGGATATTGATAATTTGGTAGCAGCGCTAAATACTATCGCTAACACTTAACTAACCTGGAGTATGAACAAAATAATAGGTCTTCTTTGCCTTTTGACCCTGCTTACAGTGACATCAAATGCACAACAAGAACCTGTAAAACTTGGTGTAATTGGGCTTAGCCATGCTCATGTGGGATGGATTTTAGTGCGCGAAGATTTAGGAGATATCAAAATGGTAGGTATCGTAGAAACAGATACTATTTTGACCAAAAGATTAGCTGAGCATTTTGGTTTTCCTTCAGAGATGGTCTATAACACCATTGAAGAAATGGTTGCAAAGACGCAACCAGATGCTGTTGCTGCCTTTGGAACGATTTACGGTCATTTGGAAGTTGTACAAAAATGCGCACCAAAAGGTATTCACGTTATGGTAGAAAAACCTTTGGCTGTTAGTTTAGAACACGCCAAAGAAATGGAGCAACTAGCAAAGAAGCATAGCATACATTTACTTACTAATTATGAGACCTCTTGGTATCCTACGAACGAAGAGGCTAAGAGACTTTTAGACAAGGGCACTGTAGGAGAAGTAAGAAAAGTAATTGTACGTGATGGACACAAGGGACCTAAAAAGATAGGTGTAAATAAGGAGTTTTTAGACTGGCTCACGGATCCCATATTAAATGGCGGCGGTGCCATTACAGATTTTGGATGCTATGGCGCTAATTTAATGACGTGGTTATTAAATGGTGAAAAGCCCAGAACCGTTACAGCGGTAACACAACAGTTACAAGCTGAGAATAATCCAAAAGTTGATGATGATGCGACCATTATCCTAACCTACGATTCTTCAATGGCAATTTTAGAACCTTCTTGGAATTGGCCTATCGGAAGAAAAGACATGGAAATTTATGGCACAACAGGAGCTATTTATGCTGAAAATAGGAATGATTTAAACCTTAGGGTTTCTACTGGATACGATACTTACAAGGAAACAAAAACCGAACTTCCAGAAAGACAAAAACCATTTGACGACCCTTTTTCAGTATTTGCACAGGTGGTTACCGGACAATTGGCACTAGCTCCATTCGACCCTTACAGTCTTGAAAATAATTTGATCGTTATGGAAATTTTACAAGCTGCAATAGAAAGTTCCAAGAAAAAAATGACCTTAGTATTGGAATAACATAAAACGTTCGTAATATATTTTAGTTATTTAATTAAATATGTATTATATTTAACTTACTGAAAATCAGATTATTTATCTTCATTAGTAGTTCCTCACTAGTTTAATTTGTAACAACCTAAATATAGTGTCATGAGAACAAAAATGAGTTTTGCCGTTATCGCCATCCTTCTTTTATCCTTAACTTATTTTCTTTCCACAGGAGATAATAATATTGATAGAACACAGAATGCTTCTTTCTATACTATCAAATGTACCGTTGCTAAATATCTACTGAAAGATGTTGATACCACACAACAAATCGCTCCTCTTTTCAATAATCTGGGAAACCTCCATTTCAAGATCACCACAAAAAAGGAAAGAGCTCAGGAATTTTTTAATCAAGGTTTAAAATTATCATACGCCTTCAACCATGCCGAAGCTCACCGTTCTTTTATGGAAGCAGCAAGACTAGACCCTAATGCGGTCATGCCTTATTGGGGCCAAGCATTTGCCTTAGGACCAAACATTAATGATCCGCAACCTTTAGATGATCGAAAAGAAAAATATAATGAGGCTATGGCTAAGGCTAAATCCTTAGCGTTTAAAGGGAGTCCAAAAGAACAAGCCCTTATAACGGCGTTAGAAAATAGATACAGTGAAGATTTGACTATGGATGTGGCCGTGCTAAATATGGCTTATATGAAAGCCATGGAAAAAGTAGCATCACAGTTCCCAAAAGACGCAAACATTCAAATTTTATATGCGGCCTCCATAATGAATACCGTACCATGGAACTACTGGGACAAAGAAGGTAACCCCTCTCCCAATATAAAAGAGGCCAAGAGTGCTCTAGAAAAAGCTATGGAATTAGAACCGAAAAACCCTGGAGGACACCATTATTATATTCATATGGTGGAATTACCTTATCCGGACCTAGGAGTTGCCAGTGCAGACAAATTGGCTACCCTTATGCCAGGAGCTGGCCACATTGTGCACATGCCGTCACATATTTATATACGGGTAGGTAGGTATTTAGATGCCGTTAAGGTGAATCAATCCGCAATTTTAGCGGATGAGGATTATATAGCCCAATGTTTTGCGCAAGGATTATATCCCCTAGCCTATTATCCTCATAATATTCATTTTTTATGGTCATCGGCTAGTTTATTAGGAGACAGTGAAATTGCTATTGATGCAGCAAAAAAGACAGCAGAGAAAGTTCCGACAGGAGAACTGGTCACCCTTCCTTTTTTACAGGACTTTGCCTCCACACCTTTGTTGGCGTATACCCGATTTGGAAAATGGAATCAGATTTTAACGATTCCGGCCCCTAGTACAGATATTAAACATCTCAGTCTTATTCGACATTATGCACGTGGTATCGCCTTCATAAGAAAAGGAAATATAAAAGATGCGCAGGAGGAATTAGATGCGATAAAGATTCTTAAAAATGACCCAGAACTAGAAACACTGGTCGCTACTGCGAATAACCCATCCATTAAATCGGCCAATATCGCATTTGAAATTGTAGCTGGAGAATTAGCTGCTTTAAAGGGTAATACTTCAAAAGCCATTGAGCATATGAAAAAAGCGGTGGTATTTGAAGATGGCCTTACGTATACGGAACCTGCAGCCTGGCATATTCCCACTAGACAGAATTTAGGAGCCATATTGATGAAAGCAGGGAAGTATGAA
Source organism: Maribacter sp. R77961 (assembly GCF_044594925.1). Classification (GTDB taxonomy): domain Bacteria; phylum Bacteroidota; class Bacteroidia; order Flavobacteriales; family Flavobacteriaceae; genus Maribacter. Next base: position 476,626 of record NZ_CP138991.1, on the reverse strand, counting down.
GACGCCGAAAAAGTATATAATGAGGATTTGAAGATTTTACGACAAAACGGATGGTCACTTATGGGCTTGTATCAAAGTTTAAAAGCGCAAGGAAAAATAGAGGAAGCTCAAAGTATTAAACAAGAGTTTGATAAGGCTTGGAAACATGCCGACATTGATATAGATACTTCCATTTTATAACCACATAAAATAAACTCGTCTGAGCCATGGAGGTGTTTCAAAAAAGATATTTTAAATCTAGAGTGCCTTTCGTGCTCTTTATACTAATAGCACCCCTACTGTTTTATTTATTCATTTATAAAGAAAAACTTCCCGTTTACAATCCCGCAGACCTAAATCCTGAGCTTGTAGATTCAAGCCTACATACAACTGATAGTAATCATACCGTTGCAGATTTTAGGTTGATAAATCAAAATGGAGATACAATTACTCAGGAAGCTTATAAGGATAAAATATATATCGTAGATTTCTTCTTTACCAGATGCCCTAGTATTTGCCCTGTAATGTCAAACAATATGGGAAAACTTCAGAAACGATTTTGGAACACCAAAAAAGTAATGCTCTTGTCGCTTTCTGTAACCCCAAAAATGGATAGCGTTCCCATCTTAAAAGCATATGCGGAAAGATACAATGCCAATTCTCTTAAATGGAACATCACCACTGGGGATAAAAACCATATCTACGAACTAGCAAGAAAAAGCTATTTTGCTGTAAATGATTATAATGACGGACTATTACAGGACTTCGTTCATACTTCAAATTTTGTTCTGATAGATACCCAAAAGCAAATTCGAGGTATTTATGACGGTACTATAGATGAAGAAATAGATGAGTTAGCTGCTGACATTGATCTATTGTTGAAAGATTTAGATGACACGTAACTACACGAGCAATGCAAAATAATCAGTAACTTCCTTTAAAGATTCAAAGAACTATTAAATCAAGAAATATGGATTCAGACTATATAAAAATTTATAGTGGCAGTGCGCTTATTGGAAAGCGAATACAAGAAGCTCTTTTGAAACTAGGAATCGCTCCAATAGTAAAGGATGAAGGAGAATCCGCACGTCTTGCAGGGTTTGCCTCCTCCATGTTAGGTAATATTGATATTTATGTCAATAGAGATGAAGAAGAAAAAGCGACAGCACTAGTTTTAAAGATAACTTCTGAAAACGATGAACCTACCTAAAAATTCCCGAAAATGAAATCTTAACATTAATCAATACTAGATTACTTGTCTATGATCGGTGTTATTTCCAAGCTTTTAAATTCTACAGGACCGTGGTCGCCTTGAATCATAATTGGTCCTGCCTCAGCTTCATTATTATCTAGTGCGCCTCCTGTCATACCCGGAATATTTTGTTCAGAAATAATTGTTTTACCGTTTGCTACAATAGTAACCGTTCTTCCTGTAAGCGTAATATCATAAGTCTGCCATTCTCCTGCTTCCTTTGCCATGTTCGTATTTGGGGTAAGTAGTCCGTATATCCCACCAAAGTAAATTGACGAAGGCTCTAGTCCCTTATTATCTGCAATCTGAATTTCGTAACGACCACGAAGATAGAGCCCGCTATTGCTGCCCTTTGGATATCTAAATTCTGCATGCAGCTTAAAATCCTTAAATTTTTCTTTGGAAATGAGATTAATCCCCGGTTTAGCACTTGTTAAAATACCGTCAATAACCTCCCATTGGTTATTGTCATTAGTTTCCCAGCCATCTAAATTTTTACCATTAAAAAGCTTTTGTGTTTTACCAAATTTAGGATTAGCTACGGTAGGCAATTTGGGTGCAGCGACTGCTGTCCATTCATAGGTGTTTCCATCGGTATACACCATAGTTCCCCTAAGTTCCTGCCCTACTTTTTTACCTTGAAATTCCATATCTGCAGCACCTGGCTCCCATTGTGGGGGTATTGAAAAGTAAAACAAATCCCCATATTTTTTTACCTCAGCAATGGGTCTTGCACTTCCAAAAGCATAGGTAAATCTGCCTATTAGGGTGTTGTTTCCAGAATGCTTAATCTCTAACCAAGAAGGTAGTTCTTTACCCTCCTGCTGTATGGTTAAATTCCATTTACCCTCTAAAGGATGTCCTGCTTGTGCTGAAATAGTTAGTGAACCAAAGAAAAATATAAAAATACCTAGTAAGAAAAGCTTTTTCATGAATACTGATTTTCTTCAAATATACTATTAAGTTAAAAAAAGAAAAATGACTTAAATTGGGGCTGCTCCATATTGCTTTTAGGCTAAGTAAATTATAGTGATAATTTCCTTATTGATTTAATAAAAAGCTTGAGGAGTAAAAATCCTTGACCAATACCATTAGTGACTTAGCTTTTCAGTGTCACGTATGGCTTCTTTGTATTCCTCCATCATATCATGTACTATTTCACCTGCTGGTTTAATATCATGAATTAAAGCAGATACTTGTCCAATCTCTAACTCGCCCTCATCAAGGTCTCCCTCAAACATCCCTTTCTTGGCTCTTGCTCTTCCAAGTAGTTGTTTTAATTCCGCCACAGAAGTACCTTTTTCATACGCTGATTGCAACGTGTTATAAAATTGATTTTTGATAAGTCTTACTGGAGCCAGTTCCTTTAGGGTTAAGTGCGTATCGCCTTCTTTGGCATTTACTACGGCATGCTTAAAATTAGCATGTGATGAAGCTTCTATACTCGCTACAAATCTGCTACCTACCTGCACGGCATCAGCCCCAAGTATCATTGCGGCCAACATGGCCCTACCGGATGCAATACCACCAGCAGCGATTAGGGGTATAAGAAGTCTTTCCTTCACAGATGGTATAAGTACCATTGTGGTAGTTTCTTCGCGCCCGTTATGCCCACCGGCCTCAAAACCCTCGGCAACTACGGCATCAACACCTGCATCCTGTGCTTTGAGCGCAAATTTAACACTACTTACCACATGCACTACGGTAATACCGTTCTCCTTTAAGAAGGCCGTCCACGTTTTAGGGTTTCCGGCTGATGTGAAAACAATTTTCACCTCTTGGGTTACAATAATTTCCATCAATTTATCAATATCCGGATATAACATGGGTATGTTTACTGCAAAGGGCTTATCAGTAGCTCGCTTACATTTCTGAATATGTTCCCGTAATACATCGGGGTACATACTCCCCGCCCCTATTATGCCCAGACCACCAGCATTTGACACGGCAGAAGCTAAACGCCAACCACTTGCCCAAATCATTCCACCTTGGATAATGGGATATTGTATTTGGAAAAGTTCGGTAATTCTATTTTTCATTTATCACCCTTAAAATTTCTTCCAATAAAACTGCTTATGATATTACGCCAGAACCGATAAGCTCATCATTAATATACCAAGCCACAAACTGACCTTCTTGGATGGCGGACTGATCTTGCTCAAAATCAACATAAAGACCGCCTTCTATTTTATACAAAGTGGCTTTCTGCAGAGTCTGCCGGTACCTGATGCGGGCCATCACTTCTAAGGAACCATCTATTTCTAGTTTTAAATCTGGTCGTACCCAGTGCAACTCCTTATCCTTAACAAACAGGGTTCGTCTGTAAAGACCTGGATGCGATTTACCCTCGCCGGTATAAATGACATTATCGGCTACATCGGTTTCAATTACGAACAACGGTTCTTTCGTTCCCCCAACATGAAGCCCCTTGCGTTGTCCTTTTGTGAAATAATGCGCTCCTTGGTGCTCTCCTACCACCTTACCATCCTCTATATGATATTGAGGCTTGTGGGCGTAAAAAGCCAATTCGTCCTGCTTATTTTCAAAGTTGGGAATTGTTCTTTGATAGGCATCGACAGTTGCGGGGACTTGTACTATTTTTCCTTTCTTTGGTTTTAATTGTTGTTGCAAAAATTCTGGCAGGCGCACCTTACCAATAAAACAGAGACCTTGAGAGTCTTTTTTATCAGCCGTAATTAAATTCATTTCAGCAGCTATTTCACGTACCTGAGGTTTGGTCAATTCCCCAATAGGAAACAAGGTCTTTGATAACTGCTCCTGTGATAATTGACATAAAAAATAAGATTGATCTTTGTTGTCATCCTTTCCTGATAATAACTGATACGTTTCGCTGCCGTCCTCATTTTTAAGTATACCCTTTCTACAATAATGCCCTGTAGCCACGAAATCCGCTCCTAGTTGCAGCGCAATATTCATAAAAACATCAAACTTAATTTCTCTATTACAAAGTACATCTGGGTTTGGAGTTCTTCCCATTTCATATTCCCTGAACATATAATCTACAATGCGCTCTTTATACTGCGCACTTAAATCTACCGTTTGAAAAGGAATACCCAATTTCTCGGCAACGATTAGCGCATCATTGCTATCCTCTAACCAAGGACATTCTTCGGATATGGTGACAGAATCATCATGCCAGTTCTTCATGAACAAGCCTATCACCTCGTACCCCTGCTTCTTTAAAAGATATGCAGCAACACTAGAGTCTACTCCTCCGGAAAGTCCAATAACTACTTTTTTCATCTACCTTATTTGTCGGTACAAAAATACAAAATTACGGTGCATAAAGAACTGTGTCATCTACCAACTATGATAGGCCTTATATGCCGTTTTATAACTCCGAGATAACGGTGTACTCCTTTCAATAGCTTTTACAGTTACTCCTGACTGTCTTAATTGGTAATACCAAAGGCTACTTTGTGTAATTTCTTTTGTGCTCAATATCATTAGAAAATAACTCATTAAATTTTAATCTGTTAAACTTTTGTAAAAATTTACTAAACAAAAGCAACCTTAAGAATACTATAACATCTTCCTTAAAACAAAAACTGTTTATTTATGTTTTTAAATCATTAAACAATAATAATCTAAATCCTAAAAACGTAGTACTATGAAAACATTACCCAGAATTTTAAAATCTACATTGTGTGCTTTCCTGTTAATATTTGCAGTATCCTGTAGTGATGATGACGAACAAGAGCCGGAAATATTACCTGGTGCTAACATTGTTGAAACTGCACAGGCGAATAATGCCTTAAGTAGTTTGGTAGCAGCACTTGCCAAAGCGGATGAAAGTGCCGACAATGACCTTATTACATTGCTTAGTACGGAAGGTGCCGCATTTACGGTATTGGCTCCTTCAAATGATGCATTTACAGCTTTACTCGCACGTTTAGATGGATTTGATTCCCTAGACGATTTCAACAACGCCCAATTACAAAATTTACTAGCAACAATACTTACATATCATGTTGTTGGTGGAGCTGCAGTTCCTTCTTCCCAATTATCTGAAGGTTTGACGATTACTACGGCGCAAGGCGAAGATTTAACCGTTAGCCTTGAAGGCGGTGCTTCATTTACAGACGCAGCAGGAGAAAAGGCATTTGTCACTACTGCAGACGTAACCACTAATAATGGTATTGTACATGTAATTGATAAAGTTTTGCTACCGCAAGCGGCATTAGACGCTTTGGAAGGTGTTTTATTAAGTTCTATCACGGATTTAGCAATAGCTACTCCAACATTGAGTAATCTAGTTGCAGCGCTTCAAGCTGCTGATGGGGATTTACCGACCGTTTTAGCTGGTGCGGGACCTTTTACCGTTTTCGCTCCAACAGACGATGCTTTTGCCGCATTTCTAGAGGCAAATAATTTCCCGACTTTAGCAGATGTTCCTGTAGATGTTTTAACACAAGTATTACTAAACCACGTAGTAAGCGGCACGAATATGTCTACTGATTTATCCACAGGATATGTTTCATCACTTTCAACAGCTGGTGCTGACGGAGCAAACCTTAGTATGTTCATAGACGTATCGGATGGCGTAGTAGTAAACGGTGTATCTACCGTTGCGACAGCTGATATTAAAGCCAGTAACGGAGTAGTTCATATAATAGACGCAGTAATTGGTCTTCCAAATATTGTTGATCATGCTCTGGCTAATTCGGAATTGACCTCTTTAGTTGGCGCCTTAACGGATGGTGGAAACACAACGTTCACTACCTTATTATCTAGCGCTGACGATCTATTCACGGTATTTGCCCCGGTTAATGCTGCTTTTACAGCGTTTACAAATCCGAACGGTAACGATATTAACAACGTATTATCTAATCATGTAATACAAGGGGCTGCAGCAGTCTCAACCGGATTGTCCAACAGCTATATTAGTTCCTTAGGTACCAACGCAGATGGTGACAATTTAAGTATGTACGTTAATACGGATGACGGTGTAAGTTTAAATGGTTCCAGTAACGTTGCCATTGCAGATGTTATTGCCACAAATGGCGTAATCCACGCCGTTGATGCAGTTATCGATTTGCCATCGGTGGTTACTTTTGCCGTAGCTGACCCTAATTTTACAACTTTGGTAAGTGCCTTAACAGAATTAACACCAGACACTGATTTCGCAGGAATCCTATCAAGAACAGAAGGTGGAAATATGGATAATATAAATCCTGATTTTACGGTATTTGCACCAACTAATGCTGCCTTTGATGCCTTATCTGCAATTCCAGAAGAAGCAGTTTTAACACAAGTCTTATTACACCATGTAGTAGGAGGCGCTAATGTAAGGTCAGGTGATTTAAACGCTGATGGAACTACTTCAGCAACTACGCTTGAGGGAGATGCAATTACGATAACCCTGCCAGGTTCGGGTGACAATATCGCCGATGTAACCGATGGCTCTGGAGCGACGGATATAGGTATTATAGCCGTAGATGTGCAAGCTAATAATGGAGTAATTCATGTTTTGAACAAAGTTATGATTCCAGATACAACGAACTAATAATATAGCATATTTCTATAGAATCTAAAAAGCCGCCGAAAGCGGCTTTTTTTATTATATAGATAGAACCGGCTTCTATCAATTAGTTCAAAAGAAAACTACACCTATAACATTATGGTTAAACAAAGCCCTGTATTATGAGTCTTTTTTTGATGTATAGTCCTACAAATAGTTGTTTTGTTTAACTTTTTTGTTAAACTTTTCAAAATATTAGATAAACAAAAGCAACCCTTTCTACTTTTGACACTCTAGTTAAAAAGAACACTAAAAAGCAATAAAAATCTATTCTTTGTGAGCAAAATTCAATTCATTGAGACTATGACTCCACATTCTTATTGATTTATCAAAGAAAATAGTTTTTATCAAGCTTAACTATCTGTTCTATTTTAAAAACAATTAATTAAACAGTTTATCTAAAACACACACATTATGAGAAAAGTAGTATCCATTAAAAGTTTGTTAGCAATGCTAGCAATAGTTTTCTTGGCTTGGTCCTGTGACAAAGACGAAACCGAGGAAACCGCCAAAACACTTGATGCAAAAAACATCGTTGAAACCGCTCAAGGACAAGAAGCGTTATCTGCACTTGTTTCGGCTTTGATTACCGCAGATAACTCTGAGGGAACAGATTTAGTACAAACTCTAAGCGGAGACGGACCTTTCACCGTATTCGCACCTACTAATGACGCTTTTACAAATTTATTAGCTTCTTTGGACGGATTTGATTCACTTGAAGATTTTGATACGGACGAGGAACGTGCTATTTTAACTACCATCCTTACGTACCACGTTATTTCTGGTGTGGCCGCAAAATCTACAGACTTGAGTGCAGGCCAAAAATTAGGAACCGTACAAGGAGAAGAGTTAACGGTAAATCTTGAAGGAGGCGTTTTTATACAGGATGCTACAGAAGTAGATGCTGAAGTTATTATTGCCGACGTCGAAGCAAGTAACGGAGTAGTACATGTAATTAATAAGGTAATGGTACCACAGGCTATCATCGATGCTTTGAACGAAGGAGAAATGACCAATGAGACTGGTACTTTAGTAGATGTGGTAGTTGCAACTGAAGCACTATCTATTCTGGAAGCTGCTGTTATCAAGGCAGATTTGGCTGCAACCCTAAGCAGTGAAGGTCCTTTTACAGTTTTCGCACCAACTGACGATGCTTTCGTTGCACTTTTAGATATTTTAGGAGATGATTATAATGGGTTGGACGATTTTGACACGGAGGAAGAAATGGCCTTGTTAAAGGACATCCTATTATACCACGTTATTGCTGCCGAGGTCAAAGCTGCAGATTTAGCCGCTGGTGCCGTACCAACAGCACTTGCAAATAATTCTATAGAAGTGATTGCTTCGGGTGACACTTTTGTAATTGGCGATGCTTCTGATACCGATGCTAATATTACAGCAACGGATATTATGGCTTCAAATGGCGTAGCACATACTATCGACAAAGTTTTACTACCACAATCAGCTATTGATTTTGTAGCTAGTCTTCAATTAAAGAGCATCGTTGATATAGCTGTTGCTACGGACGATTTAAGTCTTTTAGTCGATGCTTTGGTTCAGGCTGATGCTGGACTAGTTGAAACTTTGAGTGGTGACGGGCCATTTACAGTATTTGCTCCTACTAATGCAGCTTTTGCAGCTTTATTGGATATTTTAGGTGATGATTTCAACAGCCTAGCGGATTTTGACACGGAGGAAGAAAAAGCACTACTTGTTAAGGTATTGACGTATCACGTAGTTGCAGGTACGGCCGCTTTCTCTACAGATTTAAGCGATGGACAAATGATTGAAACCTTCCAAGGTGAAAACGTTGGTGTAAGTCTTCAGGATGGCGTATTCATTACTGACGCTACAGAAACAAATGCCCAGGTAGTTCTCGCTGATGTAGAAGCTAGCAACGGTGTTGTACATGTAATAGACAAAGTTCTTTTACCACAGGAAGTTTTGGATGCCTTGGCAGCAATGAGCTTACAAACTATTGTTGAAATAGCCGTAGCTACTGATGATTTAAGTCTTTTAGTAGGTGCATTAGGACAAGCTGATGCTGGTTTAGTGGAAACATTGAGTGGTGACGGTCCATTTACTGTATTCGCACCAACAAATGCTGCTTTTGCAGAATTACTAGATATCTTAGGAGATGACTTTAATAGTCTTTCAGATTTTGATACTGACGAAGAAAAAGCACTTCTTGTTAGCGTATTAACGTATCATGTTGTAGCTGGAACAGCTGCTTTCTCAACTGATTTGAGCGATGGCCAAAACATTACAACCTTCCAAGGAGAGGATGTAACGATAAATATTAAAGACGGTACCGTACACGTAGAAGACGCTACCGATGAAAATGCCGCAGTAGTAATTGCTGATGTTGAGGCTAGCAATGGTGTAGTACATGTAATAGACAAAGTATTATTACCACAGGCAGTTTTAGATGCATTGACTCCTGCCGTACCAAATATCGTAGAGACCGCACAAAGTGTAGATGACTTAAGTTTATTGGTAGATGCCTTAATTCAAGCAGATGCAGGCTTAGTAGGTGTACTTAGTGGTGACGGACCATTTACTGTTTTCGCTCCAACAAATGCAGCTTTTGCTGATTTACTGAATGCTCTTGGAGATGATTTTAATAGTCTTGCAGATTTTGATACGAATGAAGAAAAAGCTTTACTAACTAAAGTACTTACCTATCACGTTGTTGCAGGAGCTGCGGTAGCTTCTACAGATTTACAAGACCATCAAGAAATCCCAACGGTACAAGGAGAATCTGTATTTGCGATATTGAACCATGGTGTTCAAATAAGAGACAAAACAGCTGTTGATGCTAACGTAACCCTTGCGGATGTAATGGCAAGCAACGGAATTGTACATGTTATAGATAAAGTGTTATTACCACAAGAAGTATTGGATATTTTAAGTCCTCCTTCTCACTAAGAAATGGTAATATAATTATTAAAACCTCTCAATTATTTGAGAGGTTTTTTTATGCATTAACTTTTTAAACAACAGAAGTAGATTAGTTAGCATACAAATAAGAGCTCTTTACAACTCATATTTTTTTAAAGAGGTAATTAAAATCATATTTACATCCCCAAATCTTACCAAACCAATCCTTAATCAATGGCAAAAGCCTCTGTATATTTCAGAGGCTTTTCTTTTTTTATACGCTAATCAAAATTAAAATTCCTTGGTGCCTACCCTAAAACCATCCTTTATTTTCTTTTTGAATAGCTCTTATTGAGCTCCGCACCATTTTGGTAAAGAAGGGTGTTTCATTATTTCTTTTTTTGCGCTTCCGCCTGCTCCATCATTTCACGCATTTTTCGCTGAAATTTATTCTCCTTTTTAGGTTTCTTCTTATTCTCCTGTATTTGCGCATGAATTTTATCGTTATCCAAGATAAAATTCTTGATTACCAACATAATTCCTATGGTAATTAAGTTTGATACAAAGTAGTACAAACTCAATCCACTAGCGTAGTTATTGAAGAAAAATAACATCATAAAGGGCATTAAATACATAATGAACTTCATATTTGGCATACCTGGTTGTGTTGGCATGTTTTGCCCAGTAGTCATCATCATGTAGAAAAAGATAGCTACGGAGGCTAAAATTGGGAATAAACTAATATGATCTCCATAAAAAGGTATTGAAAATCCTTCTGGAAACTGATAGATGGTATCAAAAGAAGATAGGTCATCTGCCCATAGGAAGGACTTTTGGCGCAAGGCAAAAGAAGTTGGAAAAAACATGAACAAGGCATAGAATATAGGCATCTGTAGAAATGCCGGTACACAACCACTCATTGGACTAACACCAGCTTTTCCATAGAGCTTCATGGTTTCCTGTTGCTTTTTCATGGCGTTGTCCTTATACTTTTCACCTAGCTCGGTAATCTCTGGTTTTAATACTTTCATCTTGGCCTGAGACAAGTAGGATTTATAGGTTACCGGAGACATCGCCAAACGTACTAAGATTGTCATAATAACTATTGCAATACCGTAGGGGAAATAAGTACTTAAAAAAGCATAGAACGGAGTGAATACGTAGCGGTTGATCCACCCAAAAATTCCCCAACCGAAAGGTATGGAATCCTCTAATCCTAAGTCCTCATATTTTGATAATACCTCAACATCTGTTGGCCCAAAATACCAATGCATATTTTTGGATAGCTCACCACCTTTAACCTCTAGCGGTAAAACAGAAGCGTAATCCTTTGTAAACCCAAAAGTTCTACTTTCTTCCTCTACTAAATTCTTTGATACGAGTTCTCCACTTTTAAATGGCTCACTGGTCGCTAATATAGAACTAAAAAAGTGCTGCCGATAGGAGATCCATTTAATATCCTCTTCCGTTTCCTCATCATCACTACCCTCAGAGAGTTTACTCAGTTTACCATCTTCATGATTATAGGTTAGACGGGTATATCTGTTTTCATATTCTATACTTTTAGAATGCCTAATACCCTTTAATTTCCAGTCTAGGGTTACCGGCTTACTATCGTTCATAACCCTGTCCAAACCTTGACTACGTATGGTAAAATCTACCAAGTACTCCTCTGGTTTCATCTCATAACGATATTCCAAATATTGATTGTTGGAAACTTTTGCTTTTAAGGATAGTACTTGATTGTTATCGGAAGTACTTGAGCTTGGTTCAAAATACAAGTCCTTTGTATTCAAGACCCTGTTGTCCTGAGTAGAAAAATTAAGCCCAAAAGAAGCGTTCCCGTCTTTAATCAAATACACAGGAATAGAATCATAGGTAACAAAATTCTTCATTTTTGCCTCTACAATATGCCCTCCCTTATTACTAATCTTCAAATACAGCACTTCATTTTCAAGCACCGTAGTAGCATCGGATGGTGCGGTAAAACCAAATGCCCCTATTTGACTTTTGTAATTTGCAACTGCCGTAGAATCGTTTAAATTAAGTACTGGCGTTTCCGCTGTTACCACTTTATTTAAATTTTCTTCCTGTGCTGCTTTAGCCTCTACTTGTTCTTGTTGTGCCTGCTCCTCTAACTCTTCCGGAGTGGGTTTATTTTGGTAAAACATGAAAATTAATATTCCAAAAATCAGTACAAAACCGATTATGGAATTCACATCCAATTTCTTTTCTTCCATCTAAAATATATTATAGGTAAGGTAATAGTTTGGTTTTCAGAGAGCAAATATATGCCCAAATAGACAGTTTATGCCATACTGGCATTAGTTTGTGCTTTTTTATGTGCTAAGGCCGCCTTTACAAAACCTACAAATAAAGGATGTGGATTAGCTACAGTACTCTTATACTCTGGATGATATTGCACGCCAATAAACCAAGGATGATTTCCCAATTCTACGATTTCTACTAAATCCGTTGCCGAGTTTATACCAGATGTAATTAAGCCGGATTTTTCCAACTGGGATTTGTATTGGTTATTAAACTCGTACCTATGGCGATGACGTTCAGAAATCTCCGTCTCCCCTTCGTATACTTTTTGAACCAAGCTACCTTCCTTTAACTTACAGTCCCAAGCACCCAGACGCATTGTACCGCCCATGTTCGTAATGGTCTTTTGCTCTTCCATTAAACTTATTACGGGAGTGGCGGTGTGCTCATCCATTTCAGTAGAATTTGCATTCTTAATTCCTAATACGTTTCTCGCATATTCTATGACCGCCATTTGCATGCCTAAGCAGATTCCCAAGAACGGAATCGCCTTTTCTCTTGCATGTTGAACGGCTTTTATTTTCCCCTCTATACCCCTTTCACCAAAACCAGGAGCTACTAAAATACCATCCAGCCCAATTAATTTATTTTCAAAATTCTGCTCTGTAATGAATTCTGAATGAATGGATTTAACTTTAACCTTAACTTCATTTGCGGCACCCGCATGAATGAAAGCTTCCAGTATGGACTTGTAAGAATCCTGTAATTCTACATATTTTCCGATAAGCCCTATAGTCACTTCATTCTTGGGATTCTTGTGACGCTTTAAAAATTCGTTCCATTGGGTAAGGTCTGGCTCACTATTATCCGATAGCGCTAATTTCTTTAATGTAACCGTATCGAGTCCTTCTTCTTGCATTAGCACGGGTACATCATAAATAGTGGAAGCATCTATACTTTGTATGACCGCTTCTCTTTTTACGTTACAAAAGAGTGCCAATTTGTCCTTTATATCATCTGAAATCTCATGTTCGGTCCTACAGACCAGGATATCTGCCTTGATTCCGCTCTCCATAAGTGTTTTAACGGAATGCTGTGTTGGCTTGGTTTTAAGCTCACCCGCAGCGGATAAATATGGAACCAAAGTTAGATGAATAACAATACCGTTATTATCCCCCAATTCCCATAGTAATTGTCTAACAGCTTCAATATAAGGTAAGGATTCAATGTCACCTACAGTACCACCGATTTCGGTAATTACAATATCATAATCGCCACTATTTCCAAGCAGCTGAACACGTTCTTTAATTTCGTTTGTAATATGTGGCACTACCTGCACGGTCTTTCCTAGAAATTCTCCCCTTCGTTCTTTCTCAATGACACTTTGATAAATTCTTCCCGTTGTTACATTGTTAGCCTGTGAAGTCCTAACATTAAGAAAACGCTCGTAGTGCCCTAAATCTAAATCGGTCTCGGCACCGTCATCAGTAACATAACATTCCCCATGTTCATAGGGGTTAAGTGTACCTGGGTCCACATTTATATAGGGGTCTAATTTCTGAATTGTAGTTCGGTATCCGCGGGCCTGTAATAATTTCGCCAAGGAGGCCGCTATTATTCCCTTACCAAGGGAAGAAGTTACCCCGCCCGTAACGAAGATATATTTGGTTTGTGACATGATTGGAATTCTGTGTTACGGGATACAAAGTTACAAATTGCCGAAAGATATCAGGCCGTATTGATGGGAAATTCTTTTTGTATTTTAAGAATTAGTGTTTCCAAGCCATTTACCTTGATTTCATGCATAGAACGCAACATTTCTCCTAATTTACCATTAGGAAATCCTTTTTGACTGAACCAGACCAGATATGGTTCCGGTAAGTTCACCAGATAACGTCCTTTAAATTTTCCAAAGGGCATTCTATAATGAGCAAGTTCTATTAAATATTTCTTATCGAGGTCTAATTCCATCAGTTAAATCTAAAAAAATTATCTTTAGTACTACCTATTAAATAAAACGCAATGAAAAGACGCAAGTTTATCGGAGCTTCTGCAGCAGCTTCAGTCGGGGTATTAGCATGCAACACTTCAGTTGCACAGGTTACAAAAGTAACTCCATCCACTAAACTCAAGCACAATATAAATCATAGTGCTTGTTACTGGTGTTATGATAGTATTCCGCTCGAGGACTTTTTGAAAAACTTAAATGAATTGGATATCAAGGCAATTGATTTAGTAGGGCCTGAAGATTGGCCACTTCTTAAGAAATATAACATCCATGCCTCAATGTGTTGGGGTGCCGGATTAGGAATTGAAAAAGGATGGAACGACCCAACACTGCATGACGAACTTGTGGCTGATTATTTGCAGATAATACCAAAAGTAGCAGCAGCTGGTTATACCAATCTTATTTGTTTTAGTGGCAACCGAAATGGCATGAAGGATGAAGAAGGTTTAGCCAACTGCATCACTGGCCTTAAGAGAATTATTCCACTTGCTGAAAAAAAGGGTGTTGTTATACAAATGGAACTTTTAAACAGTAAAGTAAACCATAAAGACTATATGTGTGATCGTACCGAATGGGGCGTAGCACTATGTAAAGCTCTAGGGTCCGACAACTTTAAATTACTTTATGATATTTATCACATGCAAATCATGGAAGGTGATATCATTAGGAACATACAGGAGTACCATCCCTACTTTGGACACTATCACACAGGTGGTAATCCCGGAAGAAATGAGATTGATGAAACTCAAGAGCTTTTTTATCCGGCAATTATGAAAGCTATACTGGCTACGGGATTTAAAGGTCATGTAGCACAAGAATTTGTACCTACTTGGGAAAATAAAATAGATGCCCTAAAACAAGGTGTCACCATTTGTGATGTTTAATGAACCACTAAAAAGCTAACGCTCACTCAAAGCTTTTTCTATTTTTTGAATCCAAACTTTTTGCTGCGGAATATTCCTAGAATAATCCGTTTCATTATCGTAACGATTTTGATAATCGTTTAGCTCTTTGAGTGTTTTTCTATAAATAGCCTTTACCTCGGCCTTTATGTTTTTCGTAAATCCGGTTGTCGCCATTTTTTTTCGCATCCGACGTGCAAAGAGTTCCGAAATATCAAAATGCAATTGCTCGTGCACTAAGGTTACGTCATTACATATTTTAGGTTTATACCAAGATTTTGTAGGATAAAAGAACGCATTCACTTCATAATCAACATGCATTTCACTACCCCTATAGCTTGTAGAAAACTGATAACTAATACCACTTGCCGTGGTAGCTGCGGCTCCCGCCCCAGGCGGAACTTTTCCTTTAAAATCTCTCCAATATAATCTCTTATCCGGCTGCCAGAGTACTTCTTCTTGCCCCCAAGAATATGATGAGAACATAACAAAAGAGAAAAAAATCAGAAAAGTGTACTTTATAATACCCAATTGAAAGAAATTTCTTTTTCTATGTCTGGATGTAGACTAAAATGAACAGGACAGGTATTTGCCGTATGTATCAATATTTTCCTGTCCTTATCGGAAATATTTGACGGCAAGCTAAGATGTACTTCTATCTTTGCTATTCTTCTCGGTTCCGAGGCCATATGCTTGGTAACATCCGCTTGGGAACCTTCTAAATTTACTTGTAGACCATTAGCCTTAATTCCCATCATAGTAAGAATACAACTGGCTAAACCAGTGGCAACGGTGTCAGTTGGAGAAAATGCTTGTCCAAGACCATTATTGTCGGTCGGAGCATCGGTCACGAACGAATCGCCCGACTTTAAATGAACACATTCCGTTCTTAACGCTCCGTTATAGGTAACTTTTGAAGTCATAATCTATTTATTCTATTTGTTTTATAGCCATATCATCATACGCCATAATATAGGAAGCCTTATTAAAATAACCCGATGTAGCATCTTTCTCGTAATCAAATTTATTACCGCTATACTCCGTTGCACCTATGAACTTAGAAATATCGATTAAGTCGTTCTTATAAGCTAGTTTCAACAGAAGGTCGTACGTAAGGTCAAAACCTCTAACGGCAAACATATCCGGAGCGTCCCCGAATTTTTCCTTATATCTTTTCACGAAGGCATTCGAAGAAACTTCCCTATACACGGAAGGATATGTGAAATTTAAGTTGGACAAATGGGTGCTAGAAATAACATCATTTTCAAATGCGTTATTCTTATCCGTAGAAAACATACGTAATTTTATCTTGTTCTTGCCAGTTTCGATATCCAATAATGCATTGTTAAAAGAGTTTAATATGGATACTACACTGGCGATAAGTTTAAAATTATCCGATTCTACAAAAACCCAATTCTCTACATCTTCCGATAGTTGACTCGCCAACTTATCTCTATTTATACCGATATTTTTTTCCTCTTCCTTAACCAAAATAACTTTTGCATTCGGAAAATTTTCAGCCAATACTTCTTCTACCGCTTTATTTTTTTCATCTGCGATAATTACCAAATTTTCATTGGTATGATTTTTTTTCACATATTCAATCATATGCTCCCTAAGTAATTTCTTCTCCGTATAAGAAAAGAAAACATTACTTAGGCTTAATTCACTTTGCACTGGTACTGGGGCTATTACGGGAAGCTGATAACTTGCCGCTTGATTAGAAACTTCTTTTAAGGAAATTAGGTCCAAGGGTCCAACGATTGCATTGTATTCCGAAAGATTTTCTTGCCGTAATATTTCTTTTGTCCGTGCCAGTGTAAATTGATTATCAAAAGTTTCAACATCTACGGAAATACCTAAGGATTTAATAGAATCTAATGCGATCAAGGCACCAGAATATAACCCTAGACTATATTTAAGACTATTTCTGTTCTGCATAGCCCAAGTAACGGACTTCGTATCACTCATATTTAGTTTATCTATTCGGAAGGGTAATAAAAACATAACCTTTGGCCTAACCTCAGTATTAATGCTATCCAATAGATTAATCTTATCTAATATAAGTGAATTACGAACTTCAAAATCACCAACTTGCTCCTTCGGTAATTTAAGCACCATTCCCGCTTTAAGACCGTCTTTTAAATCTGGATTTAGCTGTATTAAATCCGACCAGGACATTCCAAATTTTCGAGTTAGTCGAAATTCGTTCTGTTTTGGTCGTACCACATAAAATATATAATTATCCGTATTTATCTCTCCTGGGTCCAATTTCGTTTCAGGAAGCCTAATGACCATACCTTCCTTTAATCCTCCTTGCTCAGAAATCTCTGGGTTTAAACGAACTATTTCATCTGATTTGACACCGAACTCCTTTTCTAACCGATAAAAATTCATTTTTGCAGGAACGGTATACGAAATATAGAGCTGTGTTTGTTGGTTTTCCACCGTACTCCCTGCTATCCTAGGCATTAAAAGTTCATAACCCTCTGCCAAATAATTAGTTGTCTTGGATAATCCAGGATTCAACACCAACATACTGTCTATGGTAATACCATATTTGTGCGCTATACTCCATCTCGTTTCCTTAGGAGCAACGATGTACTTTTCATAATCGCTCGGGTCTATTGCAGATTCTTCTTCGTTTACCTCTGGATACTTTGGAATACGAATCACCATTTTCTTCTTTAACTGCGAAGCGTATAATTGTTTGTTATATTTTTTTATATCATCCTCGGAAACATTATATTTTTTTGCTATACCGTAGAGTGTCTCTCTTTTCTTCACCTTGTGCTCCTTGAAACCAGTGGGCTCTCTTTTTACTACCGAGTCTTGCATAATACCCTTGATAAGGTTATCCACGGTATTTTTTTCAACTGTAGACATGGTGCCGCTTGGGATGACTAAAATCGTATTCGATCTTAAATCAGCTCCCTTTTTAATTTCCTTATTGTATTTAAGAATATCATCTTGGGAAACACCGTAGGTTTTAGAAATGCTTTCTAAGGTTTCTCCCTTTTTAACTGCATGTGTGCTAAACTTTTGAGCAATGGCCTTATTAGTAAATAAGAGACATATAAGAACTGCAAAAAGTGTTTTGATTATATTTTTCATTATTCCCATTCTATTGTTGCTGGTGGTTTTGAACTTATATCATATACGACACGATTAACCCCAGGGACTTTATTAATGATATCATTTGAAGTTTTTTGCAAAAACTCGTAAGGAAGATTTACCCAATCAGCCGTCATACCATCCGTACTTTCCACTGCACGTAAAGCTACACATTTTTCATAGGTGCGCTCATCTCCCATAACTCCGACACTATTTACGGGCAAAAGCATGGCTCCGGCCTGCCAAACCTTATCATAAAGGCCCCATTCTCGCAATCCATTGATGAAAATATGGTCTACTTCTTGTAAAATAGCTACTTTTTCCGGCGTAATATCTCCTAGAATACGAATGGCCAGACCAGGGCCAGGAAAAGGATGTCTTCCCAATAGCGCCTTGTCTATTCCTAAGCTGGCTCCTACCCTACGTACTTCATCCTTAAATAACATTTTTAAAGGCTCTACTACTTTTAATTTCATATAATCCGGAAGACCACCAACATTATGATGGCTTTTTATCGTTGCTGAAGGGCCGCCAGTAGCCGAAACGGACTCAATAACATCTGGATAAATTGTTCCTTGTGCCAACCATTTGGCATTTTCTACCATATGCGATTCATCATCAAAAACCTCTACAAATACCCGTCCTATAGTTTTACGTTTGGTCTCTGGATCGCTCTCTCCTGCCAAATCATCCAAAAAGCGTGCCGAAGCATCTACTCCCTTTACGTTTAGCCCCATACCCTCATATTGTTTTAGCACGTCTACAAACTCGTTCTTACGAAGCAAACCATTGTTGACAAAAATACAGTGCAGATTAGACCCAATGGCCTTGTGCAGCAGCACTGCAGCTACGGAAGAATCTACTCCTCCGGATAATCCCAATATTACCTTTTCATCCCCTATTTTTTCTTTTAGCTCCGACACCGTTGTTTCTACAAAAGCGTCCGGTGTCCATGTTTGCGCTATCCCCGAAATATGAACTAGAAAATTCTCTAATAATTGTTTGCCGTCGGTAGAATGATATACTTCTGGATGAAACTGTATGCCATACGTATCTTCACCATCAAACTTAAAAGCTGCATTTTCTACATCATTGGTACTAGCTAACAAAGTTGTACTTTCCGGTAGTTGTTTAATGGTATCCGCATGACTCATCCAAACCTGACTTCCTATATTGACTTTTGCCAAAAAAGGACTACCAGATGCTACATGGGATAGATTTGCTCTACCATATTCCCTTGTATTCGATTTTTCTACACTACCCCCATTGAAATGTGCTAAGTATTGCGCACCATAACATACGCCTAATAAGGGTACCTTACCTCTAATTTTTGATAAGTCCGGATGTGGAGCATCTTCGGCCCTAACGGAATAAGGAGACCCCGACAGAATTACGGCCTTGTATTCAGAAAGGTCTTTGGGTGGTTTGTTAAAAGGTTTTATTTCAGAGAAAATATTAAGCTCTCTTACACGCCTACCAATAAGTTGTGTGTACTGAGAACCGAAATCTAGAATTAGGACTTTATTTTGCATGGGCAAAAATAGGGAAATCGAAAATTCGACAAGGTGTTATCAAAGGATATTTACAACAGGTTTTTAACAATAAACCAGATTACGGGCAACTAGATTAATCACAAGCTAACGAACTAATTTAAAGTTCAATATTCCAATGTTTTCAACACATTGGTATAAATAGCCGTTCACATATATGAAAACTATTGCTACCTAAACGCTATTGCGTCTCTCACGCAGAAACCCATTTTAGTGGTTTTCTACGTATATATTTAAAGTTTTGAGCCTTGCTGAAAAATATTGTGAGGTTTTAATTATTTTTATTGCACAGTATAAACGAAATCTATGAAACATATTTCTTCAATTATCTTCGGTGCCGCTATAGTGCTCGCAGCCTATTTTTTGGGCAATGCCTACATCAAAAGAGCGAATCCTCCACAAATTATATCCGTTACGGGTCTTGGAAACGAAAACTTTACTTCGGACCTTATTGTTTGGGAAGGCAAATTCTCTGCCAATAATACGGTATTAAAATCTGCTTTCGAGCAGTTGAACCTTGATAAAGCTGTAGTAAGGAATTATCTGGTATCAAAAGGTATAAAGGAAAACAATATCATTTTTAATAGTGTGCAAACTACAGAAATGAGAGATAATAAATATGACAACGGCAATTATGTTGGTAGTATTTTTAGAGGTTATCAATTAACACAATCTATTAAAATAGAATCTCCCAACGTGGCACTTATTGAACAAGTTTCCAGGGAAATCACCGAGCTTTTGAATAAAGGTGTTCAGTTTAATTCTTTTCCTCCTCGCTATTATTACACCAAACTCGCAGACCTGAAAATAGAAATGATTTCGAAAGCAACGGAAGATGCCAGAATAAGAGCTGAAAAAATAGCAGAAAACTCTGGAAGTACATTGGGCGATTTATCCTCTGCCCGTATGGGTGTGTTTCAGATAACAGGTCAGAATTCTGGAGAAGATTACTCCTGGGGCGGAGCCTACAATACCACATCCAAAAACAAGACGGCATCAATCACCATGAAGTTAAATTATAGGGTAAATTAAATGTATCGATTTAAATAATAATTTATATTTATCTGATAAATAGAATTTTACATTAATTCCTACAAAATTATTTTCACTGCTACAAAGCAAACCACCTCGGGGTGTTATACCCTAAGACGGTGCCAATAAAAAAGCCCGGTAATCACCCGGGCTTTCCATTCAACCAACCAAACAACCGAATACGATTTAAGAATTAAGTTATAATTCTTTTTCATAGCAATCCGTATTCTATTATTATGTCGTGCGATGCACACACACCTTACAATAAAAGCTAAAAAAAGAAGCTCGGGAACCACCCCGAGCTTATGAATCAAAATCAAAAACCAACCTAACTTTATTTTTTAAAAAGAATACTTACATCCTTTTTCGTAGCAATTTTAATATAAAACAACTTACTCGTAAAAAACCCTACCCAATTCTAGGTTTTTTTCTAACTTTATTAAAAGAGCATAAATATGGAGCAGGTTTTTTGGGAGGAGTTAAACGAGGAACTACAAAAAGGGATATCTAAAAAAGGACACCCTTTTCGTTATATGACTTTCGCCACTGTGGGTTTGGACCATTTAGCGAGATTAAGAACGGTGGTTTTAAGAAAGCTAACCGAAAACCTGGATTTAACTATTTACACGGATAGGCGTTCTAAAAAAGTTAGCCATATAAAGGAGAATAATAACGTAAGTATACTGCTATATCATCCTAAAAAACTGTTACAAATTAAAATTGAGGGAAAAGCAAAAATTATTGAGGACCCTGAAATTCTGAAAAAATACTGGAATGGCATACAACCCAACAGTCGCAAAGACTACATTACCAAAAAAGCACCTGGGACTGTCATCAAAAATCCTGATCTGGTAACTTACATGGATGATGAGCATCATTTTTGTATGATAGAAGTAGAGCCGTATAAAATCGAGTATCTTAAACTGAAAAGACCGAATCACATCCGAGTTAAGTTTTCGAAGGAAGGAAAAAAATGGGGAGAGGAATTTTTAATTCCTTAATCCACGCTACGTGTTTATGATGGTGAATTCCATCTGCAAAGGCACTAAAGCATTCTTTAGCATAGGCACGAGTTCATCACCGTATTCTAGGTAGAGTTCTGAAAAATTTAAATTACGCTCCTGTAAAGATTGACCGGGAAAGAGCTCGTTTTGAATTTCCGTCATGCGTATGACGTGATCCTTCAATTTTCTTTTTTGGGCTTTAAGTAAGCGCTTTTCCAGATGGTCAAGTCCTTTTTTCTGCTTTACTTCCTGAGCTTTAACCGCACCTAAGAAAGATTTATCGGTCTGCTCTGCCAGCGTGTATAAATTTTTAAATTGTTTTTCCAAAAGGGATTTTTGCGATGTGAAATCGATTTCAATGTTCGATATTTCACGTATCTTTTTGTTGATGAGACTGTTCTGTTTTAAAAATAAATCCTTTACGGATAATTGCATCCTATCCAACTTTTTCAACTGCTTTTCCGAAATCACCAAGGCAGAATTTCTTAGTAAAAGTATTGGAAAAGGGACCTGCATAGCTTCAAAAGCAGCCTTTAACTCTAGCCAATAGGCAATTTCACCACCGCCTCCAATATAACAGAGATTGGGCAATATCACCTCTTGGTACAAAGGTCTTGCAATTACATTTGGCGAAAAACGTTCTGGATGTTCCTCTAACTCCTTTAGAAGTTCATCTTCCGAGAATGAAATGGCAGTATCGTTTACAATATAATTATCTCCATGTTGTATTATCCGTTCCCGTACTCCCTTTTGTAAATAAAAATAATTTATGGCTCTTGGATTTACCTGTATCGGATAACCTTTGCCCAGACCGTCAATGAAATCAATAGTTTGGTTCACTTTGGTAAAGGCTTTTTGTTCTAGAATATCTTTCTTGGCAAATGGAATTAGCAACCGTTTTAAAGTAGTATCGTCACCATCCACGATGACCAGACCATACTTTCCAAACAACTCGTTTGCCAAGAAACGCGTGGCATCCGTAAGTGTGCTATGCTGTAAGTACGCTTTTTCAAAAAGCTGTTTTAATTCCAGAGCATTCTTACTACCTCCTAAATGATTGGAAAAAATTTGAAATACCTCTTCCAACCCTTCCGTTTCTAAATGACCTACGGCACCAGATGCGTTTTTATTCCATTGTAGTTTTTTACCTTGAAAATTAAAATAGTTTATTTCATCAAAGTCATGATCTTCAGTGGCCATCCAATAGACAGGCACAAAATCATTATCTGGAAACTCTTTTTTTAATTGTTCGGTAAGGTTTATGGCAGTTATAATCTTATATAAAAAGTATAACGGCCCTGTAAAAAGATTCAATTGATGCCCCGTTACAATAGTGAAAGTTGAAGAATCTTTCAAGCTATTAATATGTGCTAAAGTAAGGTCAGAAGCGCTAAAGCCTTTATATTGATTAAGTAACGCTTTTTTTAAAATAGCCCTGTTTTCCAGTGGAAAACTAGCTCCTTTTTCTTCTAGCTGATCCTTAAAACCTGCATAATCCGGATACTTGTTATAGAGCCTTTTAATAATGGTATCGGCTTCGATATAGTCACAGATTAAATTTGAAAAGTAGCCGGTTTCTTTAAAGGGTAAACAATCAATATCCATAGAAGAGCAAAAATGAAGGTAAATATAAAACTCTCTTATTTTAGAGTTCCTAAAAATACGTTAATTACCTTAAGAAATAAATTTTTGGTTACTCGTTAAAAAGCAGATTTCACATGATAATTTTCAACATTAATTCGTTAGATTTGGAAACTTTCGATTTTAAAAACAGCACATGATTAGAATTTTACGTTCCCTCCTATTCCTACTACCTATTTTATCAATTGCTCAGCTTAAATCCCCTTCCGAATTTTTGGGTTATGAACTTGGCAGCCAGTTTACAAGACATCACCAAGTAGTAGACTACTACGAATACCTTGTGCAGGCAGCGCCAGATAGAATGCAATTGATGGAGTACGGAAAAACCAATGAAAGAAGGCCTTTATTGCTGGCTTATATCTCTACTGCACAGAATATTAAAAATATAGAGCGAATTCGTTTAGAGCATCTAAAAAATACGCAGGGAGAGGGAGCATCTGATAAAGCTATTGTATGGCTTAGCTATAATGTTCACGGTAATGAAAGTGTTAGTACGGAAGCATCCATGCAAACCATTTATAACCTGTTAACGGATAAGAGCGATTATCTAGAAAATACCATAGTCCTTATTGACCCCTGCATAAACCCGGACGGTAGAGATCGTTATGTAAATTGGTACAACCAATACAAAAACAATCCAAATACGGTTGACCCGAATAGCAAAGAACATCACGAAGGTTGGTGGAGTGGTCGCAGCAACCATTACATGTTTGATTTAAACAGGGATTGGGCATGGCTAACGCAAGTGGAGAGCAAACAGCGGTTGGTACAGTTCAACAAATGGTTACCGCACGTACATGTAGATTTTCATGAGCAAGGAGTGGACAGCCCTTATTATTTTGCTCCGGCGGCAGAGCCTTATCACGAAGTAGTTACAGATTTCCAAAGAGCATTTCAAGAAACCATTGGTAGGAACCATGCAAAATATTTTGACAAAAATGGATGGTTTTATTTTACAAAAGAATCTTTTGATTTACTATACCCTAGCTATGGGGATACTTACCCAACCTATAATGGTGGTATTGGCATGACCTATGAACAAGGGGGAAGCGGTAGAGCAGGTCTAGGTATTATTACAAGTCTTGGCGACACACTTACATTAAAAGATAGGATAGCACATCACCATACTACGGGCCTTTCCACTGTTGAAGTGGCTAGTAATAACGTTGCAAAATTGAATAATGAATTCAAGAAATTTTACCAAAACAATAACTTCAAGTACAATAACTATGTGCTTAACGGAAACCAAGACAAACTAGATGCGCTTGCCAATTTATTAAAACAGCATGAAATCGAATTTGGACATGCTGCTAATACTACCTATAAAGGGTACAACTATAGCACAGGAAAAATAGGTGCTATGAAAGCTACTACAAATAGCTTAGTCGTTTCAACGAACCAAACTAAAGGAACCTTGGTAAAGGTTTTATTTGAACCAAAAGCAAAATTGAGTGATTCTGTCACATACGATATTACCGCTTGGTCCTTACCTTACGCTTATGGCTTGGATGCAATAGCTACGGAAAGTAGCATCCAAAAAAACCCTTTATCAAACGTCAGTAAAAACTTTGGAATAGCAACCCCAGATAGTTATGCCTACATAACGGATTGGAACGCCGTAAACGATGCTAAATTTCTCGCTGAATTACTGAAGAAAAAAATAAGGGTACGCTACTCGCACAAGCCTTTTACTTTAGATGGGATTAAGCATAAAAGGGGGAGTCTTATCATAACCAAAGCGGACAATAAAAATAATCCGAACTTTAGTGAAATCTTACATGATACATCGGTCAAATTTTCTAAACCACTTACACCTACAAATACAGGCTTTGTTGAAAGTGGAAAAGACTTTGGCTCCAGATATGTAAGCGTTGTACCAAATGTAAAGGTTGCTGTTTTGGCTGGCGAACCGACTTCTACCCTTCGTTTTGGAGAAATATGGCATTTCTTTGAACAACAGCTTAACTACCCCTTGTCCGTTTTAGACGAAAGCTACTTCAGCCGTGTAGATTTATCTGAATATGACGTTTTAATTCTTCCAGATGGTTGGGGGTATCGTAGTTTTTTTAAGAAAAATATAACCGAAAAAATTACAGACTGGGTTAAAGCAGGTGGCAGATTGATTGCCATGGGCGGCGCTATAAATGCCTTAGCGAACAATGATAGTTTTGATATAAAGGAAAAAGAAACACCCAAAGACACTACTATAAACTTACAAGCTTTTGAAAATACACAGAGAGAACGTATAAAAACAGCTATTACTGGAGCAATTTTCAAAGCGACCGTAGACCCTACTCATCCCTTGGCTTATGGTTATGGTAATTCTTATTTTACCCTAAAGTTAGGCAATAGCGCTTTTAATTATTTAGAAGGTGGAAGCGCGGTATATCTTAGTCAGAATGCAAATACCCCGGTATCTGGTTTTGCAGGAAGTGAAGCTCAAAAGAAAATTGCAGAAACTTTAATTTTTGGAACTGAAAACATGGGAAGAGGCCAGATAGTCTATATGGTAGATAACCCTTTGTTCAGAGGGTTCTGGGAAAACGGAAAACTTTTCTTCGCTAACGCCATATTCATGGTCAACTAACGCTTCAAAAAATTAGCATGAAAGAATATAAAGTTGAAACACTCATATATTACAGTAAAATTACGCTAGACACCAAGCATATAGCTAATTCTTCGAAAGCTGAAATTCAAGAAAAGTTAGATGAATACGCAAAGAACGGATGGCGATTAGCTTCAACGGATGCTACTAGTTTTGGTGCAGCTGTTTACATCTATCTCTATTTCGAAAAATAGTTTTACAACTTATTGATTTTTAATTAATTAGGTTGATTTCTACACTTTCAAAGCTCACTAGCGAATTTTAGAATACCCAGTATTCAGGGTATAAGAACTCTAAAAAGCTTGATATCTTGCCAACAAATCCTAAGCAAATTCGTTCTAACACCCTGAACGATACCATGAGGTTGGATTAAATTGTAGCATTATGCCAGATAATCAAGAACAGCTAGCAGCACTTTTAGCAAAATTAGAACTGCTTTCAAAAAAGCAAGAAAGTTTTACTCAAGAAGTTAATGCACTTCGTAAAGACTTAGAAGTATTACAAGGTGAAGTGCCATCAACAATCACTGAAACAACTCCTACAATAAAAGAAGTACCTACTCCAGAGAACCCTATTATAAAAGAGGAAAAACCTGTAATAAAGCATGCTGAGACGGTAATTGAAAAAGAACCAATTGCACCTATTGAAGCTCCTTCTAAAAAGTTTTCCGCACCAATAAAAAAGCCGAAAGGCAAATCAAATCTGGAGAAATTTATTGGAGAGAACCTCATTAATAAAATAGGCATTCTAATTACCGTAATTGGTGTGTTCATAGGTGCTAAATACTCCATAGAAAATAACCTCATAAGTCCGTTAACACGAATTATTTTGGGTTATTTGGTAGGATTAGGACTAGTTGCAATAGGAATTAAATTAAAGGCCAAGTACCAAAATTATAGTGCCGTACTGGTCAGTGGAGCTTTGGCAATTTTGTACTTTATCACCTTTGCCGCTTATAGTTTCTACGACTTATTTCCGCAGAGTATAGCCTTTACTTTAATGGTCTTTCTAACCGTGTTCGGTGTAGTAGCAGCATTAAATTACAACAAACAAATCATTGCGCATATTGGATTGGTCGGTGCCTATGCCGTGCCCTTTTTATTAAGTAACAACTCTGGTAATGCAATGGTCCTATTTAGTTATATGGCCATTATTAATCTGGGGATTTTATTCATATCCATAAAAAAATATTGGAAAGCCCTATACTATGTTGCCTTCGCTTTTACATGGCTCATATTTAGTGGTTGGATAGCTTTTTCTTATACATCAGAAAATCATTATCAGTTAGCACTGTTGTTTCTTTTTATTTTCTTCCTAATTTTTTACGCTACGTTCTTAGGATACAAACTCATCAAGGCCGAAAAATTTAAAGCCTCGGATGTGTTTATGCTTTTATTGAATTCTTTCATTTTTTACGGTTTTGGCTTTGGACTACTATCGTTCAAAGAATCTGGTCAAGAATTACTAGGTGTGTTTACTCTTGCCAATGCGTTAGTTCATTTCATAGTTACCACAATTATCTATAAAAAGAAACTTGGTGATAAAAATCTGTTTTACCTCGCTGCCGGCTTAGTACTTGTTTTTATCACGATAGCCGTACCAGTGCAATTAGACGGTAATTGGGTTACGCTATTATGGGCTATGGAAGCAGCACTTCTATTCTGGATCGGGAAAAGCAAAAATGTAAGGGCCTATGAGTACATGTCCTACCCTTTAGTGGTCATTGCGTTCTTTAGTCTAACACAAGATTGGGCTTTGGCCTATGCTGGGTTTACATTTAATATAGACGAAGAGCCGCTTCAACCTATACGCAACGCTACTTTTTTAACTTCGGCCTTGTTTATTGTCGCATCCGGATTTATTAATTGGATAAATAATAATTACAGGGGTGGTGATGGAAAGAGAAGTTTTGTATCTAAGGTAATGTCCATAGCAATACCTTCAATTTTTATTTTAGTCCTGTATTGTTCGTTTTATTTGGAAATTGAATATTATTTCACACAATTATATCAAAACTCTAGAATACCACTTACTACGGACGACGCCTATGAATATTCTCAATACAACGAGAACCTATCGCAACTAAAAATTGCTTGGCTTCTGAATTACACCTTATTTTTCGTCTCCGCCCTAGCCTTCGTTAACATTTATAAAATAAAAAACAGGATTCTAGGTATTACCACATTAGTGATAGCGTTATTGACCGGATTCTTTTTCTTATCCACAGGACTATATGCACTGAGCGAAATGAGAGAAAATTATTTGAGCGGTGAATTGGCCGAATTCTATACGATAGGAACATTTACGATTGCCGTGCGCTACATCTGTATTGCGTTTTTTGGTCTTCTACTCTTTATGGTGCGTAAATTAACCGTTGCGCCTTTTATGAGGATTAACTTCAACATCCCTTTTGCACTATTACTACACACGGCTATTTTATGGATTGCGAGTAGTGAGCTTATCCATTGGATGGATATGAGCGGGTCTGACCAGAGTTATAAACTAGGTCTTAGCATCCTTTGGGGTAGTTATTCCTTATTGTTAATAATCCTAGGACTGTGGAAAAAGAAAAAATACCTCCGTATTTCAGCAATTGCGCTTTTTGGAATTACCCTTATAAAGCTGTTCTTTTATGATATTGCTTCATTGAACACGATTTCCAAGACCATCGTTTTTGTTTCTCTTGGGATACTACTTCTTATTATCTCTTTCTTATACAACAAATACAAACATATTATAACAGAAGAAAATGAAAATTAAATCTGCTTATTATCTTGTTCTACTAATTTGCTGCTATTCCTTTGGACAATTAGATACGTTTGATGAAAAAATTC
The DNA here is from genome assembly GCF_044594925.1 of Maribacter sp. R77961. Lineage (GTDB taxonomy): Bacteria > Bacteroidota > Bacteroidia > Flavobacteriales > Flavobacteriaceae > Maribacter. Next base: position 448,015 of record NZ_CP138991.1, on the reverse strand, counting down.
CACTTACAGGAATTACAAATTCATGGCACACGATAGAACTCCCTAATAATGTATTCGCAAAGCTAAATGATGAATTTTCTGATATTCGTATTTATGGTATTACTGCAAAAGATACCATAGAAGCGCCGTATATCCTAAAAAAATCCCAAGCCTCTGGTACTGAAAAAGAAGTTGAATTTCAACTTATAAATCAATCTTTTAATACAAATGGGTACTACTTTACCTATGAAGTACCCGTAGACGAATCCATTAATAAAATTGAGCTCGATTTTAAAAATACCAACTTTGATTGGAAGGTTAAATTAGAAGGAAGTCAAAACCAGAAGGATTGGTTTACCGTAGTCGAAGATTATAGGATTCTATCAATCCAAAATACCCAAACCCAGTACCGCTATACGGACCTTGTCTTTCCGAATTCAAAATTTAAATTCTTTAGACTATTCATAAAGAGTGCTATAAAGCCAGAGCTTTTAAAGAGTTATCTCCTTTCGGACAAAATTGTACCTGCCGTTTATAATTCTTATTCTGATTTGGATTTTGCAATATCAGAAAAAGGAAAACAAACCCGTATTGCTATTGCGATTAAAAAACGACTACCCGTTAGTTTTTTAAAACTGAATGTAACTGATGCTATTGAGTATTATAGAACTATAAAAATAGATTATCTGGCAGATAGCACAGCAACTGAAAAGGGGTGGCGCTATACGTACCGTAACCTTTATAACGGAACACTAACTTCTTTTAATGCCAATGAATTCACCTTTAGACCTGTATTAACCTCAAAGTTACGCGTAAACATACAAAACTATGACAACGAACCTCTTAACATTACAGGTGCTGAAGCTAAGGGATTTCAATACACCTTAGTAACACGTTTAAAAGATGAAGCAAATTATTATTTAGCCTATGGAAAAGAAAATGCCTATACACCTAGGTATGATATTCAACAAACCGGATTTACGCTTCCCGAAAATTTAAAATCCTTGCAGCTTGGAGCAGCTGAAAAAATTCCAAAAAAAGCAGCTCCAAAAAAAGCTTCTTTATTTGAAAACAAATTATGGCTTTGGCTTATTATGGGAATAATTATACTGGTTCTAGGAGGATTTACCTTAAAGATGATGCAGCAGCGATAACTATTCTTTTTGGTATATCAGGAACGTATAAAAATAGTTTTACTGAACTGGGTCTCCGTATAAATCAAAATCAGCAGCTTCGGTAATAGTTACATTAACAAATTCGCCCTGTTTTACATAGTGTTTGGTGGCATCAATTAAAACCTCGTTGTCCACATCCGGAGAGTCAAACTCCGTTCTACCTATAAAATGGTTGCCCTCTTTTCTGTCAATAATACAGCGAAAGGTCTGTCCTATTTTTTGTTGGTTGAGTTCCCATGAAATCTGAGATTGCAGCTCCATTATTTCATTAGCGCGTTCTTGCTTTACCTCCTCTGCAACATTATCCTCTAAATTATAGGCATGGGTATTTTCCTCATGGCTGTAGGTAAAACAACCCAAACGCTCAAAACGCATTTCCTCTACCCAACTTTTCAAAGTTTGAAAATCTTCTTCCGTTTCTCCAGGATAGCCTACTATTAAGGTGGTGCGTATGGTCATTTCAGGAACTGCCGCCCTAAAATCCTGTAAAAGCTTGGTAGTTTTGGCCTGTGTAGTACCCCTACGCATGCTTTTTAGAATGTTATCCGCAATATGTTGTAAGGGAATATCCAAGTAATTACAGACTTTTGGCTCGTTCTTCATCACCTCTAAAACATCCATAGGAAAACCTGTTGGGAAAGCGTAATGCAAACGAATCCACTCAATGCCTTCTACTTTTACCAAAGCTTGAAGTAATTCTGCCAAGTTCCTTTTCTTGTATAAATCCAGTCCGTAATAGGTTAAATCTTGCGCAATTAAAATAAGCTCCTTAACTCCTTTTGCTGCCAGTTTCTCGGTTTCTGTAACCAACTCCTCAATAGGCTTGCTCTTATGCTTACCGCGCATTAAAGGAATGGCACAAAAAGAACAGGGACGGTCACAGCCCTCCGCTATTTTTAAATAAGCATAATTCTTTGGTGTGGTAGTTAATCGTTCTCCTATAAGCTCGTGTTTGTAATCAGCGCCTAGGGCTTTTAGAAGATTGGGTAGTTCACTAGTACCAAAGTACTCGTCTACATTGGGTATTTCTTTTTGCAAATCTGGCTTGTAGCGTTCACTTAAGCAACCCGTAACAAAAACCTTATCTACCTCACCAGCCTCCTTTTTTTGAACGTATTCCAAAATGGTGTTTACACTCTGTTCCTTGGCATTGGCAATAAAACCACAGGTATTTATAACGACTACATTACCCTCTTCCTCATGCACCACCTCTTTATCATTGGCACGCAACTGCCCCATGAGTACCTCAGAATCGTACACATTTTTACTGCAACCCAAGGTTACTACGTTGATTTTGTTCTTCTTAAGCGTTTTTGTTCGCATAGCTTTTTAATGGGCTGCAAAAATACGATTTGCCATTAGAACTAGCTGTCTTTCACACGATTTCTTTGATTTTAACGTTAAACCAATGCATTGCTATCTCGTCTTACTTAAAACTGCAACTCTTATGACACGTTTTAAAACCTATGCCCTACTATTCATTTTCACCCTCATTATTGGATGTTCTAAAGACACCGTTACTCTCGAGGATAATGAAACACCAACAGAAAACAACAAGCTATATTTTCCTCCACTAAACGGAGCAGCATGGGAGACCTTGGATATGGAAGCATTAAATTGGAATTCTAGTGCCGAAGCGGAACTATATGATTTTTTGGAAACCAATGACACTAAAGCCTTCATTGTCTTGAAAGATGGTAAAATTGCCTTGGAACAATACTTTGGGGACCATACCGAAGCTACTCCTTGGTATTGGGCATCAGCGGGCAAAACACTGACCGCCTTTACAACAGGCATTGCTTTACAGGAAGGGTTTTTAGGGTTAAACGATAAAACTTCTGACTACTTGGGAGCAGGTTGGACAAGCTTAACTTCCGACAAAGAGGTACTTATTACCGTTTGGCATCAATTGACCATGACTTCTGGTATGGATGATACCCAAGGGGATTGCAAAACACCGGACTGCTTAACATATATGGCCGATGCAGGAACGCGTTGGGCCTATCATAATGCTCCGTATACCTTAATTCAAGATGTAGTGGCAAATGCGACACAAACCGAATTTGAAGACTATTTTACTTCTAAAGTAAAGAACCCGATAGGAATGGGAGGCTCGTGGATTTCAAGTAATGGATTAAACAATGTGTACTGGAGTACCGCCAGAAGTATGGCTCGTTTTGGCCTGTTGAATTTAAATCAAGGAAACTGGAACGGTACGCCTGTTCTTGAAAATACCGATTATGTCTCCGCAATGAGCAATACCTCACAAGATTTAAATAAATCCTATGGTTATTTATGGTGGCTAAACGGAAAAGAGAGTGCTATGGTTCCACAGTCACAACTGGTCTTTACTACCGAATTAATGCCGAATGCACCAGATGATTTATACGCAGGCTTGGGTAAAAACGACCAAAAACTTTATATTGTTCCTAGTCAAAACTTAGTTGTTGTGCGTATGGGACAGGATACGGGTTACGAAGCATTAGGACCATCCGGTTTTGATAACGAGCTTTGGGGGCTTTTAAATGAAGTAATGAACTAAATTCTGAACTTGGAATTTACACTAATGCATCATAAATGTTTCGTCATTTTTCCTAAATTAATTTTCTCCGCTTTATTAAATTTCACTTCTCTCACGAACTCCATAGACTTCCATAAATAGGTGTTTCCTTGAAGCCCGTTCGTCATTTTCATACGTCTATTCAATCTACGTATCTCCTTTTCTGTGGCCTTTCTTCTATCCCCAAGTGAACCATACAGTTTAATGGCAGGATTATCGGCAAAAGAACCCTTAAACAAAGCTTTAAGCCAAAACCACCGACTACTATTTACGGCCAAGAGGCAAATATTTGGATTGGTTCTACTATGTTTTGGAAGTTTAGACGGAAACTTTTCAAAATAAAATCCCGCTTGGTCGTCATTCAGAAATAGGGAACCAATCGGTGTTACTGTTGGGTTGTTGTCAGCATCTACGGAGGCCACGGAAACATGAAAATTTGAGCTAAAACTTTTATTGAAATGCCTTCTAATCCGAGACCAATCTGTTATTAAATCCATTTTTTAAGTTTACAACTACTGGTTTAGGGACGAGCAATATAGAAGTACACCAGCTTTTTTTACCATCCAAATAGCAAAATCCTTTTGTTTTATTTTTTCTGTTCTAAAGCGACCCCGAAACGTCTGAGCCAAAGATTTTGCGGACTTCATAAAAATACGCAAACTCGGCGAATACGAACGAAGCTCGTATTGTTCAAGTATTGATAGGTGTGCTGGATTTTCGTTCAGCTATTTACGCAAGCTGTCCATTCTAAATCTTTATTGCCAGTGTCCTAATTCTTTTTCAGAAGCTTTGTAATTATGGTAGGACAGTGGTAGTTCATAAGACACCTATTTATATACGGTTTTCTTTTTTCCAGTCGGTTTTCAAATAGTTCAAAGCACTTTCCAAAGCTTTTTTTGAAGGTTTAGGGTTAAAATCTAATTCTTCTCTTGATTTACGAATATCATAATCTTGTTTTAAGTTGTAAAACATGTCCAAGTAATGTCTTTGCAGAAGAGGCTCTTTTCCTGTAATCTTACTACTGAATTCCATTAAACCTGCAACAGCATATAATAAGCATTTGGGTACCTTTTTTGGTGTTTTTAATTTTAGTTCAGGATATAGGTCGGACGCTATTTTTACGGTTTCTTGTAACGTAGTATGTTTTTCGTTAGCTAAAATATAGCGTTCTAAGTTTCTACCCTTTTTCATTGCGTTATACGCTCCTAAAGCTACATCTTTAACATCCACCCAATTTAATGTAATATTGGTGTCTATAGGTATTTCTCCATTTAAAACCTGCAATACGAGATTGTTGGAATAACTTAATTTAAAGGCTTTAGGACCTATCATAGCAGCAGGTAAAACAAGAACAGTTCTAATGTCATATTTTTTTCCCAATTCCAATGCTAGTTTATCAGAATCATTTTTAGAGTTGTAATACCAATTTCTTCGGTCTTTGTTATATCCATTGTTTACATTGGCGGGCAACTTTGTAAAATCCAAACTGGCTACAGAACTTACGTAAACGATGTTTTTGATACCACATTCTTTGGCAATATCGAACACATTTTGAGTTCCTTGCATGTTAGTATCATAAATTTCCTCTTTTGGATTTTTTGCCCACATGCTAAAATTTGCCGCAACAGCATATAAGTTGATGACGCCTTGAAAAGCTTTTTTTAACGATTCCCTGTCGGTAATATCAGCCTGAACAACTTCACATGCTAATGCTTTAAAAGGTTCCCTGTTCTTACTGTCTCTTACCGTTGTTCTTACTTTTTGCTTATGGGAAAGTAAAAGTCTAATTAAGTTATTTCCTAAATGTCCGTTTCCGCCGGTTACCAATGAAATTTCCTCGCTCATAGTTCTTAAGTTTTGTTTGAGCAAATTTCGATACCCTTTACATGGTTAGAAATAACATTTGTTAGGAAACGATTTGTTTTCTGATACGACTTAAGGATTGCGGTTCCATTCCTAAAAAAGAAGCAATATTGTCTATAGATACATTTAAAGCCAATTTTGGATACCGCTCTACGAATTTTAGATAACGCTCTTTTGCAGTTAAAATTTGAAAGTCCCTAACACGTTCTAATTTGCAACTCAAATGTTCGTTAGTTACCTCTTTGACCAATATTGCCCAGCATTTTATTTCCTGTTGTAACATATCAAAATCAGGTTTCGATATTTTTAGAACTCTAGACGCAGTAATCGTTTCGTAATAATCTAATGAGGGTGTTTCTGTCATAAAACTTTCTGTAGATGTGAAAAAATCCTGTTCCGCTACAAGATGCTGTACTACAATTTTTCCGCCAATATTTTGATATCCTTTTACGATACCAGTAGCTAAGAAATAAATATATCGCTCCACATTCCCGGCTTCTAAAAGATTGGTTTGGGCTGGAATTTGTTCAGAAATGAAATGTTTTTTGATTAAATCAATATCATTTTGAGTTAGCGCAATTTTTGATTGTATGTAATTAATTAGATTTTCCATTGTTGTATGGTAATAGTATATAACCTTATGACTAATTGGATTGCAGTGGTAAGTAAACTTTTCGTTTTTGTCTGCTTACGAAGCTAAAGCTTATTGTTTAATTCTATTTCTTTTTTTAAGGCCATCCCGAAGCTTCGAGACATAAGATTTAGCGACTTCATAAAAATATGTAAACCCTGTGATTAAGCCCGAAGCCCGTATTGTCTATAGGTTTTGTTTTAAAACATTATTCTTTTGTTTTCAATAGTTCAGCTAATTTCAGAGCAAGCTCTGGGTCATTCGTTAATTTTTCGGCGTCTCCTTCAAGGCAAACAAACTTATAATCAGTCTTAAAGTTTAAATTCTGGAAATATTGTTTGATAAAGAAATCTGATATAGGAATATGAGGTTTTTCAAGATTCAAGAACATCATTAAGAAAATTAGGAGGTTTATGTGTTCTTCATTTTCTTTAGAGCATACTTGCATAAAAGTGGCCTCATCAAACAATAGTTTTTGAGGCTCATTCAACATGTTATAATAAGTTGTATGTTTGAAATGAGGACAATAAAATAAAACTCCATTTTCTATAGAAAAAATAATATCTGGAAGTTCATCTTTTTTTAATTCATCCGTTTTGACTCTTTCTCTAAAGTGTTCAATTATTTTATCAAAACTTGCAGATTTCTTTGAAAAAACAACGGCAGGTATCTTATTGAAATATACAGGTTTGTCTTTGTTACCTAAGATTTTGAGGTTCAATCTATCTATTTTTCTATTAAGATTCTTAATAGATTTTATTTGTATCGTGCTGCGAACAAATTCTGAAGTTTTAGAAAGTGAACTTATATCAGGTTTGACTTCTACAGCGCAAAATACACCTTCAGCAAGTATTACTTCTCTTTTTGGTGTTATCAAGTTTGGATGATTAGGAGCTAAAACAACGCAGTCGATATTAGCACTTTCACTATCTAAAGAATATATTTTTCCTTTTTTTACCCGATAGTCATTTGTTAGGTAGCTTTGGATAAATTCATTTACAGATATTTCTTTAGAATCCCCTGTATTAGTTCTATCTCCTTTGAATATTTCAACAGTCGGCTCGTATATAATTTGTATCGACCTTAAATTTTCTATTATACTGCCAATAACTGCATTCATATTTTTTTATAATGTTTTACAACAATTAAATAACATCAATGATGCTATCCCACTTATAAACTATTACCCACTTTTACTACTATTATTCATAGCCTTTAGGCATTTCCCTATTCGAAAACTCCTTTTCATAGGCCGCTCCTAAACGAAGCAAATGTGCCTCTTTAAACGGTTTTCCAATAAAGGTTAAGCTAATGGGCTCCCCAGAGGTCTTGTATCCCATAGGTACCGTTAAAGCCGGATATTTAGCCACTGCAGCGTAACCGGCATGGTAATTATTTATGGAAAGTATCGCATCTAAATTGTGCTGGTCTAGCGCAGTATCAAAAAATGTACGCCCAGAATTTTCCAATCGTGTCTTAATTTCGGCTAAACCTTCCGCTGTGGTAGCATCGGCTATAATACCTTTGAAAAGCGCTTGGCCGTAAGGTATTCTTACCAAAGAATCTTTAGCATTAAAAGCAACCGCATCCGCTATGGATGTGATGTTTACTTTTTCAGGATTGGTATGCGCCGATAAATAGTCTGGCAAATCGTTTTTCATATCTATATTCAGAATACTTAGAAAACCGTCCATAGGCACTTCTGGTGGCGTAAACTCCACCACAGTTGCTCCGAGCGTTTTTAATTTTTCAATAGTTGTTCTGTAAATAGAATCGCTTTCCATTAGCGCGGAGAAGGCTCCCAACCGCATGTTCTTAAAACTTGTGGGGTGTAGTCCTGCTGAAATAATCCCCGGATACTGTTCTTTATTCGTTTTTAGGTCGGCCTTGTCAAAACCAGTCATTGCATCCAATAAAATACCGTTGTCAATGGTATTCTTGGTCATTGGTCCGGGCGTATCCAAGGTACTTGAAATGGGAACTATACCTGTTCTACTTAATAAACCTATGGTTGGTTTTAATCCTACGACCGAATTCTGGCTACTAGGCGATAATATAGAACCTGAGGTCTCCGTCCCCACCGCAGCCACAGCATAATTTGCCGCCACCGCAGTACCACTTCCGGAACTGGAGCCACCTGTTTCAAAAACACGCCTTCCATAAGGATTCAATGTCTGGCCACCAACAGCACTATAACCTACCGGACAACCCGAACAAAGAAAGTAAGCCCACTCGCTCAGGTTTACCTTACCTAGTATCAACGCACCATTCTCCTTTAGCCGTTCTACGATAAAAGCATCTTCTACTTCATTGTCCATCAAGGCAATAGCACCTGCTGTTGTACGCATTCCTTTGGTATTAATATTGTCCTTTAATAGAATAGGCATACCGTATATAGGGTGACGCGAACCGGGCGCGGTTCCATTATCCATCATCCTGTCCAATTCCCTGGCTTGGTCAACTACATCCTTGTTCAGTGCAATCACGGTATTCAAGGTAGTAGTATTGTCCAACTCGTATTTATAGATGCGGTATAGGTAGAACAACACTAACTTTTCATACGATATAAGTCCGCCTTCGATACTTTTACGAATCGAAAACATGTTCTGTTCCAGTACCAGTGGTTTTAAGAATTCATATTCTTTCTCCGTCATTTTAGAAATTTCATCGTACAGCGGAAGAAAAACATCATTCTTATCCAATACCTTGGACTGTATTAATTTGTATTGCATTCTCCCTTTTTCATGGTCCGCATTTGCCGCTACTTCAGCGGAATCATTGTAAGGCTCCCAAATACGCACTTGTTTCTCACCTGTTTTCGTATCGTTCTTACACGAACACACAAAGCATATGAAAAGAAAGAGGAATGTTTTTTTCATGTTATTCATTTTGTTGTTTTAGTTTTTCTTTCCAATCTATAATATTCTTCCCGTTCATACGAACAAACTCGTCCTTCCCCAAACTATCCGCAATTTCAAGTGACTTTTGAGCTGATCGTATGGCCACTTTATAATCTTCCAACTCTGCCTCTACCAAAGATTTAACCCTATGGTAATAATAGGTATCTCCACCAAGTTCAATTGCTTTGTTCAAATAAACTAAAGATTGTTCTTGCTTACTACCCTGCTCCTGGTAGTACCTGGCAATTTCATAATAGGTCTGTGCGGTAGGTTTATCGTTGAGCCGCTCCTTTATCTGCTGCTCCATTAACTCACGGGTGTTGAAAGTCATCGGTAAACTTACTTTGGTAGTAGCCCAAAGTAAGGATAGTACCGCCTCATTATGCGTAATGGCATCAAAAGATATCAGAAAATTCTCTTGATAGCCCAAAGTTTGTTTTGGTTTCACTTTAACGCGTAACGCATCTTCCTCTGGGTCGTAGGCGTTTCTGCCATCTCCCCAATGCTTGGTATTGTTATGAAAGACAAGTTGCCATTCCTTTGCTTTGGGAAAAGCGTATAAGGCATACGTACCCTTAGACAGGGGCTTGCCCATAATATTTACATCATTGTCAAAGGTTATTTTAGTAGATTCGTTAGCACCCACACGCCAAATACGCCCGTAAGGCACTAAACCAGGTTGCCCATCTGCCCTATTTCCAAAAATTGTTCTGCCTCGCGTAGCGGGCCTGGAATATGCTACCGTAATTTTAGAAAGTCCTACAGTCTGTTCTATTGTAGAAGACGGACTAGCCTTGGGGTGATTTATTTGGGATACCCCTTGAGCACACCATACTACTGCTAAAAGAAGGACTATTTTTTTCACTCTTTCCTATTAAAAAAAGAATCTACAAACTCATGCTTATTAAAAACCTGAAGGTCTTCAATACCCTCACCGACTCCAATATACCGCACAGGAATTTGGAACTGGTCGGAAATTCCAATGACCACCCCTCCTTTAGCCGTACCATCCAACTTGGTAACCGCCAGGGATGTAACCTCTGTCGCTTTTGTAAACTGTTTTGCTTGTTCAAATGCATTTTGACCTGTGGACCCGTCCAGAACCAATAAAACTTCATGAGGCGTATTGTCCACAACCTTTTGCATAACCCGTTTTACTTTGGTCAGCTCGTTCATAAGATTTACCTTATTGTGCAGTCTTCCTGCAGTATCTATGATGACTACATCAGCATCTTGGTTAACAGCAGAACTAAGGGTGTCAAAAGCGACGGAGGCAGGGTCACTACCCATTTGCTGTTTTACAATGGGAACATCTACCCTATCTGCCCAAACCTGTAATTGGTCTATAGCAGCTGCCCTAAATGTATCCGCAGCACCAAGAACCACCTTTAAACCTTGATCTTTAAACTGATGCGCCAATTTACCTATAGTGGTAGTTTTACCTACTCCATTGACACCGACCACCATGATTACATAAGGTTTTTTGTCCTTCGAAATTTGAAAACTGGCATCTTCCGTGGTATGGGTCTCTGATAGTAATCCTGCAATTTCATGACGCAGAATGTCATTGAGTTCTTCGGTTCCCATGTATTTATCCTTGGCAACGCGAGCTTCAATACGTTCTATAATTTTTAGTGTGGTCTCCACACCAACATCAGAAGAAACAAGAACCTCCTCCAAATTATCCAAAACATCATCGTCTACTTTAGACTTGCCCGCTACCGCTTTTCCAAGCTTGGAAAAGAAACTTGTTTTGGTCTTCTCTAGGCCCTTATCCAGGGTTTCCTTCTTATCTTTTGAAAAAATCTTTTTAAATAAACTCATCGTAAAATCAATAGTTGGTCAAATATAAAAATTAAAAAGCCCCTTTCGAAAGAAAGGGGCTCAATAACGTATTAAAGTAATTATCTTACTTCTTGGCTATCCAGTCATTTACCATTTCCGGGGCCATAACCGATTCTACAAAAACGTAAGCACCGGTTTTAGGTGACTTTACCATTTTTATAGCTTTTGTTAATCTTTTTGAGCTGGTCTGTAAACTCGCTACCGTTTTCTTTGCCATGGCTAAATATATTTTATATCAAACCCACCTAAGTGGAATTCTTATTTAATTTCTTTATGAACTGTCATTCTCTTCAAGATTGGATTGAATTTTTTAATTTCCATCCTTTCTGGAGTATTCTTCTTATTCTTTGTAGTAATGTATCTGGAAGTACCAGGTTGTCCCGATTCTTTATGCTCGGTACATTCTAAAATTACTTGAATTCTGTTGCCTTTCTTTGCCATCGTAATCTATAAATTTAAAGGTTACTTTACTAACCCTTTAGCTTTTGCTTCTTTCAACACAGCAGAGATTCCTTTCTTGTTGATACTTTTTAAAGCTCTTGCAGAGACTTTTAAAGTTATCCAACGGTCTTCCTCTGGAATGTAAAATCTCTTTTTAGAAAGATTTACGTCAAATCTTCTTCTTGTTTTATTGATAGAGAAGGATACGTTGTTACCGAACATCGCTCTCTTTCCCGTAATTTCACAAACTTTTGACATTGTGTCGAATTTTTCTTTTAAACAGGGTGCAAATTTATATCATTTTTATCTTACAGCCAACAATCTCCTTCACATTTTTAAAATTTCTTTTTGAAGCAACTCAAAAGCCTTGTTTACAGACTTTTGTACAATACGCTCTCTATGGTTTCCCATATTAAATTCTGTTGCAAAAACACCATTTGGTGACGCAATACCAATGAAGACGGTTCCCACATTTGCTGGTGAGTCTCCTTTTGTTGGCCCGGCGTTACCTGTAGTGGCCACAGCAAAATCTGTTTTTAACAAACCTTTGACTCCGGTAGCCATGGACATTGCCACCTCTTTGCTCACTACGGAATATTTAGCCACCTCATCTTGTGGCACCCCAAGAACATTTATTTTTGCTTCTGTAGCGTAACTTACGATACTCCCCTTAAAATATGCCGAAGCACCGGGAATTGCCGTTATATGTTCCGCAATTTTACCTCCAGTAAAACTTTCGGCCGTGGCCAAGGTAAATCCCTTTGAAGTTAATAATTTGGCTACGACCGCTTCTAAACTTTCCTCATCTTCGGTTCCGTACAAAATATCGTCAATTAGCGGATATAAAGTAATCGAAGCACTGTTAATAGCCTCTTGCAATACTTTGCGCACCTTACCTTTCGCCGTTAGCCTAAGGTGTACTTTCCCAAGATTGGGTAAATATGCCAGTTTTACAAAATTAGGTAGTGCCTCTTCCCATGCTTCTATCCTTTGGGCTATAGCACTCTCTCCCAAACCATAGGTAATAATGGTTTTATGAATTATATGTGGTCTTTCAAAAAAGTCCACTAATTTAGGAATGACGGCATCCTTCATGATATTTTTCATCTCAAAAGGTACTCCCGGCATAGAAATAAATGCGGTATCATTCTCGTAAAACCACATCCCGGGTGCCGTTCCATAATTGTTTTTAAGCACCTCCGACTTGCTAGGCACTAAGGCCTGCTGTCTATTTAAATCTGAAATAGGGGTGCTAATATGTTTTGCGAACAATTCTTCTACATGCGCCAACACTTCGGTGTTCTTCACTAATGTGTCATTAAAAAATTCGCAAAACGTATGTTTGGTTATATCATCTTTTGTAGGGCCTAATCCGCCAGTTACGATAACAATATCAGCATGGGATTGGGCATCTGAAAGTGCTTGTAATATATGCTCCCTATCATCCTGAACCGAAGTAATTTGGTATACGGATATCCCTATTTTGTTTAGCTCTTTAGCTATAAATGCAGAGTTGGTGTCTATAATTTGACCAATGAGAATCTCATCCCCAATGGTAATGATTTCAGCAAGCATTACAAGTTAAAATCGGTTTTAAGCTCCCCGATCACCTGATGGATATCTGCTTTAAGCGCAGGTAATATCTTTTCAATATCCTCCATATTAGCAGCTTGTTTTCCAAGTGTTTCCATCTGTAAAGCTGCGGCACGCGTCTGTTCCATGCCCAATAAATCCACATTGGGCTTTATTTTATGCGCAAGCTGATAAACGCTTTCGTGATTTTTTTCTTTTAGTGCTATCTCCAAAGCTTCCAAATCTACGGGAACCTCTTCTAGAAATACCGAAATGACCGATTCAATGAAATCTTTGTCGCCATCTGCCATTTCATTAAGCTTATCTAAATTATAAATCATTATTTTATTTTTACTGTGAAGAGTTCCTCGTTTTCCAAACTACCGGTAAGGTAATCATTTGCGTTTACTTTGCCAACACCTGCAGGTGTGCCCGTAAAAATCACATCTCCTTTTTTGAGCATAAAGAACGTAGAAACATAGGCTATTATTTCATCTATTTTCCAAAGCATTAAATTGGTGTTTCCGACCTGTACCACTTCATCATTCTTTAAAAGTTTAAAATTGAGATTGTTAAGGTCCTTAAATTTGGTTTTTGGCAACCAATTTCCTATCACCGTAGCACCATCAAAACCTTTTGCTTTTTCCCATGGCAAGCCCTTTTCCTTTAATTTTGATTGTAAATCCCGTGCCGTGAAATCTATTCCCAAGCCTACCTCATCATAGTAGGTATTTGCAAATTTTTCATCAATATGCTTTCCTACTTTCTTGATCTTTACCAAAACTTCTACCTCGTAATGTACATCACTAGTAAATTCAGGAATATAGAAGTCTTGTTCCTTAGGCAAGACCGATGAATCCGGTTTTATAAAGATTACCGGCTCCGAAGGCTTTTCATTTTTTAATTCCTTTATATGGTCTGCGTAATTGCGACCAATACATATTATCTTCATAAGGGATGATTATTTTTCTTTTGAAAGCTTTAAGGTTATTGCCGGTATTAGGTTTTGGCTATTACCCCGAGCTTTAATACTAAAATCCGACCATTCCCCCATTCCATACACCATGGTTCTATAATTCTGATTTTTTTGATATACCGCGGCGAAAGTTGGTGCAAAACGATCTTCTACAATTTTCTTTTTTGATATGGGATGTTCAAAAGTGTTCGCATACCAATTAAATGGCAGAAAAAGCCACTCCAATCCAATATAAACCCCTTCTTGAGGCACCTTGATCCCAATACTGGACAAATCTATGGAAACGAAATCCTCTGATTCCATTGATTCCAGAATGATGCTTTTGAGTATTAAATCCCGATTCGGTTTTTTAGTTTTTTTATCCACATCGTAGATGCGTAATCTAAACTTTGAGGAAGTTCTTTTGAACTGAGTTTCATTCTGAACGTGTATCGTAATTTTATCGATATATTTCTTGGAGGCTCCAATATTTGGAAAATAGGTAGCCAAAACCCAAGGTGTGGCCGCCGAGGAGAAACCACTCTTTATCTTGTAGGAACTAATAGGGTTTAGAATAATAACATCTCCAAGACTTTTAGAAACGACAACCTCATCTAACTCATAGGTATCTTCGCTCATCCGAACTTCCTTCCTTTCTAAAATTGTTCTTGCGGGAAGAATGGTATCCCTAAAACCCAGAGAAGAAATGTGTACCTTTTTAGCTACATATGATTCAGGCACGTCTATGTAAAAATGACCCTTCTCATCACTAGATGTTCCTTTCAGCGTGTTCAGAAAACTAAGATTGGCATAAGGAATAGGTTTTCCATTATTTTCATCTACAATATAGCCCTCTACTAAAACCTCTTGAGCATAGCCTGCACTGATACAAAACAGCAATACCAAGAGTACCTTCATCTAGCTCAGTTTATTATTGAGTTTACTTAATTTGATTTGGGTAAGGATTTTTTTGGTGTAAAGCGGAAAATCAGCATTAAGAATCCAGCCAAAATACCCTGGTTCTTTCTCTAAGACATCGTGTACTTTCTTTCCTTTGTGCTTACCGAACGAGAAAATCTCTTCCCCATCCTTATCCAAGGCAATAAAGCCCGCAAAATCTACGGACTGTTTTCTTCTTGAGAACTCCGAGAGTTTTTTAATATTATTCTCTAACTCAGGATATCGGTCCAACTGAGATAGAAGCACTTCATAAGTGGCCAAAGTATCTGCCTCGGCGCTATGCGCATCGGTTAAATCTTTATCGCAATAGAACTTATAGGCGGCTTCTAGCGTTCGTTTTTCCATTTTATGAAAAATGGTCTGCACATCTACCGAAACCGTATTTTTCATATCAAAATCAATATCTGCCCGTAACATTTCCTCTGCCAATAAAGGGATATCAAAACGGTCAGAATTAAAGCCTCCCAAATCACTATCCTTTACCATGGCGTAAATATCCTTGGAAAGTTCTTTAAAAGTAGGTTCGTTAGCTACCTTCTCATTGGATATGCCGTGTACCGCGATGACCTCATCTGGAATATGCATTTCAGGATTAACCAACCAAGTTCTACTCTCCTTGTTTCCGTTAGGAAAAACCTTAAGTATAGAAATTTCTACTATACGGTCTTTGGCAACATTTATTCCTGTGGTCTCTAAATCAAAAAAACAAATAGGTCTTGTAAGTTTTAACTCCATTTTCTGGGACTTTTTACAAAGATAACTTTTCGACTATTATCTAATATGGTAAAACAGCATTAATCTTTCTTGTTGGAAAATAACCAAGGTAAAAGCTGCTTATCCTCAAATGCCTTTGACCAACTATTATGGCCTACACCATCATAAGTTGTGAATTTAACTTTAGCACCAGCAGCTTTAAGCGCAGCTACAATTAGTACCGAATGCTCATAGGCAACTACCTTATCACTATCTCCATGAAAAATCCAAAAAGGGGTGTTTATCATTTTTGATGCGGTATCTGGGTGTGCTCCCCCACATATAGCGAAAGCCCCTGCAAAAAGTTCTGGGTTTCTACGAACGATTTCAAAAGTGCCCATACCTCCCATAGAAAGACCACCAACGTATATCCTGGACAAATCAACATTATAGCGCTTCGTTAAATCAGCAACCAAATTCTGTAAGGTTTCCATTTGAGGTGTCGGCGCTCCATTTGATGAAAAGGTGAAGGTAAACTTTGCCTCTCCCCGTTCCCTATCAACATTACTCCAATACCCATCTTGGGCGCATTGAGGAAAGACTACTATTGCCGGATAATCCTGACGAACTTCAGTTTTTAGAAAAAGGTCAGCACCATGCTTAAGTTGGGCTTCATTATCATTTCCACGCTCACCTGCTCCATGAAGTACCAATAGCAGTGGATAGGCTTTATTTGTATCATAATCTTGGGGCAATAATATCCTATAGGGCATAAACTGATTACCCATGTTATAAATCTTCTTTTGGAACAGGCTGATATGATCCTGGGAAATGCCATTTTTCCAAGAAAAGAAAACAGCAAAAAGCAATAGCATGGTAACTCTCATTTAATAGGTTATTATCTTCAGTTACAACTAAAGGTAACGATTATCCTATTTAATCTTAATCCACTACTGAATATTGAAGTTTAGATTTCCCTGTTGATATCCCAGGCCTCTAGGTAATCCGCAACCGCCTTTGCGAACATACTACCCAAAGCTCCGTTAACTACTCTATGGTCATAACTATGGGAGAGGTACATTTTGCTTCGAATTCCTATAAAATCTCCTTCGCTGGTCTCTATAACAGCTGGTATTTTACGTATGGCACCTAAGGCCATAATACCTACTTGAGGCTGATTAATAATCGGGGTACCGAACACGCTACCAAAAGTACCAACATTAGTAACCGTATACGTACCGTCTTGGACTTCGTCTGGCTTAAGTTCATTATTCCTAGAACGATGGGCCAAGTCATTAACAACTTTTGCCATGCCCACCAAGTTTAACTGGTCTGCATTCTTAATTACCGGCACAATGAGGTTTCCGTCCGGAAGCGCAGCAGCCATACCGATATTAATATTTTTCTTTTTGATGACATTATCGCCGTCTACGGAGATATTCATCATCGGATATTTTTTTAATGCCTTTGCAATGGCCTCCATGAAAATTGGCGTGAAGGTGAGCTTCTCGCCCTCTTGCTTCTCAAAAGAAGCCTTCATCTTGGTTCTCCAATTGACAATATTGGTTACATCAACTTCTATGAAACTTTGCACGTGGGCAGAAGTAGACACACTATCTACCATATGCTTGGCAATAAGCTTACCCATTCTGGACATCGCTATGATCTCATCACCTCCGGATACCATTATTGGAGCTGCCTTTTGTGGCGTTTCTTTGGGTGTATATTTAATAGGCGCTTGTACTTCTTGTTTAACAGACTGCTCAACAGGTGCTGGGACACTGGTAGTTACTTTGGATTTTCCTTTTTGTTGCACATAGGCTAAAATATCGTTCTTAGTGACGCGTCCGTCCTTGCCAGTACCTGAAATGGACTCCAATTCCGAAAAGGATACGCCTTCTTCTTTCGCAATATTTTTTACCAATGGTGAATAAAAACGTTCAGAACTCGCATAATCTGGAGTGGGGCTACTTACCGCATCCTTCGCTTTAGACAAAGCTTCCTCCGCTGCGGCTACCATTTCTTCCTCTAAGGCTTCTTCTTCCTGCACTTCGTTTTTCGGTGGAGCTTCTTGCCCTTCGCTCAATTCTATTACAGCTACCGTATCGCCTACCTTGATAACATCATCGACGTTGAATCGTTTTTCTATTAAAACCCCATCTACCTCGCTAGGAACTTCACTATCCACCTTATCCGTGGCAATCTCAAAAATTGCCTCATCCATTTCAATAGTATCCCCAACTTCCTTCAACCAAGATGTTAGTGTGGCTTCTGCAACACTCTCTCCCATTCGTGGTAGTTTTAATTCAAATTTTGACATATCAATAATTTAATACTGCTTTTAAGTACTTTTTTTGCAAAAATAATAAAAAATATAGCTTTTTATTGATTTTGTAATATTATAATATTCCTTAGTTACTGTTAAAAGAACCCTCAAATGGCACCCTGTTAAGGATACTTCTTCCCAAGGTGACCTCATCTGCATATTCTAATTCGTCACCTACCGCTATACCTCTGGCAATGGTTGACGTCCTTATCTGGAATTCCTCTATTTGTTTAAAAATATAAAAATTGGTCGTATCGCCCTCCATCGTAGAACTTAACGCGAATATCAATTCGTTTATTTCACCCTTATGCACTTTAGAAACTAAGGAAGCTATGGTTAAATCTTGAGGGCCTATCCCCTCCATGGGAGAAATTTTTCCACCTAGCACGTGGTACATTCCACGGTATTGACCTGTGTTTTCTATCGCCATAACATCCCTGATATCCTCTACCACGCACACTAAAGAAGCATCTCGTTTGGGGTTGGCACAGATTTCACAGTGTTCCGTGTCCGAAATATTATGACAATTTTTACAGAACTGCACCGTACTGCGTAGTTGAACCAATGCGCTAGATAATTGTTCTGTTCGTTGCTCGGATTGTTTTAATAAATGGAGTACTAAACGAAGTGCCGTTCGCTTACCTATACCTGGTAATTGCGACATTTCGTAGACGGCATTTTCCAATAATTTTGAAGAAAAATCCATTCACTACATTTTCACGTAAAATTACGCACTATTTTTACTTTTTGTACTTTGCCCGTAAATTATTTCTAATGAATGCTTCCCATATATTACTTTTAATCGGCGGTTATTTTCTCTTGCTACTTCTTATATCATATTTCACGGGAAAAAATGATTCCAATGAAGATTTTTTTAAAGCAGGGAAACAATCTCCATGGTATCTAGTAGCCTTTGGAATGGTAGGTGCTTCGTTATCTGGCGTCACCTTTATCTCGGTACCTGGTTGGGTAGATGCCTCACAGTTTAGCTACATGCAGGTGGTATTTGGGTATTTCTTGGGTTATCTTATTACCGCATACGTACTACTACCTATATATTACCGACAGAACGTGACATCAATTTATGAATATCTAGACGACAGATTCGGCTTTGTAAGCTATAAAGTAGGTGCTATATCTTTCTTTATATCTAGAGTTTTAGGAGCAGCTTTTAGATTATTCTTAGTGGCTATCGTTTTACAGCAATTTGTTTTCGATTCGTGGAACGTACCGTTTGAGATTACCGTAACACTATCTATTCTTTTAATTTGGATATATACCTTTAAAGGGGGCATAAAGACTATAGTGTGGACGGATACACTGCAAACCTTGTTTATGCTTATTTCGGTAGGCTTATCTATCTATTTTATCTTGAATAGACTAGAATGGAGCTTTTCGGATTTTCTTGCATCTCAAGAATTATCCACCTATAGCAAAACTATTTTTACGGCCGATTTCTTCGCTAAAAACCATTTGATAAAATCGTTCTTAGGCGGCATGTTCGTTACTATTTGTATGACAGGGCTAGACCAAGATATGATGCAAAAGAATCTTACTTGTAGAAATCTTAAGGATGCACAAAAAAATATGGTTTCGTTTAGTGTAGTGCTAGTTTTGGTCACCTTTGTTTTTATGCTCCTAGGTGCACTTCTATTTATTTATGCCGAAAAATTTGAAATAGCGATGCCATTAATGGATGGCGCACCAAAGTCAGATTTACTTTTTCCTGAAATAGCCTTGAACAGTGGGCTGGGAATAACCGTAGCCATAACTTTTATGTTGGGTTTAATAGCGGCTGCCTACAGTAGTGCCGATAGCGCCCTTACCTCATTGACTACATCTTTCTGTGTAGATTTTTTAGGCACCGAAAAGAAATCTGAAAAGGAGGCTAAAAACACAAGAAGAAAAACCCATATTGGAATGAGCTTACTACTTATATTGGTTGTTGTATCCTTCAAGTATATCTTAGACAGAAATGTAATAGACGGCTTACTTACTGTAGCCTCTTATACGTACGGACCATTATTAGGATTATTTTCCTTTGGTATTTTTACTACATATCAAGTGAAAGACAAATATGTGTGGTTAGTAGCGTTAGTATCGGTCATTACCATTGTTCTCCTCGGAAAAATTCCTCCCGAAAATTTGGGCGGTTATGTCTTTGGATATGAGCTTTTACCTATTAATGGTTTACTGACTTTTATTGGGCTTTGGTTGATTCGAAAAAAAACGCCTAATGAAACAGCTATGCCCAATTCTTAATATTGATTTGTAGCCAATAAAACCAAGGTGCATGCTACTTGTACCTCGATACCGTGCTCTTGCAATAGCTTATAAAATTCGGGGTTTTCAGTTCCCGGATTAAAAATAACTCGGCTAGGATTTAACGCTATAATATTTTTATAATATTGCTTTTGCCTTTGTTGATTTAAATACAAAGTTATTGTGTGGATATCTTGGAATTTATCCAAATTGGTATTAACTTCTACTCCCCCGATATTACCAAATCTCAAACCAAAAGCTTCGGTTTTGATTCCTTTGTTTATTAATCTATTTACTGCAATATTGCTGTAACGTTCTGATTTTAAAGAAGCTCCAAATACTAGTGTTTTTTTCATATGTTATTAGCATGTTAAACTTTGCATGAGCTTGTAACTATTTACGAAAATTTTCGTCTCTTAGTAGATTGATAAAAGTAATGAAAACGAAAGTTCAATTAGTGAAAAATATTTAAGAAGTTGATAACGCTATATATTTATAGTTAATGGTTAGTGTTTAGTATAGCCTATCAGCGTAGAAACCCGAGCTTATGCTCGGGTTTCGTTTTTTACTCGATAATCGAGATTTAAATACCGTGACGTTTGCGTCAAAAGTAAACGTGATTTTCTTTATAATGCCTTGCGGGCTTGACCCGGGGTAGTTTACGTAAGTTCAAAATGAAGGACGTTTCAGTTAAGTTTGCGTTAAAGCTCACCAACAACGTAACATTAAACCAAAATAGGAGTCTATTAAAATAGGATTGATATTCTTTAAGCTTAGATTGGTTGGTTTTTAAGCGTAGAATTTCAATTTTAAGGAACCCGTGACAATGTCACGGGTTTTTATTTACCATCTAATTATAGCGCTACCCCAAGTGAAACCACTTCCAAAAGCAGCTAAAACGACAAGGTCACCAGAATTTACCTTACCAGACTCCCATGCCTCTGTGAGAGCTATAGGAATTGAAGCGGCAGTAGTATTGCCGTATTTCATAATATTATTGAATACTTGTGTATCTGTGAGTCCGAATTTCTTTTGAATAAACTGAGAAATTCTCAAATTCGCTTGATGCGGCACTAGCAAATCGATATCTGTTGGCTGTAACTTGTTTTTCCCTAAGCCTTCCATAATTACCTCACTGAAACGCACAACCGCATTCTTAAATACAAATTGACCGTTCATATAAGGGAAATAGGACTCGTCATTAGGGTCGTTTTCGGATATGATATCCGTAACCCACCTTTTACCCATTCCTGGAGCTATTAAGGACAATTCCTCTGCATGCTGGCCTTCGGAATGTAAATGCGTGGACAGTATCCCTTTTGTCGTATCTTCTTCCCTACTTAGCACTGCTGCCCCGGCTCCATCACCAAAAATTACCGACACACCCCTTCCTCTGGTAGACATATCTAGACCATAGGAATGTAATTCCGACCCAATAACCAAGATGTTCTTATACATGCCACTTTTAATATATTGGTCTGCCACAGAGATACCATAAATAAATCCAGAACACTGATTACGCACGTCCAAGGCACCTACAGTAGCTATACCCAAATCTCTTTGCACAAGAACTCCGGGGCCAGGGAAGTAGTAATCTGGACTTAGTGTTGCAAAGACAATAAAATCAATGTCGTTTTTATCAATACCTGCACGCTCTATGGCAATCTTTGCAGCCTTAACACCCATCGTCGTCGTAGTATCTTCACTACCCTTTACTACGTGTCTTCTCTCCTTAATTCCCGTTCTTTCCTGAATCCATGCGTCATTTGTGTCCATAACTTTGGACAAATCGTCGTTTGTTACCACATTCTCGGGAACATAATAACCTAAACCTGTAATTTTAGAATTATACATAGGAAAATTTTATATGATTAATTGTTCTAAATCGTAGTGCAATATAACCAACTATTCCCAAGCCAGAGGCATTTTAAGTTTACGTTCTTTCCTAAGAAAGGTATTGCTTAAAACTGTTCACTTTAATGTTTGCCTTAAGGTCATGTAATAAATTATAAAGACCAAAAAATGTTCTGTTCATGTAGAGAAAGTGCTTAGACCCTCTATTACCGTTCATTTTTCTTATTTCTTTATCAGAGGCATAATGTTCACTTAGTGCGGCAATTTTATTCCAAAAATCTCCATTACCAAAATCAAAAGTTTCCTCATGAAAGGGAGAAGTGAAGAGGCTTAGCATTTCATGAAAAAGAGTTGTAAAAAATTTAATGTCCTCCTTGCTATCCGAAGGAATCAAAATTTCTAACTCGTATAACTTCTCCATGAAGATTTTATCATTGGAAATATTTTCCTTCTTGGCTAGCTCAAAATAAGGCACGTAAAAAGAATCTGGCACCTCTTTAATACAGCCAAAATCAATAGCTATTAATTCCTCTTGCTCGTTTATTAAAAAATTCCCAGGATGTGGATCGGCATGAACTTTCTTTAGTCCGTGTATTTGGTACATATAAAAATCCCAAAGTGTTTGCCCTAATTTGTTGCCTAGTTCCTGAGAGAAATCTGTCTTTGCAAACTCGCTTAAATGCACTCCGGCCATCCAATCCATTGTTATAATACGTTCACTGGATAAATTTTCGTAATACTCAGGGAATCGTAAGCCTTTAATAACACCGCATGCTCCGGTGATTTCCTTGCTCTGTTTAATTTCTAAAAGATAATTGGTTTCTTCTATCAATTTGTCTTCAACCTCTCTAAAGTACTTATCGGAGTCCTTTCCTTTAAGATTGAACATGCGTATAGCAATTGGTCGCACCAAAGCTAAATCACTACTTATACTTTGAGCAACCCCTGGATATTGAATCTTTACCGCTAATTCCTTTCCATCTTTGGTCGCTTTGTGAACTTGACCTATGCTTGCAGCGTTAATAGAATTTTTCTCGAAGGTGTCAAAAACATCTTCGGGAAATTCGCCTTGGTAATTTTTAAACGTTTTTCTTACTAAAGGTGCTGATAATGGCGGTACAGAAAACTGCGAAAGGGAAAACTTCTCTACGTAAGCATTAGGAAGCAAATTCTTCTCCATACTCAACATCTGAGCTACTTTGAGCGCACTACCTTTAAGACTCTTTAACCCGTCATAAATATCCTCTGCATTGTCCTCATTGAGTTCGTCTTTCGAAGTTTCCGAATTAATAAGCTTTTTGCTATAATATTTAGCATAGTTGCCACCTATCTTAACACCAGTTTTAACAAGCTTACTAGCTCTTTCTATTTTTCCTGTAGGTATTTTATCAAGTGTCTTCAATAGTATATATCAATTATGGTTTAAGCAAATGTCTCTTTGTATAGAAATTTACCGAAGTCAACTATGTTTTCCAATGGCGTATTATCAAAAAGGTCAAAAATGGTGTTCACAGATTTTTCAATAGCCATGTCGGTTTTCTCAAACCTGGCGGAATCGTCGTTCATCCAAAACTTTAGAATAAACAGGAACTGTAACCAAGCTCCCTCAGAGAATATTTGTGGATTGTGTTTCGTTATTTTAAAGTTCTTTTCAGCATTACCGTCTTCAATTAAATCTTTGGCAAATGCCTTAACGTGCTTTCGAAGTCCTTTTAACTGCTCTAAATTTTTCAGAGTATTTTTTTCGGTACCCAGCACAAAAAGCACATAACTTCTATTTAGGGTTAAAATTTCGAAAAAGGTGTAGAAAAAAGTGAGCATCTTATCCTTATTACTAAAACCTTCATATTCTTTGTTTTTTTGAATAAGTCCAAGGGTGTTCGTAAAGAACTTCTCCCATATCCCCTTTTGAAGTCTTTCCAAAGAACCAAAGAAGAGATAAAAATCTTCTTCCTTAATAGCATTTGCTTTACAAAACTTATAAATGGACTTAGGAGTTTTTTCATGTTCTAGCACATACTCCATGTATTTAGTGATGATGATATCCTCCGTTATCTTTTTTGCTTTGGTAGCCATAGAATTATATTTGTTTCCTCAATTTACGACACCTGTTTTAAATAAAAACAAGTCTGGTGAAGTTTAGGTATCCTTTAACAAAAACGTGCTTTCGGGGAAAGCACGTTTTCTAACAACCTAACCAATAAATAATCATAACGTGATTATACTTTTAGAATCTTTTTCATAGCAATTCTTTTCTAATCACAATACAAATATAATGCTGTTTAACTTTTATTAAAAAAAATTAAACAGAAAATTTTGTTAAACTTTTTTAGGACAGAGATATGTCAGTTTGTCATCGTTCTGTATTGTGGTATTTTTTTTGACAACGGTTAATGGTAAAATTAAATACAATGTAATTATGGCTACAGGTAAAATAAATGTTTCGGTAGACAACATATTTCCGCTTATAAAGAAATTTTTGTACAGCGATCATGAAATTTTTCTTCGGGAGTTAATTTCCAATGCAACGGATGCAACCCTGAAATTGAAACACTTGACTTCCATTGGAGAGGCCAAGGTAGAATACGGCAACCCCATTATTGAGGTAAAGGTTGACAAAGAAGGTAAAAAGCTTCATGTTATTGACCAAGGTTTAGGGATGACAGAAGAAGAGGTGAAAAAATATATTAATGAAGTTGCCTTTTCCGGAGCGGAAGAATTTTTGAACAAATATGAAGATTCTGCCAAAGACGCAGGTATCATTGGGCACTTTGGTCTAGGTTTCTACTCCGCTTTTATGGTGGCAGAAAAAGTAGAAATCATAACTAAAAGTTTTAAGGACGAACCAGCTGTGCACTGGACCTGTGATGGTTCTCCAAAATTCACGACCAAAAAATCTAAAAAGGAAACTAGGGGAACGGAAATCATTCTTCATATCGCAGAGGATTCTACTGAATTTCTTGAAGACCAACGCATAACGGAACTATTGAGCAAGTACAACAAGTTTATGCCCGTTCCTATTAAATTTGGCATGAAAACCGAAACCTTGCCCAAACCGGAAGATGCAAAGGAAGAAGACCCAGCTCCTACACAAGAAGTAGATAATATTATCAATAACCCAAACCCGGCATGGACCAAACAGCCAGCCGATTTAAAAGAACAGGATTATAAAGATTTCTACAGGGAAATGTATCCCATGCAGTTTGAGGAGCCTTTATTTAGTATTCACTTAAACGTTGACTATCCTTTTAACTTAACGGGAATCTTATACTTTCCAAAGCTTACGAACGATTTGAACGTTCAGAAAGATAGGATTCAGCTATATCAAAATCAGGTATTTGTTACCGATAATGTAGAAGGAATTGTACCAGAATTCCTGACCATGCTAC
Organism: Maribacter sp. R77961; assembly: GCF_044594925.1. GTDB lineage: Bacteria > Bacteroidota > Bacteroidia > Flavobacteriales > Flavobacteriaceae > Maribacter. Next base: position 422,610 of record NZ_CP138991.1, on the reverse strand, counting down.
GTGGTGTCATTGATTCTCCGGATATTCCGCTAAATGTTTCTCGCTCCTACTTACAAGCAGATGGGGCGGTAAAAAAGATTTCATCTTACATTACACGAAAAGTTGCGGACAAACTGAGTTCTTTGTTTAAAAACAACCGTGAAGATTTTGAGGCCAAGTGGAACGATATTAAAATCGTAATCGAATACGGAATGCTATCAGAGGACAAATTCTTTGAGAAAGCGGACAAATTTGCATTGTACCCTACCGTAGATGGCTCTTTTTACACTTTTGAGGAGTTACACGAAAAAATTAAAGGGTCCCAGACAGATAAGGATGATAAAACAGTTATTCTTTATGCCTCCGATAAAGAAGCACAGCATAGCTACATCGAAGCTGCCAAGGCTAAAGGTTACGAAGTTTTATTATTAGATTCTCCTATCATAGGACATTTAATGCAAAAACTGGAAACTTCAAAAGAGAAAATTTCTTTTGCACGAGTAGATGCGGACCATATTGATAAACTTATCCAAAAAGAGGAAACGCAAATCTCTAAATTATCGGATGAGGAAAAAGAAACCCTAAAGACCGAACTGGAAAAAGTAATTGGCGAGAAAAGTAGCTATACAGTGCAGTTAGAAGCTATGGACAGTGATGCCTCTCCCTTTATAATAACAGAACCGGAATTTATGCGCCGCATGAAAGAAATGCAGCAGACCGGAGGTGGTGGGATGTTCGGTATGGGCAACATGCCAGAAATGTACAACCTCATCGTTAATACCAATCATGAATTGGTAGGTGAAATTTTAAGCACTAAGACGGCCAAGAAAAAGGAACGTTTAATTAATCAGTCTTTAGATTTGGCAAGATTATCCAAAGGACTATTAAAAGGTGCTGAACTCACCGAATTTATAAAACGTAGTTATGAGATGGTAAAATAAGACCACCCATAAGTAAATACAAAAACCGCTTCAGTAAAATGAAGCGGTTTTTTTATGACACAAATTTCAGATTGCATATTACAGGTTTTACCATTAATTTACTGCCAATTAAATACCAACCATATGCAAAGTGAAAAGAATGGTCTGAAATATGAAGATATTTTAGATGAGCTACAAGTACAAAGCTGGCAGTTAGAACTGGTAATTTCTGGTTTTGCAATCTTTGGTTTATTCAGCGCTTTAGAACCATTAAGAGAGTTTGCTCTAGCCAAAAGTTTTGAAGGGAACCAATTTCAATCCATATTTATCAAGACTATACACATTACCTGCATACTTGCTATTTTTAATCTTATTCTGCATGTACTTTTAAGGGGGCTATGGATCGGTGCCGTGGGGATACGATCTGTCTCTGGAGATATTGATTTTGATGAACTGCATATTGCCGACATATTTAAAAAACATCTTAAAAAACGAATAGGTTCCTTTGACAAGTACATTATAAACCTGGAAAATTATTCCAGTATTCTCTTTGGAGTAACCTTTTTAATCGCCTTCATAACCATAGCCATATCATTGAACTTTTTAATATTCCTGTTTTTTATTTTCTTTTTGGCCGAAAATGATTTTTTACCATTTGAAGTAAAGGCTATTTTAGGTTTCACCCTATTTCCTGCTTTTATTATAGGGCATCTTATTACTATAATAGATTTTGTAATCCCAGGAATAGTAAAACGTTCCAGAGACGTAGCTAAAGTTTATATGCCAGTTTATAAAGTCTTCAGCATCTTAACCCTATCCTTTATATATAGACCTCTTCTCTACAATCTATTAGATAATAAATTCGGTAAGAAAATTATATATAGTTTAATCCCTATCTACGGGGTATTACTGCTCTTCTTTTCATTAGAAATGAACCCGAGCAACTTTTTTAATACAAATGATAGCTCATCTACAGCATTTGCCAACAGGCGTAATTATAAAGATGTAGTTACTAAAAACAAAGAGTTTTTACGAAGTACGGCAATACAGTCAAAAACTATTACCGATAACTTTTTACATATTACCATTCCCTATCGTAAGTTCGTGGAAGACGAGATTATTGTCTATGATTCACTTTTAAAACCGGAAACGGATGAAAGAACTTATAAATTCGGTATTAATTTTATTAATTTTTCAGGTAAGAAAGACACGACAAAGATTAAAACAGAAACCTATCTAAAAACAATCAATGAAATGTTTCACTTTCAAATTGACAGTACAATCATAGAAAGTGATCTCATTCTTATAACCAATGATAATTCCAGGTTAGATTTAGAGATGTTCGTTGATCTCATGGGGTACCCTAGAGGCAAACATTTACTTACAATTAAGAATAAAAAATTTAAAACAGATAGTATTGCGGCTGAAAAGTGGGTGTCAATCCCTTTTTGGTATTTTCCTAAAGACGATAGAACTACTCTAACGGCCCATATACAAGTAGATTCGCTAAGCACTAAATAATCATCATTACTAACTAAATTATAACTTGAAACCACCTCTATTTTAGAGGTGGTTTTTTTATCTTCACCTAATGAAGGTTATTGCCACAAATATTGGAGAAGCCGTAACATTTGAATGGAACGGGAAAGAAGAAGAAACAGGGATTTTTAAATATCCCACGGAAAAACCATTATACTTATCCAAGGACGATGTAAAAGGCGATACCGTAATAGACCGCGTACACCATGCAGGTATCAATAAGGCCTGTTATCTTTTCTCGGCCGATTACTATCCTTACTGGAAAAATTTATATCCGGATATGGAATGGGATTGGGGCATGTTCGGAGAAAACCTTACCGTTGAAGGTTTGGAAGAAAGTAAGATAAAAGTGGGGAATATGTACCGTTTGGGTTCTGCATTGGTGCAAATATCCCAACCAAGAGAACCCTGTTATAAATTAGGTATACGCTTTGGTACGCAAGATATTTTAAGGCAGTTCATAGCGCATAATCACCCCGGCACATACGTCAAAATTTTAGAAGAAGGTCAGGTCGCTGCAGGAGATGCCTTAATCTTAGTGAAAGAATCTGAAAATGCCCTAACTGTAAAGGATTTCTATGAACTTATATTCGCAAAGGAAAAAAATAAAGAGCTGTTGACACTGTTTATGAATAATGATGCAGTTCCGCAGTACAAAAAGGATCGGTTTAAAAAATATCAGTAATGGAATTATCTTTTCCCTGGCATTTATATGTAATGGCTGCCATTTATATTTTCGCTGGTCTTATGCACTTTATAAAACCTCAAATTTATTTGAGAATTATGCCCAGGTATTTACCAAATCATAAGGCTTTGGTTCTATGGAGCGGTATAGCAGAAGTACTCTTGGGAATAGGCTTAGTATTTAAACCTACAAAGAATTTTGCTATATATGGAATAATAGCAATGCTTATTATCTTTCTCCTAGTACATTTCTATATGCTTAGCGGCGAAAAACAAGCAGCAGGCATTCCCAGATGGATATTAGTGCTCCGCATTCCCTTACAGTTTGCGCTCATGTTTTGGGCTTTCTCTTACTTGAACTATTGATAAAACAAAAAGGGGACGCTACCGCGTCCCCTCCTCTTTGAAATTTAACCTAACTTAATCAACTGTAAAATCTTCTGTGTAAGTACTTTTACTATCCGTGATTACTACGGTATAGCTACCAGCAAAGGCATCCGAAAAATTAAATGCTTTCTCCACTATCAATTCCTCGTTTCTAGTTTCAGAAAAAACTAATCTATAATCTGCGTCGTAAACTTTAATCTCCACAGGAGCTTTGTTCAAGTTTAAGAAGTTCATATAAATCTTATTCCTTGTTTTTCTAAAGTATGGCTTTACACTTTCTTCTATATCTAAAATTCTAAGAACATTGTCCGCAATGGCCATAGTGTATCTATAATTTTTGAAATCATCTGATGTGTAGAAGTAATACGTTCCATCATTTAAATTCCTTAAATCGAACTTTTTACTTACCGTGCTATTGGTAATCGTTTCAGCATGGATAAGATTCATATCAGAATCTACTAAACGTATGTCTAAATCATTAGAACCGTTTTCCAATGTTAACAGTAAACTCTTAGCATTTGTAAGCGCTACTACATTTAATTTTGTTTCTTCTGCCAAGCCAACTACTGTAGAAAGCATTAGGGCAACAACTGTTGTAAGTTTTAAAATTGTTTTCATAATAATCTGTTTTTTAGATTAATAAATAGTTACAAGGCAAATTTAGTCCTAGACTTAAGTTCTCACTACATGGTAATTTTCCAGTTTATGTTCTATTTTAACAATGAACAGGGTGTCAAAACATTCATTGGTTAATATTCCACATATTATAGGTAATTTTGTAAATGACCCTAAAGCGATAGTTATCTAATTTTATACTATAAACTATAATTGCTATGATTAGTCAAAAACCTGCTTTTGAAGCAATAGAGCCCACTTTTGGGCATTCCTTTACTTTTCAAAAGTTTAACGAATCTAAATTGAATAAAAACGTTGCGTGGCACTATCATCCGGAAATAGAATTGGTATATGTTAACGGTGGTTCGGGAAAAAGACAAATTGGAAGTCACGTTTCATACTATACCAATGGAGAACTTATACTAATAGGAAGTAACTTGCCGCACTGCGGGTTAACGGATAGACTCACGGGAAATACGAGTGAAACAGTAATTCAGATGAAATTGGATTTTCTAGGAAACGATTTTTTCAATATTCCCGAAATGAAAAAGATTCAGAGCCTTTTCACTGCGGCCAATGGCGGTATAACCTTCTCCGGTAAAACCAAACGTAAGATTGGCGAAAAGATGGAAGTATTGGAATACCAGACCGATTTTCAACGTCTACTTTCTATTTTGAATATTCTTAACGAGTTGGCCAATTCACAAGAAATTAAACTGCTTAATGCAGAAGGATTTTCTTTGGAAACGGATATTAAGGATAATGACCGTATTAATGTGGTATTCAATCATGTAAAAAATAACTTTAAGGAAGAAATTACCTTAGAGGAAATTGCAGATATGACAAGCATGACCATACCCTCTTTCTGTAGGTACTTTAAAAAAATAACCAATAAGACGTTTATTCAGTTCGTAAACGAATATAGGCTAGTACATGCTTCCAAACTATTGGCAGAAAAACCTATGAGTATTACCGAGGTCTGTTTTGAATGTGGTTTTAATAATTTCTCGCATTTTAATAAATCCTTTAAAGCCTTTACAGGACAAAACCCTTCGGAATATAGAAATCAACTTAAAACCGTGTTGAGTTAATGCAAGGCCTTTTTAATGAACCTATAGATTTAAAATTACCGGATAGTACCATTAGCTATTATCCAAAGTTCATAACACACGAAAAGGCAACCGAATACTTCAATGTTTTTAGGGATACCATTGCATGGCAGCAAGATGATATAAAGGTATTTGGAAAGGTGTATGCGCAACCCAGACTTACGGCACTTTACGCGAATAATGAAATGCCCTACTCCTATTCTAACATTACCATGACCCCACACCTGTTCACAGAAGAACTTCTAACGCTGAAGAAAAAGATAGAAGGTATTGCCGAGTGTAAGTTTACCACATGTCTTCTAAACCTTTATAGAGACGGAAAGGATAGTAATGGATGGCACGCGGATAACGAAAAAGAATTAGGTGAAAATCCTATTATAGCCTCAATAAGCCTAGGAGCTGAACGTTTTTTCCACTTGAAGCATAATACCGATCCAGAGCTAAAACAAAAAATTCTTTTGGAACACGGCAGCCTGCTACTAATGCGAGGAAAAACCCAGCATTTTTGGAAGCACCAGATACCCAAAACCGCTAAACCTATTCCAGAGCGCATTAATCTTACCTTTCGGATTATAAACTAAATAATCAAAGAGCAAGCTCCCACAACATTCGTAAGAAAACGACCTTTAATTTTTGAAGTAAGCCTCGAAGCATTTAAATCTCGATTATCAAATAAAAAATCGGCCGTGGGAACCGATTTTTTTGAGTCCTATATTGCAACACACAACTATCTTTAGTAAAGGGACAAACTACACTAATATCCTCGCTGGGCGTAATCAAATAAACTATTTCAAAGGTCGTGCCAAAACGATTCTTTTTTGGTTTGTATATTTGCACTGCTATGAAAAAAGAATTTACAGAAATAGAATTGGACCGCATTATAGAAATGGCTTGGGAAGACCGGACACCTTTTGATGCTATAACTTTTCAGTTTGGAATATCCGAACAGGAGACGATAGAAATCATGAGAAAAGAAATGAAACCCAGTAGTTTTCGCATGTGGCGCAAAAGAGTACAGGGAAGAGCAACGAAACATGCCAAACTTAGGAATAACGATGTAGACCGTTTCAAATGTTCTCGTCAAAGACAAATAACTGGAAATAAGATTTCTAAAAGGTAATACTTCGACTTTCTATTCAAAAATTCTATTCAATACTGCTGCCAAGCGTATACCTCCTTTTTGTAATTGTGTCTCCACAGTACCCCACCACTTATAGCCGTATTGGTAGCCTATTTTTTCGCCTATCGCAACGGAATCATAAAGCTCATTGGCAATATCTTGAGATTCTTCTACCCAATCGTACACATCGCCCTTTTGTAATTCCTTGATCTGATTTTTAGAAAGCACCGGTAATTTGTCCGATAGCTCCGTATAACTCATTCCATAGTCATTGATCATGTTGGCGTCCCAGACACGATGTAGGTTACTCCCATCCCCAAACCATTGTACTTGTATATCGTTTCCACCCTTATCTTCCAAACGTCCTACATGCATTGGCTGGTGTAAATCACCTATTAAGTGCACCAAAAACTTCAAATAGAAAGCACGATCTTCCTCAGTACTATTGGCATCTTTTATTATGGAAATACAAGTATTGATACCCATCACTAAATCTCCATATTGGCTCGGTTCAACGTCCCGATAATTTTTATCTGATGGAAAATTCACATAATGCCAAGCACTAAATTTTCTAAACTGCCTATCCGCCTTAATCTCATCGGCGAAATTAGCCACCGCTGCCAAACTTTGACCTTTGAGTATCTTATCTATCGCTTTTTTCGCTCTTCTTGATAAATGCCCTTGAGCTACATCTCCTACAACTCTATGACCGGTTTTAGACCAAACCACATCGTTCCCGAAAGAAAATTGAACCGCTAAGAAAACTACTATCAGTATATTTTTCATCCTCTAAATTTGTATCAAAAATAGACCATCATATTTTAAGTTATTGTTAAAACTATACGGAGCTCAAATTTTAATGACATCTTGTGGTCATGAAAAAGCTATTTACGCTCATAAGAGTATTAAAACCAAAGTTCTTACGCTATTTACTAATTGGGGTAATGTCCGCTTTTTTAGCTGTATTTCTATTCATAACAAGCATCTATATGGGTGCTTGGGGCAAGTTACCCAGCTCCGAGGAATTGGCTAACTTTCAATATCAACAGGCTTCTGAAGTTTTTTCGGCAGATAGTGTATTAATAGGCAAATATTACCTCAACGACCGCCAGCCCATTCCTTTTGATGACATTCCGGATAAAGTGCTGCAGGCACTCATCGCTATTGAGGATGAAAGGTTCTACGAACATACGGGAATAGATTACAAAAGTCTTTTTAGAGTAGGTCTTAAAACTATTCTTATGGGCGATACTTCTTCTGGAGGCGGCAGTACCATTACGCAACAATTGGCCAAAAACCTCTATCCTAGGAAAGAACGTACAAAGACCAATCTGGTGGTAAATAAATTTAAAGAAATGTTGATCGCCAAAAGATTGGAATCGCTCTTCACCAAGGAACAGATCCTTGCGCACTATCTGAACACGGTTTCATTCGGCGATAATACTTTTGGGATTGAAAGTGCGGCCCTAAAGTTCTTTAATACGAGAACCAAAAACCTTTCTTATACCCAAGCCGCAACCTTGGTTGGTATGTTAAAAGCAACCTATGGTTATAATCCAAGAATTTTTCCCGATAAAAGTCTTACCCGTAGAAATGTGGTCCTTATGGCTTTGCAGCGAAACGGCTTTATAGATAAAAATCAATTAAAAGAATTTATGAATACTAAGCTCCTATTGGATTATAGGGAGTTTGATTATAATGCCGGATTAGCACCCTATTTCCGTGAAGAGGTACGTAAACAACTTATAAAATGGACCAAACAGGAAAATGAAAAAGGTCATAACCTTAACATATATACCAGTGGTTTAAAAATCTACACGACGCTCAACTATAAAATGCAAAAATTAGCAGAAGAGGTAATGGTAAAGCATATGACCGGATTGCAGCAAAGTTTTGAAAAAAGCTATGGAACAGATGCGCCTTGGTTAAAAAACAAGAACCTCATCAATAAAATCGTAAAACGAAGCGAAGTCTTCAGAAAATTAAAAAAACAAGGTATTGAGGAATCCCAAATACTGGATAGTCTTAGGAACAATACCCGTAAAATAACATTTTCTAGTTGGGCGGGCGATTTTGAACGAGAAGCAAGCACTATAGACAGTATTAAATACTATGCTAAAATCCTGAACACAGGAACGATGTCCATGGACCCAAAGACGGGAGCCGTGTTTACATGGATAGGTGGAGTAAACTTTAAGCATTTTAAATACGACCATATTTCCCAAAGTAAGCGACAAGTAGGCTCCACTTTTAAACCAATAGTTTACACAGCGGCCTTGGAGAATGGTATCGCACCATGCACCTATTTTTCTGCTCAGGAAATTGCCTATAAAAATTTAGAAGGCTGGTCTCCCAGTAATTCTGGTAAAAAAAATGAAACCTATTTGAACTACTCCATGGAACAAGGCCTAAGTAATTCTGTCAATACCATTGCGGTTAAGGTTTTAGAAAAAACAGGAATTGAAAATGTTTTGGAACAAGCCAAGAAAATGGGTATCGATGAAAAACTTCCGCGATTACCTTCATTGGCATTAGGAACAGGTGAAATTAAAATGACCGAAATGGCCAAAGCTTACACAAGCTACTTGAATGATGGAAAAACAATTGAACCCTTTCTCATTAAAAGTATTGCAAATCAAAATGATTCCATTTTAGTCCGTTTTAAGTCAAAAATGAGTAAAAAAAGTGCTTTTTCCGAAGAAAATGGACAAATTATGATTGAAATGATGAAGGCTACGATAAACTCGGGTACCGCATCGAGAATAAGAGACACCTATAAGCTAAAGAATGATGTTGCGGGGAAAACAGGTACTACTCAAAACAATAAAGATGCTTGGTTCGTAGCGTTGACCCCAAAATTAATACACCTTACCTGGGTGGGATTGGATAATCATGAAATAGGTTTTAAGAGCACCAGCTTAGGCCAAGGCGCTAATGCGGCACTGCCACTTTTTGCGCTTTGGTATCAAAAATTGAATCAAGACAAAGCCTTTAATAAAATTACCAGGGCCAAATTCACAAAACCTAATGCCACTGTGCAAGCAGCACTAGATTGTGAACCCATCAAAAGAGATGGTTTCTTTAAGCGTCTGTTTAAAAATCCGAATAAGAAAAAGGAAAAAAAGTTTAAAAATTAACTCGAAAAAAGCCTATGTATTCAATTATTTGATATATTTATGATATCATTTTAATATCACATACCATGTCAACTGAAAAAAACTATAATCCTATTAACGGATACACCATGCTCTTTGTACTAGTACTCTTAATTGGTGCAGGAATACCCCTACTACGAATCTATGTCGGGGCTTTCATGTTATTTGCCGCAGTATTTATTATCCCTGGATTTGTCCTGGTAAACCCCAATAGCTCTAGAGTGCTCCTACTCTTCGGAAAATATGTAGGCACTATTAAGAAAAATGGACTGTTTTGGGTAAATCCCTTATACACCAAAAAGAAAATTTCGCTCCGTGCAAGTAATTTTGATAGCGAAAGACTTAAGGTAAACGATAAATTAGGGAATCCGGTAATGATCAGTACAATTCTAGTCTGGCGCGTTACCAATACCTACAAAGCTGCTTTTGAGGTTGATGATTATCAAAACTTTGTGCGTGTACAAACCGATGCGGCCGTGCGTAAATTAGCTAGTATGTATCCCTATGACAATTTTGCGGATGAAGGTTTGGATGAAGATATTACCCTACGTTCAAGTCTGAATGAAGTGAGTGAAGCATTAGAAAAGGAAGTCCAAGAGCGCCTATCCATGGCCGGTATTGAGGTCTTGGAAGCCCGTATCGGATATTTGGCCTATGCGCAAGAAATTGCAAATGCTATGCTCAAAAGGCAACAGGCAACGGCAATTGTAGCTGCTAGACATAAGATTGTCGAGGGTGCCGTAAGTATGGTAGAAATGGCGTTGGAAGAGTTGGGCAAAAAAGAATTAGTAGCTTTGGACGAGGAACGCAAAGCGGCTATGGTCAGCAACCTAATGGTTGTCCTGTGTTCTGACAAAGATGCCGCTCCTATTGTAAATACGGGAACCTTAAATCATTAAAAATCCTTTGTAGTTCAAGTTATAGCACTATTTAGTCCTAGACTTCTTAGTTATGATTTTATTTAGATGAGTAAAAAAAAGGCCTTTGCATTACGGGTAAACGAAGATATGCTAAAAGCTATCGAGAAATGGGCGGCAGATGAATTTCGCAGCACTAATGGGCAAATAGAATGGATGCTCATGAAAAGTCTCAAAGAAGCAAAGCGCGCTCCAAAGGAGAAAAAGACAAATAAGTTTTAGCATTTTTTTAACGGTGTAAAAGGTTAATTTTGAGCCTAGCTAATTCCAAACGATAATGACCAAAAAATTAAGCGCTTTAGTGCTTTTACTTCTTTTTGTTGCTGTACGTTCCCAAACCAAAGACAAATCTTTTACCGTTAAACACACTTCTGACAAAATTATTACGGATGGCATATTGGATGAACCTATTTGGCAAATAGCTGAAAGTGCCGGCGAGTTTCAACAGTACTTCCCCTCAGATAATGTTCCCGCAGAATACCAGACCGATATTAGGATGGTCACGGACGAAACGACATTATATGTAGGAATAAAAGTATATACTCCCGGAGAAGATTATATTATACCCTCGTTAGAACGTGATTTTAGAGCTAGTGGCAACGATAATATCAGTATTATATTCGACACTTTTAACGATGGCACCAACGCCTTCCTTTTTGGAATAAACCCTTATGGTGTGCGTAGAGAAGTTCTCATTTCTGGTGGAGGACAGAGCTTAAGGGGGTTTACCACCTCATGGGACGTTAAATGGCGTGGAGAAAGTAAGATATATAAAGGTTACTATACCGCTGAAATGGCTATTCCCCTAACTTCTTTCAAATTTGCCGAGGGTGAAACGAAATGGAGGTTCCAAAGCTATCGCTTTGATATGCAGTCCAATGAACGTAGCAACTGGTTTGTAATTCCCCAAAATCAAAGCGTTATCAATCTTGCCTTCATGGGAGACATGTATTTTGAAAAGCCTTTGGGTCGTTCCAGGACTCCTTTGGCCTTGATACCTTATGTAAATGCAATCACCGACAAGGATTTTAGCACCGATACCGGAGAAACTTCTTTTAAAGTAGGCGGAGATGCTAAAATTGCCATTGGTAATGGAATGAACTTGGATGTAACCGTAAATCCGGATTTTTCTAATGTAGAGGTAGATGATATCTTTACCAACCTCACTCGTTTTGAAGTTTCGCTACCCGAGAGAAGACAATTCTTTGTGGACAATAATGACTTATTCGGAAGCTTTGGAGGTAGTAGAGATGCAAATCCCTTTTTTTCCAGAAGAATTGGTATTGCTACCGATAGCTCTGGTAATTCCGTACAAAACGATATCCTAGGAGGTATTAGACTTAGTGGCAAGCTAAATAATAATCTGCGACTGGGCTTTCTTAACATTCAAACCGCAAAAGACGAAAATCAAGAAATTCCCTCCAATAATAATATGATGTTCGCCCTGCAGCAAAAGGTATTTTCCAGATCTAATATTGGCATGTTCTTTATTAATAGACAAGCGTTCGGAAATGAAGATTTTATTGATGAGGAAGAAACATATAATAGGGTCATAGGGGTGGACTATAACTTGGCAAGTGAAGATAATGTTTGGTTCGGTAAGTTTTACACGCACAAATCATTTCAACCAGGCGATAAAAAAGGAAACTACTCGGCAGGTGCCTTTTTAGGCAGAAATACAAGGTTTTGGAATGTCTTTACGGATTTGGCTTATGTGGGGGATGATTTTAGGTCGGATTTAGGTTTTATTAGACGCAACGATATTATTAAATCCGCTACCTCAGTACAACGCTTATTCTGGCCAAAAAAAGGGTCAATAAACAACCATGGGCTTGAAATCTTCCCGATTATAACGTGGAGACCCGGTCTTGACTACAAGAAAACGGACCGTGATATACAGGTGAACTATAATTTTGCAATGAAGAATTTTTCCCAATTCGGGTTCTCCTATGCCAACAGCTATATTTTCTTAAGCGATAGTTTTGATCCCACCAGTACCGAGGGTGCTATTGAACTACCCGGCGATAGAGGATATACCTTTGACGCTGTTAGTTTCAATTATCAGTCCAATCAGGCGAATGTATTCGCTATTGAGGCCGAAAGTTCTGTCGGTAGTTTTTTCAACGGATCTAGATTTTCCATGGGTGCGGAGGCCACACTAAGATTACAACCTAAAGTACGATTAAGCCTAAATGTAAATTATGATAAAATTAGCCTCCCAGATCCTTTTCCTAGTGCGGATCTTTGGTTGGTGAGCCCGCGTGTAGGTATAACCTTTAGTAAATCTATATTCTGGTCTACGCTTTTTCAATATAGTAATCAGCGCGATAATCTTGGAATAAATTCCAGATTACAATGGCGTTTTGCTCCGCTTTCAGATCTATTTATTGTTTATAACGACAACTATGCCGTAAACTTATTTGAACCAAAATTTCGCTCCATAAACTTAAAATTTACCTATTGGCTAAACATTTAGAACAGCTAATTTCTATATTTTAACTAGGACAGGTGTATCAATTTAAAGAGCAAACTAATCTAACTAAATGACTAAAACATTAAGCTTTCTAGCAATTTTATCGCTGTTTACTAAAGTATATGCTCAAGACATAAATAAATCCTTTACGGTTAAACATACGGCCGATAAAATTGTTCCTGATGGTATTTTAGATGAACCCATTTGGGAAATAGCAGAGAGTGCTGGCGATTTTCAACAATATTTCCCCTCCGATGATGTCCTTGCAGAATATCAAACTGACATTAGGATGATTACGGATGAAACTACACTCTATGTAGGAATAAAAGTGTATACCCCTGGTAAAAATTATGTAATACCATCACTAGAACGTGATTTTAGAGCTGGTGGAAATGATAATATCAGTATTCTTTTTGACACCTTTAATGACGGTACCAATGCTTTTTTATTCGGAATCAACCCTTATGGTGTGCGCCGCGAGGCCCTTATTTCTGGAGGTGGAGGCAATAATAGCGGATTTACCACTTCTTGGGATGTAAAATGGAAAGGAGACAGTAAAATATTTGATGGGTATTATACCGCTGAAATGGCAATTCCCCTAACGTCTTTCAAATTTACGGAAGGCGAAACCAAATGGCGTTTTCAAAGTTACCGATTTGATGTACAGGTCAATGAAAACAGTGTTTGGCACCCTGTTCCACAAAATCAATCTATTTTCAGTTTGGCATTTATGGGAGATATGGTATTTGAAAAGCCACTGGGAAAGTCCAGAACACCTTTAACGATTATACCATATGCAAATCTTTTATCCGATAGAGATTTTACAGCAGAAAAAGGTGAAACTGGTGTAAAAGTTGGAGGGGATGCTAAAATAGCTATTGGTAACGGCATGAACCTTGACATTACGGTAAACCCCGATTTTTCTAATGTTGAAGTAGATAATATTTTCACGAACCTTACACGATTTGAGGTATCCCTTCCGGAAAGACGACAGTTTTTTGTGGATAACAATGACCTTTTTGGGGATTTTGGAGGCGGTAGAGATGCAAATCCATTTTTCTCTCGCCGTATAGGTATTGCCACCGACAGCGCAGGTAATTCTGTAGAAAACGATATTATTGGAGGAATACGTCTTAGCGGTAAAATCAATGATGGCCTCCGTTTGGGCTTATTGAACATTCAAACCGGTGAAGACTTGGACAGGGAAATAGTGTCCAACAACAATATGATGTTAGCCCTGCAACAGAAAGTATTTTCACGTTCTAACATTGGTTTTTTCTTCATAAACAGGGAAACTTTTGGAGATAACGATTTCTCCATACCGGAAGACCGTTACAACAGAGTTGTTGGGATAGATTATAATTTATCTAGTAAGGACGATGTTTGGCAGGGTAAATTCTATGGGCACAAATCGTTTCAACCAGGCGATAACGTGGGAAACTATTCCATAGGCGCTAACTTGGGCCGTAATACGCGCTTCTGGAGCGTCTTCGGAGATGTAGTGCTAGTAGACGAGGACTTTAACTCAGATCTTGGTTTTATTCGAAGAAAAGACATTTTTAAATCCGCATTATCCGTAAATCGTTTGTTTTGGCCAGCAAAAGGACCAATAAACAATCATGGCATTCAAGTTTTTTCCGTAGTAACCTGGCGACCAACTTTAGACCTAAAAAGAACTGATCATGATATTAACGTGAACTACGATTTTGAAATGAAAAATCTTTCCCAGTTTGGTATTGGATATTCCAATAGATTTATATTTCTAAATAATTCTTTTGACCCCACGAGCACTGAAGGAGCTATTGAGTTACCTGGAAATCAAAATTATAATTTCAATAACGTAAATTTTTCATACAGGTCAAACAGGGCAAACGTATTTGCTTATGAAGGTAATAGTTCTATCGGAAGTTTTTTTAATGGTTCCCGATTTTCTGCTGAGGGAGAATTTATACTAAGAATACAACCAAAAGTGCGTTTAAGCTTGAATGTAAATTATGATAAAATAAGTCTTCCAGACCCTTTTCCCAGCGCAGACCTGTGGCTCGTGAGTCCGCGTGTTGGAATAACCTTTAGCAAATCTATCTTCTGGTCTACACTTATACAATATAGCAATCAGCGAGATAATCTAGGAATCAATTCTAGACTACAATGGCGTTTTGCGCCATTATCAGACCTTTTTATAGTTTATAATGATAACTATGCCGTAAACTTGTTCGAACCTAAGTTTCGCTCTATCAATTTAAAGCTTACCTACTGGCTCAACATTTAGTATAGCTCTATTACTTAATTTAATTTGTAAACGCTTAAATTTGAGAACCACCGAAATTTAAATGAATGGCTAGAGTTTTTTGTGTCTTTGTATGTCTTTTATCCTGTTACATCCTACTAAGTCAACAAGAAACCAAATCAGTAACCGTAAAGTTTATTTCTGAGAGTATAAAACCCGATGGAAACTTAGATGAACCTATATGGGGAATGGCCGATAGCGCAGATGAATTTTGGGAGTATTTTCCTTTAGATTCTATTCAAGCCAGAAAACAGTCCCAAATTAAAATTCTTTATGACGATAAGAATATCTATATAGGAATAAAAGCATATTCCAGTGGTAAAAATTATGCAACACAATCCTTGAGGCGTGATTTTAGAGGTAGTGGCAGTGATAGTTTTTCTCTAGTTTTTGACACTTTCAACGACGGTACCAATGCTTTTCTTTTTGGTATAAACCCTTTTGGAGTGCGCCGAGAAGGACTCATTGCAAACGGGGGCACAAGTCAAGATGACTTTAATTTGGCATGGGACATCAAATGGAAGGGAGATGCTAAAATTCATGAAAACTATTTTACGGCAGAAATGGTTATTCCACTTACCTCCTTCAAATTTGAAGAAGGTGCTACCAAATGGCGTTTTAATAGTTATAGAATAGAAACACAAGCTAACGAGCGAAGCACTTGGACAAGGATACCACAGAACCAACAAATTTACAACCTCGCCTTTATGGGCGATATGGTATTCGAAAAACCGTTGGGAAAATCACGAACACCATTGGCGCTTATACCTTACGTGAACGGTATTGCGGAAAGAGAGTTTGAAACCGACCGTAATCTCAATAGCGTAAAGGTTGGTGCAGATGCCAAAATAGCTATTGGTAATAGCCTAAACCTTGACCTTACCCTAAATCCCGATTTCTCTACCGTGGAGGTAGATAATTTTATAACCAACCTCACTCGCTTTGAAATCGCTTTACCAGAGCGACGTCAGTTTTTTATAGACAACAACGACCTTTTTGCAAGTTTTGGAAACGGTTTTGACTTTAGTCCTTTTTTCTCAAGGCGTATCGGAATTGCTCAGGATACTTTGGGCGAGACAATAGAAAATAATATTATTGGCGGTGTACGGCTAAGCGGTAAATTAACGAACGATCTTCGCGTTGGGATATTAAATATTCAAACGGCAGAAGATTTAGAAAATAGAATTCCTTCTAATAATAACACCATGTTGGCATTGCAACAGCGTATTTTCTCGAGGTCTAATATTGGTATTTTCTTTATCAACAAACAATCTTTTCAAGATTATGATTTTGTAGAGCGCAAAGATGAATATAATCGTGTGTTAGGTATTGATTATAATTTGGCCTCAAAGGACAACACTTGGAACGGGTCATTTATAACCCACAAATCATTTCAACCGGACGATAACAAGGGAAACTACGCCACAAGTGCCCTTATTAGGTACAATAAAAGAAAGTTCAATGTATTTGCTAAAGCTTCTTTTATAGACGAAGATTTTCGTTCAGATTTGGGCTTCGTACGTAGAACCGATCTTTTTAAGACCCTATTGAGCCTTGAACGTGTTTTTTGGCCTAAGAAAGGCATAGTGCAGAACCATTCTTTTCAGTATTTTACAAATATACGTTGGAGCCCAAGTAGAAGTTTTCAAAATACCGATTATGATCTACGATCACGCTATGAAGTTAATTTCAATAACCAATCACAAGCAAGAATAGAATACACGAATAGTTTCACTTTTCTATTCAACCCTTTTGACCCCACCCGAACGGAAGGTGCTATACCACTTCCGGCAAACGAAAATTACTATTATAATAGCTTTGAAGCTGGGTATCGTTCTGATCAAAGAAAACTTTTTTCATATGATATACAGTCGAGCATTGGTCGTTTTTTTAACGGTAACCGCTTTTCCATAGAAGGTGGTATGACCATGCGCTTTCAACCTAAGGCCTCTATCTCCTTAATGTTCAACTATGACCAAATAGACCTTCCCGCACCATTTTCTAGCGCAAACCTTTGGTTAATTAGTCCAAATATCAATATTACGTTCAGTAAATCCATTTTCTGGTCTACTCTGATTCAGTATAGTAATCAACGTGACAATTTGGGCTTTAACTCTAGATTGCAGTGGCGATTTGCTCCATTATCGGACCTTTTTCTTGTATACAATGATAATTACTTTGTAAATGTATTTGCTCCAAGGTTTAGATCTATTAACCTTAAACTGTCTTACTGGTTAAATATATAACATGAATTTTAAGCTACTATGTTCGGATTTAGACGGAACCTTACTTACAACAAAGAGTGATGTTTCCGATACTACTATTGCTGAAATTGCGCGCATAAGAGATAAAATAAAGGTAATCCTTGTTTCAGCTAGAATGCCTAGCGGCATGCGCTACCTTCAAAAACGTTTGGGAATTGAGGAACAGCCTATCATCTGTTACAATGGTGCTCTTGTCCTCGACGGAAAAAAAGAATTGCTATCAGTTTATATTCCTCTTCAGGTCGTTCGTCAGATTTACGACATATGTAATGGTTTCAAAACCGAGATAGGCCTATATGAGAATGATAATTGGCAAGTGACAAAATCTTCTGAAAGAGTAGAAAAAGAAATAAAATATACCAGAACCTACCCGTCGTTCTTGCCAGCTTCGTTAACGCTTTCCTATCTTGAAAAAAATAAGTTAGGTGCTCACAAGTTGATGCTTATGGGCACTAAAAAGAGTTCGGATGAATTGATGCCACTATTAAATAATCAATTTGGTGACGTGTTATATATATACCGATCTAATGATACACTTATAGAAGTAGCACCAAAATCAGTGTCAAAATTAACCGCTGTTAAAAACCTGCTCACAAATGAAGAAACCTTAGAGGACATTATCGCATTTGGAGATAATTATAACGACATGGATATGTTAACCCATGTTGCTTATGGTGTGGCGGTCGGAAATGCGAGGGAGGAAGTTAAGCGTATTTCGGACAATGTAACTTTGAAAAATACCGAAGACGGTGTGGCACACTTTATCCGAGAACACTTACTTATTTGAGTATATTTGAGAAATATCAACTTTAACCCACCCATGGACAGTTCTATGACCCAACCCATAATATCCAATGATACGGTAGTTTTTGGCCTACTTGCATTAGCACTTGGATTTATATTTTACACCTCTAGCATTAAAACTGGGTTTTGGAAAAAGTTTTACAAAATAGTTCCTGCCGTTCTTATGTGTTATTTATTACCAGCCATATTAACAAGCAGTGGTCTTATCTCCGATGAGACGTCGAACCTATATTTTATGGCCAGTAGGTATCTTTTGCCTGCAGCTTTGGTCTTAATGACCCTAAGCATTGATTTGAAAGCAATCTCCAACCTGGGCTCAAAAGCTATTATAATGTTTCTAACGGGTAGCGTGGGTATTATTATAGGCGGGCCTATTGCTATTCTTCTCGTTTCAATTTTTTCGCCCGAGACTGTTGGAGGAAACGATTTTGATGCTATCTGGAGAGGATTATCTACCATTGCCGGTAGTTGGATAGGTGGAGGAGCAAACCAAGCCGCCATGCTAGAAATTTTTCAATACAACCCTGAAAAGTACGGGGGTATGGTCCTAATAGATATTGTTGTTGCCAATGTATGGATGGCAATTATTCTTCTTGGGGTCGGCAAAACTAAAAAGATAGACAAATGGCTCAAAGCGGATACTTCAGCTATTGAGACATTAAAAATTAAAGTGACCGAATTCACGGAAAGAATCACCAGAGTACCCACGCTAAATGATTATATGATAATGCTATGCTTGGCCTTCTCCGCCGTGGGTGTGGCACACTTTTTTGGTGATGCCATAAGCACTTATCTCACAAATAGTTTTGAAGCTATAAGTGACAAAAAGAGTTTTCTTTCTTTTCTAGGTTCCGCTTTCTTCTGGATGGTAGTCATAGCCACGTCAATAGGAATAGCGCTCTCCTTTACCAAGGCAAAAAACTATGAGGGAGCTGGCGCAAGTAAAATTGGCGGTATGTTCATTTATATTTTAGTCGCTACTATTGGTATGAAAATGGATTTGGGTAAAGTACTGGAAAATCCAGGATTAATAGCCATAGGCTTTATCTGGATAACTATACACGCCGGTTTACTAATACTTGTTGCAAAACTCATAAAGGCACCATACTTTTTTCTTGCCGTAGGTAGTCAAGCCAACGTAGGAGGGGCAGCTTCTGCTCCGGTTGTGGCAGCAGAGTTTCATCCTTCACTGACCTCAGTTGGTGTTTTATTAGCCGTACTTGGATATGTTGTGGGCACCGGTGGAGCATTGCTATGTGCTTACCTTATGGAAATAGCATCCAGTTTGCAATAAACTTTTTAAATAAAGCTCAAGTCCATAGAAATCCTAAAAAAAATATTGATATTTGCCCCCTAAAATATAACCATGAAAAAAATATTTGCTTCATTCTTAGTTCTTGTTTTCTTAACCTCTTGTGGTGGAGATACAGAAAATACCATGACTGTAATCGGTAAAGTTAAGGGCTTAAAAAAAGGAACTTTATATTTTCAAAATGTGGTAGATACTGCCCTGGTTTCGATAGACTCGCTCCTTATTGAAGGTGATGGTAATTTTGAATTTAGAACAGAGTTGAAGAGTCCGGAGCTATTCTATTTATATTTAGACAAAAAAGATAATAACGATGTTAACGATAGGCTTGCTTTTTTTGGGGAACCTGGTGTTATCAACATTACTACCAATTGGAACACTTTTGATTTAAACGCCAAAATAGTAGGTTCCGATAGCAATGATAAGTTAGATGAGTTCCGAAAGAACATGTCCGAAGTAAACAAAAGAAGCCTGGAAATTATGCAGACAGCATCAAATGCCGAAAATCCTTTAACTGCTAAAGAATTAGACTCTTTAGAATTTATGAACACTAGAAATATTCAACGAGGTTATATGTACGCTATTAACTTTGCACTTAACAATAAAGACTCTTATGTAGCCCCTTATATTGCCTTAAAGGAAATTCCAGATGCAAATATTAAATATTTAGACACTATTGCACAAGCATTAACACCAGAGGTTGCTGCATCTAAATATGGCAAACAACTTATGGCTCTTGTAAAGGATAAAAAATAAACTAATTCTGAACAAGCCCGCAATTCATTCGGAGAAAATGAACATTTAATTACAATGCATGCCTCGAGGATATTATACCTATTGGAGGTGCCAATAAAAAAGCACCTATTTAAGGTGCTTTCCAAATTCTTTAAAAGTAGGGTTTTAATTTAGCTTATTAAGCTCGTCTACCAGACCTTTCGCCTTAGTTTCTAGTTCTGCACGAACCGATTTTAAATGTGCTTTTCTATTTTCAACATCGCGTTGATTTACTTTTGCAATTAATGAATCAAACGTTTCAATAGCACCATCTATTATTTTAGAACCTTCTTTAGAATCTAATTTTCCATTTGCAGCTTCCACTATATAGACGGCGTCCATAATATCTCCTAAAACGTAATTAATATCTTTTTTTAAATCTCTTACACTTGCCATGTTACTTCTATTTTTTTACAAAAATACGATTTTAGAATATTAAACTATATAATCTGATTAAATAGTAACTTCTAGAAATTTAGCTCCTGAAGTTTTTATTGCAATACTATTCGAGGAGGCAGGAACTAAGACCGTTTCTCCTTTTGCTATCATAGCTTCACCAGATTCTGTTTGCACAACACCCGAACCATCTACACACATAAAAATGGTAAAAGAATCTCTATGAACAGTGTCTTGCGAGAAATCGTTTTCAAGACTAAGAAAATTGGTCTTAAAATATGGACAAGCTACCATTGCATTAGAAGTATCCGATTTATCGTCATAGGAGACTTTAAAATCATCTTTTTTCTGGTAATCAATGGCATCAAGTGCCAATTCCGTATGCAGTTCTCTCAGGTTACCTTCTTTATCTTTCCTATTAAAATCGAACACCCGATACGTAACATCCGAGGTCTGCTGAATTTCCGCCAATAGGACACCGGCACCTATAGCGTGAATCTTTCCTGTATTAATAAAAAAGGTATCGCCTTCCTTTACGGGTTCATAATTCAACAAATCCAATAAGGTATTTTCCTCTAAGCTTTTGGCATATTCCGACTTTGTAACATCCTTATTGAATCCTACTATAAGCTCCGCGCCAGGATTAGCATCCATAACATACCACATCTCGGTCTTTCCAAAAGAATCATGTCTTTCCTTAGCTAGCTCATCATTAGGATGTAACTGGATAGAAAGGTCTTGCTTAGCGTCAATAAATTTTATGAGTATGGGAAATTCTTTTCCAAAACGCTTTACTACACTTTTTCCTAAAAGCCTTTCCGCATGATTATCGATAAGAGTTTTTAACGAGGTATTGGCTAATGCTCCGTTAGAAACTTCACTAACATCTCCAGCAACTGTAGAAAGTTCCCAACTTTCACCTGTAATATCATTTGTAATAGGTTTCCCTAAGACAGTTCCCAATTTTTCTCCTCCCCAAAGTCGCTCTTTGAGGATTGGTTTAAATTTCAAAGGATGTATATTCATAATAGTAATTTAAAGTAAGATATATCTTACTTTTTAGATAACGCTAATAATGCCCTTTTCATATGTTCGGAGGCATTTATACTATTAAAAACCATAATTATTTTCCCTTTTTCGTCAATAACATAGGTTTCCCTGCCTGGTAATAAGAGTAAGCTGTTCTTTATCTTAAATTTTTTTCGAACCTGATTGTTCTTGTCGGATAATAAAATAAAGGGTAATTGATATTTGTTTTGAAAATTAGAATGACTTTTGGACGAATCCGCACTTATTCCGACAACTTCGGCACCTATATTTTTGAAATCTTCGTATTTGTCTCGGAAATCACAGGCTTCTTTTGTGCAACCAGGCGTATTATTTTTAGGATAGAAGTAAATTACAAATGGTTTCTTACCTATAAGCTCCTTTATTGAAAATTGATTTCCTTTTGCATCCGGAAGTGTAAATAACGGAACTGAATCGCCTACCCGTAGTCCCATTTATCCAGAAAAGGTTACAAAATTTCTTGGTGTCTCGTAGAGCACAACTTCCAATTCTTTATCGCTGCTAATGTGTTTTCTTAACTTGTTCCAAATTACTACCGCAATATTTTCCGCAGTTGGGTTAAGTGTTTGAAATTCTTTAACCTCTACATTTAAGTTCTTATGGTCAAAGGCATCTTCAATATGTAATTTAATTAGGTCTTTCAATACCTTAACATCCATAACGAAACCAGTCTCTGAATCAATTGCTCCAATAACACTTACGATTAATTCATAATTGTGTCCATGAAAGTTAGGATTACTGCATTTACCGAAAACCGCTTTGTTTTTAGCATCTTCCCAATCTGCCCTAAATAATCTATGGGCAGCGTTAAAATGCGCCTTTCTACTTACTTTTACCTTCATTTTTTTCAATATTCATTAGCAAATGTTCATAAAATTTTTCAAAAATAATCTTGAACCAGGCCGTATACTCCTGCGGATTATTTTCTATATCTTTTTTAATAGTGCCGGGTTTCATCCATTTCCAGTTTTCAACTTCTTCGGTATTAATCACCGGAGATGCATTATAAGAACCCAACATTACATGATCTAGCTCATGCTCTGTAAGACCATTGTCAAATGGTGCTTTATATATAAAAGAGAATAATTCCTTTAATTCTGACGTAAACCCCATTTCTTCTTGAAGTCGTCTTTTACCAGCCTCCAAATTTGTCTCCCCTACTCTTTGATGACTACAACAGGTATTGGTCCATAATAACGGTGAGTGGTATTTATGTGCAGCTCTTTGCTGCAGCATTATTTCACCTTTATCATTAAGAATAAATACCGAAAATGCTCTGTGAAGTTGTGCCTTTTCATGAGCTTCCATCTTTGGCATCGTACCAATTTGCTCATCGTTAGCATTGACCAAAATTACTTCTTCTTCCCTCATTACACAAAAATAAGACCTTTAGGTAACTTGGGGCAATACCTGCTCATAAAAAACCTTGAAGTAATAAAAGAAGTAGAGGGTTTCTAAAAGAATCTGGGCGATTTTAGATTATTCTTGCTCGTGATGAAGTCATATCTGAATATTACTTCAAAAGACCCGTCATTAAAGGCAGCGTTACCTAATTCTGTCGTTTCCCGGTCATAAGCGATACCTATTAAGAATTTGTTTGATATATTAAAACCTGCCATACCACTAAAGGCAGCATCCCACCTATATGCAGCTCCTAAAATAAATTTTTCGTTAAACATGAAGTTAGCGGAAACATCTACTTGTAAGGGTGCTCCTTGAGTTAATTTGGTAAGTAATGTAGGTTTAAATTTTAGAGATGGATTAACATCCCAGACATATCCCGTAATAAAGTAAAAGTTCATCTGTTCCTTTGCCGTAGACAAAGATGATTCCTGAAAATGTGAGGTTTCCAAGAATCTTGGGACAGATAATCCTGCATAGAATTTATTGGTATGATAATAGACCCCAGCCCCAATATTTGGTGAAAGTCTATTGTCAATATCCTGTTGTAGAGTTTGATCTGGACCAAATTGGTTTAATTCTGAGAAGCGAATATCCAACAAATTAGCACTCGCCTTTAAGCCAAAACTTAAACGACCTTCCAAGGAAGTATAAATTGTATAGGAGAAATCCACATCAAAATTGGTTTCAGATGTTGGACCAATCTTATCATTAACAATAGAAAAACCTAGACCTAATCCCCTATAGCCCACTGGAGAATGTACATTTAGTGTCTGCGTGACCGGAGCACCATCTAATCCTATCCATTGAGAACGATGAAGGGCCGCAATACTTATCTGACCTCTAGAACCGGCATAGGCAGGGTTAACACTTACCGTATTATACATATACTGCGTATACTGAGCATCTTGTTGGGCATAGGAACCTATACTCATAAAACAAAAGGTTACCATTAATAAGAATAGGCCAGAAAACTGAATATGAATATTTTTTAATAAAAATTTAATTCCTGCCATTTTTCTATCTATTAATATATAAGTAACCAGAAAGCTGTTTTGCTTCGCCATTAGGTTCTTCGTAATTTAAAATATAAAAATACGTTCCGACAGGTAGTTGATTATCCTGGTTTACAGTTACTCTACCCTGAGAGGTTCCATCAAAAACATTACCCTCAGTGTCGTAGGCTCTTGTGGTGAAGACAGATACGCCCCACCTGTTATATATGCTTATATCGTTGTTAGGATAATTCTCTAAACCATCTATTCGTAACACATCATGAACACCATCTCCATTAGGCGTTAACACATTGAAAACTTCGATTACATCTCCTTGTATGCCTAAATCCGCATCTAAGTAGTTTGGAATTCCGTCCTCATCAGCATCGTCGTTAGCATAATTACCATCTAAATCTAAATCTTCGTCTATAGTTTCAATACCATCATCATCGTCATCCGTATCACGATAATCGGACTCCTCATCATTATCTGTATTAGGTAATTGTCCGAAGGGATCATCCAATTCATCATTTACATCAACATCAACTGTTATGGCACCTTCATATCCATCATCAAGTCCATCATCATCTTTATCCGAGCCAATAAAAACTACATCTGGGATACCATCTTGGTTATAATCGTGAGCTTCAATATTATCAGGAACATTATCATTATCACTATCTTCATCTAGATAATCCGGTAAACTATCACCGTCGGTATCTATTGGGAACAACCCTAAATCTCCATCAGTTTCGTAGGCATCATCAAGTCCATTATTATTTGCATCAATACCACTAGGTGCTATATAATCGGCGGTAGTTTGTGCCTCTAGATTGTCCGGAATACCGTCATTGTCAGCATCGATATCTAGATAATCTGGGAAACCATCTCCATCAGAATCAGTTGGATTTGTAGCGGGGTCATTATCCCCGTCCAAGTTCAAATCCTCAAAACTATCTATGATACCATCGTTATCCGAATCAATATCCGAAACCATTGGAGGTGAAACTAAAATCGTTACTGTAGCGGTATCACAATTACCAAGATTGTCACAAACAGTATAGGTATAAGAGTCCGTTCCAATGTATCCGGGATTTGGCGTGTAAATTACCACATCGTCAGTAGGATCGTTTGGCGTTCCATTATCATCTACGATAATTGTACCGTTGGATGGTTGGGTTACGCTAAAAGTACCTGTCGCTGGCAAATCATTATCATTAGCATTCCAAAAATCTATAAGCACATCAGTGTCTTGCTCCACTGCTACACTATCATCTATAGTATCCAAGATTGGAAGCACATCTATATTCACTGTTGCCGTACTGCAGTCTCCACTCGAATTACAAACGGTATACTCAAAACTATCAGGTCCATTATAATCAGGATTTGGAATATAGGTTACGATATCATCAGTTGGATCGTTCGGAGTACCATTATCATCAATAGTTACGGTTCCATTTGAAGGGTTGGTAGTCGTAAGCGTACCAGTGGTTGGTAAATCAGAATCATTTGCAAAGATATCAACGATTACAGAATCGTCCTCGTCTACAGATGCAATATCATCTACCAGCGTAGCTGCTTGTTGCAAACAGACAACCGTGAAATTAGGTAAGCTAGAATCATTACCAACTTTAGTTACAGTAGCCGTATACCTTACTACTGTTTCGGTAGCCGTTACAGTAGGTCTAAGTTGATCTCCAGGAACTACAGGGTTCCAGCTAACAGAAGCTCCAGATGTAACATTTGAAGAAATATCCATGGTTACCTCATTATCCGGTGCAGTACAATCCGTTACGATAAAGTAACCCGTAGCATTGGAGCCACATAAGGTCCCATCGTAAGTAGCAAAATAGATACCTGGATTGGTAACTTCTAAGAAAAAATTAGTTCCTAGAACAGTACTTGTATCCGAAGCTTCATACCATTGATAATTATTTTCATCGGTACTATTCGGTGCTTGCAATAAGAACTGGGCGTTAGAAACAATCATTCCCAGAAATGCGAATACAATACTGAGAAATAAGGTTTTATATGTTATGATAGCTTTCAAATTAATTTGGGCTCCTATTTAATTAGTTACTTTACTACAAATACTACATTTATTAAAGAGTTATAATCTGCTGGTGCTCCAATAATGTCATATTCCATCTCACCATCTGCATTAATTTCAACATTATCAAAAACTGCGTTATCAAAGAATGTCACATAATAATATAACTCACCCGGAGCGTAGGTTGGAATTGCGGTTGGGGCCTCATCTCCACCTCCTACATCACTTCTTACCATAGGACTCCCATATTGTGCGATATATTGTGCATGTAAATCAATAGTTTGGTTCAATATTGGCGTTCCAGAATAGGCAGAAACATCAATAGCAATAGATGGTGGATAAAATATATTAGGTCTTGTATTGGCTATAACGTAGGGAGTTGCTACACTGCCATCGCCGGTAACACTAATATCATTTCCTGCAGTTACAACAGTAGTACTAGCGGTAATCTGTGTATCCACATAAGTCTTCACGGCCTGTTCCGTCGGGAAGTCCGTATCGGAATTACCTGACAAGGTGCCGTCAGTTGATTTGTTCGCAGCGTCCTCTTTGTTGTTCTGTAGGTCTGTGATATCGTTCGTATTAGCCGTAATGTTCGTGGTGTTCGTGGCGATGTTACCTGCGTTCGTGGCTACACCAGCGGAATCGTCCAAAGCCGAAATGTCCGCCGATAGCGTGGTTCCGCTCTCCGTTACACTTAGGTTCGTTCCGTCAAAAGCAACCGCACTGATATCGTCATCCGCTAGACCGTCCACGTAATCCTTCGTTACGGCATCCGTACCGGCTACCGGGGTGCCCACGTTCGTGATTACCGTACCACCGGCATCAGCGCCCTCGGTCAATACCTCACTTAAATTCTGTATCTCGTTCGTAGCATCCGTATCATTATCCGCGGCGATATGGTTCGCTATATCCGTAGCGTTCGTGGTAATGTCCCCTGCATTGGTTGCGATGTTCGTGGTGTTCGTGGCGATGTTACCTGCGTTCGTGGCAACTCCGGCGGAATCGTCCAAAGCCGAAATGTCCGCCGATAGCGTGGTTCCGCTCTCCGTTACACTTAGGTTGGTACCATCAAAAGCAACCGCACTGATATCGTCATCCGCTAGACCGTCCACGTAATCCTTCGTTACGGCATCCGTGCCAGCTACCGGGGTGCCCACGTTCGTGATTACCGTACCGCCGGCATCAGCGCCTTCGGTCAATACCTCACTTAAATTCTGTATCTCGTTCGTAGCATCCGTATCATTATCCGCGGCGATATGGTTCGCTATATCCGTAGCGTTCGTGGTTATGTCCCCTGCATTGGTTGCGATGTTCGTGGTGTTCGTGGCGATGTTACCTGCGTTCGTGGCAACTCCGGCGGAATCGTCCAAAGCCGAAATGTCCGCCGATAGCGTGGTTCCGCTCTCCGTTACACTTAGGTTGGTACCATCAAAAGCAACCGCACTGATATCGTCATCCGCTAGACCGTCCACGTAATCCTTCGTTACGGCATCCGTACCGGCTACCGGGGTGCCCACGTTCGTGATTACCGTACCGCCGGCATCAGCGCCTTCGGTCAATACCTCACTTAAATTCTGTAGCTCGTTCGTAGCATCCGTATCATTATCCGCGGCGATATGGTTCGCTATATCCGTAGCGTTCGTGGTTATGTCCCCTGCATTGGTTGCGATGTTCGTGGTGTTCGTGGCGATGTTACCTGCGTTCGTGGCAACTCCGGCGGAATCGTCCAAAGCCGAAATGTCCGCGGATAGCGTGGTTCCGCTCTCCGTTACACTTAGGTTCGTTCCGTCAAAAGCAACCGCACTGATATCGTCATCCGCTAGACCGTCCACGTAATCCTTCGTTACGGCATCCGTACCGGCTACCGGGGTACCCACGTTCGTGATTACCGTACCGCCGGCATCAGCGCCCTCGGTCAGTACCTCACTTAAATTCTGTATCTCGTTCGTAGCATCCGTATCATTATCCGCGGCGATATGGTTCGCTATATCCGTTGCGTTCGTGGTTATGTTACCTGCATTGGTTGCGATGTTCGTGGTGTTCGTGGCGATGTTACCTGCGTTCGTGGCAACTCCGGCGGAATCGTCCAAAGCCGAAATGTCCGCCGATAGCGTGGTTCCGCTCTCCGTTACACTTAGGTTGGTACCATCAAAAGCAACCGCACTGATATCGTCATCCGCTAGACCGTCCACGTAATCCTTCGTTACGGCATCCGTGCCAGCTACCGGGGTGCCCACGTTCGTGATTACCGTACCGCCGGCATCAGCGCCTTCGGTCAATACCTCACTTAAATTCTGTATCTCGTTCGTAGCATCCGTATCATTATCCGCGGCGATATGGTTCGCTATATCCGTTGCGTTCGTAGTAATGTTACCTGCGTTCGTGGTAATGTCCCCTGCATTGGTTGCGATGTTCGTGGTGTTCGTGGCGATGTTACCTGCGTTCGTGGCAACTCCGGCGGAATCGTCCAAAGCCGAAATGTCCGCGGATAGCGTGGTTCCGCTCTCCGTTACACTTAGGTTCGTTCCGTCAAAAGCAACCGCACTGATATCGTCATCCGCTAGACCGTCCACGTAATCCTTCGTTACGGCATCCGTGCCGGCTACCGGGGTGCCCACGTTCGTGATTACCGTACCGCCGGCATCAGCGCCTTCGGTCAATACCTCACTTAAATTCTGTATCTCGTTCGTAGCATCCGTATCATTATCCGCGGCGATATGGTTCGCTATATCCGTTGCGTTCGTAGTAATGTTACCTGCGTTCGTAGTAATGTCCCCTGCATTGGTTGCGATGTTCGTGGTGTTCGTGGCGATGTTACCTGCGTTCGTGGCAACTCCGGCGGAATCGTCCAAAGCCGAAATGTCCGCGGATAGGGTGGTTCCGCTCTCCGTTACACTTAGGTTGGTACCATCAAAAGCAACCGCACTGATATCGTCATCCGCTAGACCGTCCACGTAATCCTTCGTTACGGCATCCGTGCCAGCTACCGGGGTACCCACGTTCGTGATTACCGTACCGCCGGCATCAGCGCCCTCGGTCAGTACCTCACTTAAATTCTGTATCTCGTTCGTAGCATTACTATCGGCATCTCTGATGTCTATCGTTGTGCTTGCTCCATCGGTTATCGTTACCTCCACACTTTCGTTGGCAACACCACCTGCTCCGATACCTAAATCTTGGTCGTCGGTTCCCGTACCATCTTGAAGTCCTGATAAATCAATAACAGGGTCTACCTGATTTGGAACGTTCAAGGTAAGGTCTGTACCTGATAAAGAACCACTTGTTACGAAGTCGTTTCCATCAGAACCTCCTGCTAGTACAAGTGCATCTATCCTTGAATCTATTTCTTCAAGAACGCCCTCTACTTCATTATTTGTGAAGTTACCACCTGCATCGGTTACAGTAACTTCCGATGCTGTCTGGTTATCCGTATTAATGTCTGCCAACGGTACGCTTACCGTATTGCCGTCCTGTATACTTATCTCCAAGTCGGTTCCATTCACTTGGAAGTTTTCTAAGTTCTGGTCATCTGTTCCATCAACACCATCCAATTCCGTCTGTATTTCTTCTATAGCATCCTGTACATTGGTACTCGTTGTATTGCCCGCAGCCGTGAAGTCAACTCCAGCGGCATCCTGTATCTCGTTCGTATCGTCCGTATCATTATCTGCGGCGATATGGTTCGCTATATCCGTTGCGTTCGTAGTAATGTTACCTGCGTTCGTGGTAATGTCCCCTGCATTGGTTGCGATGTTCGTGGTGTTCGTGGCGATGTTACCTGCGTTCGTGGCGATGTTACCTGCGTTCGTGGCAACTCCGGCGGAATCGTCCAAAGCCGAAATGTCCGCGGATAGCGTGGTTCCGCTCTCCGTTACACTTAGGTTGGTTCCGTCAAAAGCAACCGCACTGATATCGTCATCCGCTAGACCGTCCACGTAATCCTTCGTTACGGCATCCGTACCGGCTACCGGGGTACCCACGTTCGTGATTACCGTACCGCCGGCATCAGCGCCCTCGGTCAGTACCTCACTTAAATTCTGTATCTCGTTCGTAGCATCCGTATCATTATCCGCGGCGATATGGTTCGCTATATCCGTAGCGTTCGTGGTTATGTCCCCTGCATTGGTTGCGATGTTCGTGGTGTTCGTGGCGATGTTACCTGCGTTCGTGGCAACTCCGGCGGAATCGTCCAAAGCCGAAATGTCCGCGGATAGCGTGGTTCCGCTCTCCGTTACACTTAGGTTCGTTCCGTCAAAAGCAACCGCACTGATATCGTCATCCGCTAGACCGTCCACGTAATCCTTCGTTACGGCATCCGTACCGGCTACCGGGGTACCCACGTTCGTGATTACCGTACCGCCGGCATCAGCGCCCTCGGTCAATACCTCACTTAAATTCTGTATCTCGTTCGTAGCATCCGTATCATTATCCGCGGCGATATGGTTCGCTATATCCGTTGCGTTCGTGGTAATGTCCCCTGCATTGGTTGCGATGTTCGTGGTGTTCGTGGCGATGTTACCTGCGTTCGTGGCAACTCCGGCGGAATCGTCCAAAGCCGAAATGTCCGCCGATAGCGTGGTTCCGCTCTCCGTTACACTTAGGTTGGTACCATCAAAAGCAACCGCACTGATATCGTCATCCGCTAGACCGTCCACGTAATCCTTCGTTACGGCATCCGTACCGGCTACCGGGGTGCCCACGTTCGTGATTACCGTACCGCCGGCATCAGCGCCTTCGGTCAATACCTCACTTAAATTCTGTAGCTCGTTCGTAGCATCCGTATCATTATCCGCGGCGATATGGTTCGCTATATCCGTAGCGTTCGTGGTTATGTCCCCTGCATTGGTTGCGATGTTCGTGGTGTTCGTGGCGATGTTACCTGCGTTCGTGGCAACTCCGGCGGAATCGTCCAAAGCCGAAATGTCCGCGGATAGCGTGGTTCCGCTCTCCGTTACACTTAGGTTCGTTCCGTCAAAAGCAACCGCACTGATATCGTCATCCGCTAGACCGTCCACGTAATCCTTCGTTACGGCATCCGTGCCGGCTACCGGGGTGCCCACGTTCGTGATTACCGTACCGCCGGCATCAGCGCCCTCGGTCAGTACCTCACTTAAATTCTGTATCTCGTTCGTAGCATTACTATCGGCATCTCTGATGTCTATCGTTGTGCTTGCTCCATCGGTTATCGTTACCTCCACACTTTCGTTGGCAACACCACCTGCTCCGATACCTAAATCTTGGTCGTCGGTTCCCGTACCATCTTGAAGTCCTGATAAATCAATAACAGGGTCTACCTGATTTGGAACGTTCAAGGTAAGGTCTGTACCTGATAAAGAACCACCTGTTACGAAGTCGTTTCCATCAGAACCTCCTGCTAGTACAAGTGCATCTATCCTTGAATCTATTTCTTCAAGAACGCCCTCTACTTCATTATTTGTGAAGTTACCACCTGCATCGGTTACAGTAACTTCCGATGCTGTCTGGTTATCCGTATTAATGTCTGCCAACGGTACGCTTACCGTATTGCCGTCCTGTATACTTATCTCCAAGTCGGTTCCATTCACTTGGAAGTTTTCTAAGTTCTGGTCATCTGTTCCATCAACACCATCCAATTCCGTCTGTATTTCTTCTATAGCATCCTGTACATTGGTACTCGTTGTATTGCCCGCAGCCGTGAAGTCAACTCCAGCGGCATCCTGTATCTCGTTCGTATCGTCCGTATCATTATCCGCAGCGATATGGTTCGCTATATCCGTTGCGTTCGTAGTAATGTTACCTGCATTCGTGGTGATGTCCCCTGCATTGGTTGCGATGTTCGTGGTGTTCGTGGTGATGTTACCTGCGTTCGTGGCGATGTTACCTGCGTTCGTGGCAACTCCGGCGGAATCGTCCAAAGCCGAAATGTCCGCCGATAGCGTGGTTCCGCTCTCCGTTACACTTAGGTTGGTTCCGTCAAAAGCAACTGCACTGATATCGTCATCCGCTAGACCGTCCACGTAATCCTTCGTTACGGCATCCGTACCGGCTACCGGGGTACCCACGTTCGTGATTACCGTACCGCCGGCATCAGCGCCCTCGGTCAGTACCTCACTTAAATTCTGTAGCTCGTTCGTAGCATCCGTATCATTATCCGCGGCGATATGGTTCGCTATATCCGTTGCGTTCGTGGTTATGTTACCTGCATTGGTTGCGATGTTCGTCGCATTCGTGGTGATGTTACCTGCATTGGTTGCGATGTTCGTCGCATTCGTGGCAACTCCGGCGGAATCGTCCAAAGCCGAAATGTCCGCCGATAGCGTGGTTCCGCTCTCCGTTACACTTAGGTTGGTTCCGTCAAAAGCAACTGCACTGATATCGTCATCCGCTAGACCGTCCACGTAATCCTTCGTTACGGCATCCGTGCCAGCTACCGGGGTGCCCACGTTCGTGATTACCGTACCGCCGGCATCAGCGCCTTCGGTCAATACCTCACTTAAATTCTGTAGCTCGTTCGTAGCATCCGTATCATTATCCGCGGCGATATGGTTCGCTATATCCGTTGCGTTCGTGGTTATGTTACCTGCGTTCGTGGCAACTCCGGCGGAATCGTCCAAAGCCGAAATGTCCGCGGATAGCGTGGTTCCGCTCTCCGTTACACTTAGGTTGGTACCATCAAAAGCAACCGCACTGATATCGTCATCCGCTAGACCGTCCACGTAATCCTTCGTTACGGCATCCGTGCCAGCTACCGGGGTACCCACGTTCGTGATTACCGTACCGCCGGCATCAGCGCCCTCGGTCAGTACCTCACTTAAATTCTGTATCTCGTTCGTAGCATTACTATCGGCATCTCTGATGTCTATCGTTGTGCTTGCTCCATCGGTTATCGTTACCTCCACACTTTCGTTGGCAACACCACCTGCTCCGATACCTAAATCTTGGTCGTCGGTTCCCGTACCATCTTGAAGTCCTGATAAATCAATAACAGGGTCTACCTGATTTGGAACGTTCAAGGTAAGGTCTGTACCTGATAAAGAACCACCTGTTACGAAGTCGTTTCCATCAGAACCTCCTGCTAGTACAAGTGCATCTATCCTTGAATCTATTTCTTCAAGAACGCCCTCTACTTCATTATTTGTGAAGTTACCACCTGCATCGGTTACAGTAACTTCCGATGCTGTCTGGTTATCCGTATTAATGTCTGCCAACGGTACGCTTACCGTATTGCCGTCCTGTATACTTATCTCCAAGTCGGTTCCATTCACTTGGAAGTTTTCTAAGTTCTGGTCATCTGTTCCATCAACACCATCCAATTCCGTCTGTATTTCTTCTATAGCATCCTGTACATTGGTACTCGTTGTATTGCCCGCAGCCGTGAAGTCAACTCCAGCGGCATCCTGTATCTCGTTCGTATCGTCCGTATCATTATCCGCGGCGATATGGTTCGCTATATCCGTTGCGTTCGTAGTAATGTTACCTGCATTCGTGGTGATGTCCCCTGCATTGGTTGCGATGTTCGTGGTGTTCGTGGTGATGTTACCTGCGTTCGTGGCGATGTTACCTGCGTTCGTGGCAACTCCGGCGGAATCGTCCAAAGCCGAAATGTCCGCCGATAGCGTGGTTCCGCTCTCCGTTACACTTAGGTTGGTTCCGTCAAAAGCAACTGCACTGATATCGTCATCCGCTAGACCGTCCACGTAATCCTTCGTTACGGCATCCGTGCCGGCTACCGGGGTGCCCACGTTCGTGATTACCGTACCGCCGGCATCAGCGCCCTCGGTCAGTACCTCACTTAAATTCTGTAGCTCGTTCGTAGCATCCGTATCATTATCCGCGGCGATATGGTTCGCTATATCCGTAGCGTTCGTGGTTATGTTACCTGCGTTCGTGGTAATGTCCCCTGCATTGGTTGCGATGTTCGTCGCATTCGTGGTGATGTTACCTGCATTGGTTGCGATGTTCGTCGCATTCGTGGCAACTCCGGCGGAATCGTCCAAAGCCGAAATGTCCGCCGATAGCGTGGTTCCGCTCTCCGTTACACTTAGGTTGGTTCCGTCAAAAGCAACCGCACTGATATCGTCATCCGCTAGACCGTCTACGTAATCCTTCGTTACGGCATCCGTACCGGCTACCGGGGTACCCACGTTCGTGATTACCGTACCGCCGGCATCAGCGCCCTCGGTCAATACCTCACTTAAATTCTGTAGCTCGTTCGTAGCATCCGTATCATTATCCGCGGCGATATGGTTCGCTATATCCGTTGCGTTCGTGGCGATGTTACCTGCGTTCGTGGCAACTCCGGCGGAATCGTCCAAAGCCGAAATGTCCGCCGATAGCGTGGTTCCGCTCTCCGTTACACTTAGGTTGGTTCCGTCAAAAGCAACTGCACTGATATCGTCATCCGCTAGACCGTCCACGTAATCCTTCGTTACGGCATCCGTGCCAGCTACCGGGGTGCCCACGTTCGTGATTACCGTACCGCCGGCATCAGCGCCTTCGGTCAATACCTCACTTAAATTCTGTAGCTCGTTCGTAGCATCCGTATCATTATCCGCGGCGATATGGTTCGCTATATCCGTTGCGTTCGTAGTAATGTTACCTGCGTTCGTGGCAACTCCGGCGGAATCGTCCAAAGCCGAAATGTCCGCGGATAGCGTGGTTCCGCTCTCCGTTACACTTAGGTTGGTACCATCAAAAGCAACCGCACTGATATCGTCATCCGCTAGACCGTCCACGTAATCCTTCGTTACGGCATCCGTGCCAGCTACCGGGGTGCCCACGTTCGTGATTACCGTACCGCCGGCATCAGCGCCTTCGGTCAATACCTCACTTAAATTCTGTAGCTCGTTCGTAGCATCCGTATCATTATCCGCGGCGATATGGTTCGCTATATCCGTAGCGTTCGTGGTTATGTTACCTGCATTGGTTGCGATGTTCGTGGTGTTCGTGGCGATGTTACCTGCGTTCGTGGCAACTCCGGCTGAATCGTCCAAAGCCGAAATATCTGCCGATAGCGTGGTTCCGCTCTCCGTTACACTTAGGTTGGTACCATCAAAAGCAACTGCACTGATATCGTCATCCGCTAGACCGTCTACGTAATCCTTTGTTACGGCATCCGTACCGGCTACCGGGGTACCCACGTTCGTGATTACCGTACCGCCGGCATCAGCGCCCTCGGTCAGTACCTCACTTAAATTCTGTATCTCGTTCGTAGCATCCGTATCATTATCCGCGGCGATATGGTTCGCTATATCCGTTGCGTTCGTAGTAATGTTACCTGCATTTGTGGTAATGTTGGTCGCATTCGTGGCGATGTTACCTGCGTTCGTGGCAACTCCGGCTGAATCGTCCAAAGCCGAAATGTCCGCCGATAGCGTGGTTCCGCTCTCCGTTACACTTAGGTTGGTTCCGTCAAAAGCAACTGCACTGATATCGTCATCCGCTAGACCGTCCACGTAATCCTTCGTTACGGCATCCGTGCCAGCTACCGGGGTGCCCACGTTCGTGATTACCGTACCGCCGGCATCAGCGCCTTCGGTAAGTACTTCCGATAAGGTTTGGTCGTCCGTATTAACTCCAGCTGTAATATCAGCTAAAGGAACAGAAACGATATTTCCGTCAACAATACCTAATTCCAAATTTGCTCCATTCACTTGAAAGTTTTCCAAATTCTGATTATCCGTATTAACTAAAGCCGCGATATCCGCCAATGCAATAGAAAAACTATTAGAATCACTATCTGTTAATATCAAATTCGTATTCGTCCCATCTATTTCGAAAGATGTTATCGTTGTATTAGTATTTACTTGGTCTGCAATGTCTGCCAGAGGTATTGAGATGGTATTATTTTCACTATCCGTAATTACGAGATTAGGGCCTGCGACCTCAATACGGTCATTTGTGGTATTTGTATCCACTAAAGTATCTTGTAAATCGGTAAGGTTTACATTAACACTTCCACCATTCTCTAAATCTAAAGTCAATATATTGGTAGCCGCATCAAAAGTAAAATTTTGAAGTTGCTGATTGTCCGTATTTGCAGCAGTGGTCAGTTCCCATGAATCACCATCCCAGAAGTATATGGTACCTGAGGTCGTGTTTACGTACAAATCACCTAAATCTGCGCCGCCTGGTGTTGTTACGCCAGGAGCGGATACATCCGTACCTTGAAGTACTTCACAGTTACATTGGTCTTCTAATGTAACTGTAGTCTGTGCAAACGTAAAACTTGATACTAAGCATAGTATCCATAGAACTTTTTTGTCCATGATTAATTTTTTACTTAAACTGTTCACTTGTGTCCTCTTCATCTGTGTAAATCCTAAATTCAAAATATCTTTATTCAATTTCATCTTCGCATGTTCCCAAATACATGGAAAAATTCCACGACATGCTATTACTTTACAAAATTAACTTTAAGCCTAGCCCTAAGAAATAAATGTTGTGTAACCATTTAAAAGTAGTGTCTAGTTCTAAAAACATGAGGTTTCACTATAGTTGCTCGATGAAATACCATACTTGATTTTATTGAAAAACACTTTGTTATAGTCGTATTGGGAGTATTAGATTTAATCGAGAAAACCACACTTATTAAGCGAAACCCCTCAGGGAATTAGACTAATTTTTCTTAACGCGATAGGTGATTCTGCGATTGGTAATTACTGTACCAACCTGAATAAATAATTCTGCTTCATCTGAAATTTCGTTTTCGCAAACAAAACTTGAATTAGAAGTTATTACACGATATCTGTTATTATTATCATTTGCCGCAGGATCAGTAATCGTCAATGTATCTGTTGATGTACCACTATAAATACCAGAATCATTTAGATTGTCCCAGTTGCTCCCGTTGAAAATCTGCCACTGATATGTATCTGCGGATGCAGTTATTGTCATGGTAGTTACACATCCTGGACAAACATTAGTATCTACTGGTTGAATGCTAATACTTGGGGCACCACCTGCTTCAATAAAATCGAATACAGCATTAGAATCGTTATCTACCGGGGTAGTATAACTAGCCCCTATTACCGTACCATCTGCGTTTACAGTAGGCAAACCAAATCCGTATGTTCCGTTATTATCGCTATCTGCATTGTCATCGTTATAGGCTTCATTTGCATCATTACATCCGTCAGCATCACTGTCCGTATCAACGTAATCCCTATCTAATGAACTATCAGAATTTTGAAGTGTATAATTTACTGTACCACTATCTTCTTGACCAGCAGCTTGAACATTATCCGGTACTCCATCTGAACCTACATTTCCAGTAATACGCCCTATAACTTGTGTTTGGCCGTGATTTGCTTCAATGGCATCATAAATTCCGTCATTATCACTATCTAAATCTAAATAATTATCAATACCATCTTTATCTGTATCCCTGCCAGCGGTCCATATTATGGCATTAACTAATAAATCTTCACCTGCAGCATTAAAACCTCCATTTCCATTTGTGTGTGGTACTATTGCTCTTCTACCTGAAGCTACTCCTGTATCTAATACATCTCCTTCTTCCCATATTGCCATATTCACTTCTCCGTTAGGATGACGACCTAATACTGTACCAGACGCTAAACTATTTGCATGAAATGCCCCATCGCCTATGTCATAATCTCCTAATGAAAGACCTGTAGTAATAGGGTGTGAATTATTAATTATATCAATTAAATTATTAGTACTAGATAAGCCTGAATTAGCTCCAAGTAACTCATCATGTAATGCATTTTCACTTGTTATAATTCCGTTTGACGTGGTAGTCATATTTGCAACATTAGCAAAGGCTGTTCCACTATTGGAATCCTCATATATGAAGGTAACCGAATAATCATTTGCATTACCGCCTACTCCATCATCTACCACTGTAACCGTATAACCTAAAGCAGTCAGTTTATCTATAACATTTTGTTCCTCTGCACCAGCAGTATTTTGCGTTACCCATAGTACAGAAAAACCAGCCTCCTCTGCATCTAGAATACCGTCGTTATCATCATCTAAATCAATATTATCTGAAACTCCATCACCATCAGAATCTAGAGATTCAGAAACTGTTAAAAATACAGTTGCGGTATCCTGACCTGAAGCAAATGAACAAATTACATTGTCACCAATGGTATATGTAAATGAGGTAGTTCCAAAAAAATTCCCTGGATTATATGTTATTGTTCCGTCTAGGTTTAACACAGCACTGCCATGGGTTGGTTGTGTAATAGAGAGAATTTCAAGAGCGCTACTTTCTGGGTCACTATCTACTCCGTTACCGTTATCAATTAGAGCATCGAATGTTACGCCAACATTGGATGATGTGTTTATATTATCATCCTGAGCAATGGGTGATAAGTTTGATGTATCTGGTAATAAATTTACTAAGTTTATGCTCCCATTATTAAAATCGGAAGGTGTAATTTGACTTCTCACAACAACTCTTCCTGTTGGAGTTCTAGGATAACCGATTTCTAGAACAATAGGATTATCTGGGCCATCTGGTAGGCCGAAATGTATAACCCCAGGTTCCATGGTTCCATGTCCGAAACCACCGTTCACTTCTCGTGTACCAGAAATTACATTACCCGCACAATCGAGGATTTTTGCTGTTGCACCAATACCGAATCTTTCTTCCGTTCCTGTTAATCCAAATTCATCCCTATTTTCCTTTATATCAATATATAGGTGATTTGCTCTAGCCGAAACCCCCAAGTTATTTATGTAAAGTGAGTTTGAACCATTTCGATTTATGTACAAATCTAAATCACCATCAGTATCAATGTCTATAAAGGTGCACCCTTCTCCCCTATTGTTAAAGGATAATCCAGAATCTAAAAAGGTCATTGGATTACCTCCATTGTTGATTTGATTTAAATATAATTGACTTACATTATTTCCGGTAAGGAATATATCAATATCACCGTCATTGTCCACATCTCCCATGGCTAAACCCTCAATTTGATTGGAAAAATTTATAGGAATACCTGTAGCTGTTCCTAATCCCGTCCAAGTCCCATCACCATTATTTTGATGAACTTGATTGATTCCATTCTCTGTCCAATATAAATCGAAATCACCATCGTTGTCCAAATCGCCAAAAGCTACTGATCCTTTATTATTATTAGCAGCTTGGTCAATATCAACACCATCTTGAAAGCTTCCTCCAATGTTTGTAAATAAATCTACTTGATCTTGTTTTCTCGCAACTATATCTACCCAGCCATCATCATTAAAATCTGTTGCAGAACCGTAATCTCCATCAGTTGCATCTTGCACCAAGCCTAAAGGCCAGGTAGAAGAATCATTTACATCGTAACCCGGAGGTTTGGCAGTAACGTGTGTAAAGAAACCATTACCGTCATTTTGTAAAATATCAATACCATAATTGTGGTTATCTATGAAAATATCTAAATCGCCATCACCATCATAATCCAAGGCTCCAGCACCCTCTGAATTAAACTCGTTCCCAAAATTACCATCATTAAATGTTTGATTTGGTTGTGTACCATTACTAAGACCAAAACGAATATTATTAGGGTTAGTATTTGGAATTTGCAGATAAATCCTTGCGTTACCACTATCATTTCTAAAAATATCAGGGTAACTATCATTATTAAAATCAACAAACAATGCGCTTCTCTCTAAACCGTCATTATTAACATCTGAAATCAATGTATTGGTTACATCGGTAAAGTTGCCTCCGTCATTTCTTAACAGATACCCTCTATTATTCGTATTTATAAAAATATCATAATCGCCATCTAAATCATAATCTGCCCAAGCATGTCCACCATCTTTATTTCCAGAAATATTCAGGTTATAAGAGGCCGCGCTTTCTGTGAAGGTAGTCTGTCCTAGCGAAGATTTAAAAAACAAGCTGAAAAAGAGAATGAATATGGTATATCTAAAACTGAATTTTTTGCAAAAAAAAGAAACGTACATGATTTAAGGGTTATAAAATCAGAAACGCGAGGGAAATAGTTTCCTATTATTAAAAATTAAAGTTCTTACTTGAATGTATGAATTCAAATAAAATGTTGTCAACTATTAATTGTACGACATTACTACTGAAAAAAATGTGGTTAAAACTACTTTAGCCCAATGAATACGGTACTTTCAAAAAATAAAAAGAAAGAAAAATACTACGTTTAATTAATTTTTCTTAACGCGATAGGTGATTCGACGATTGGTGATAATTGTATACGTCTTTAATTTACTCATTGGAGAGAATTCTGAGGTAGAATTAGAAACTGTTGCTGTTGCCGTAATGTCCTTGCCTAAAGTTACTCCAGAGGGAGTATTAAACGTAAACGTAAATTGATTGGTATTATCCGTATTACTATCCTCATCCAAATAAGATGATGTATTTGCATTGGTATCGGCCGCACTACCCTCAACAAAAGAACCAATAAACACCTGACCCTCACCGTAATCTGTGGATAGACCCAATTGGTTATCCCCATCAACAGCGGTTCCTTCAGAAATATCGGTTAAAAAGAACTCTATTGTTGCGCCAGATCTAGCCCAACCTGTAATACTAACACTGGTACTGCTAATATTTGCACTTTCGATGATTGGAAAATTCACTAAATCATTGGGACCCGTATCGGCATCATTAAGATCATTTATGGTAATTCCATCCGGTACAGTTCCTGAGGCCACTAGGTCAATTCCCAATGCCGCACCGTCTGTTCCATTATTAAAAAAGGAATTCTGTGATATGAGATTTCCATTTTCCCCTGGGTTTCCTACTATAATCAGCCCTGCTCCGCCATTATTAAATATGACATTATTACTAACTTCTGAATCATTACCTGATAAACGCACTCCATAGTTTTGAACAGAACCAGAACAATTACCACCGTTTTGACCAGCACCGGTAATCGTATTGTTTAGAATTGATACATTCCCAGCTATATTCTCGGCATCTATTCCTAAAGAACCAGAATTTTCAATTAAATTTTGCTGAATTATGATACCTCCTCCCGAATTTATTTCAATGTTATCGTCACATGCCGTAGCTCCATTAGAAAAAAAGTGATTATTCTCAATTATACTTGAACTACCACCATTTAAATAAACTCCGGCATCCGTAACGGTAGCAATGTAATTACTTCTTACCAGAATATCTCCACCTTGGTTTTCCACTCCAAAATCAATATTACCCGCATTATTGCCTGTTGCATCAACTCCTAACACATTTTCAGCTATTTCTGCTGAACCACTATTTACACGTATTGCAGCGTTATTATTGGCAAAAATCGAAAGATTTCTAATAGTCACGCCGTTTGCCTCTACTCTAAGCACATCACCACCGTTTCTGTGAATCTGTATTTCAGGCAAATCATAATTAGGTAAAGTTATGCCAGACGTCCCAACTACTGTTCCGCCCGACCCTACTGTTCCAGAATTGGTATTACCAGAATATGACGTTTGTGTTCGCCCATCTATGCTTGTATTTGCTGCCGTTATATTAGAAAACGGATTTCCATTTGCTACAAGAATATCAAAGTAAGCGCCATTATAATTTACATCTGCCGTTCTACCTTGCGAATCTCCTGTGGGCGGAATCATAAATATAGAGGTATCTATTCCTGGGGCAGGGTCAAAAATTGAATTCGCATCAATATCTAATCCTGTTTCATCCAGATTATTTGCATTGACAATAAACTGTTCTAAAGAACCTTGACCGTCTTCATTGGTGTTAACAATAGTATTAAAATTAAAACCAAAATCTACATCAATAATTCCGCTTGCATTGATAAATATTGTCGATGCAGACTGTGCTCCTGTTAAAGTGCCTAACGCGCTGTCTTCATTCGCTGGATTTGCTCCTCCAACTTCATCAACTACATCGGTAAGACCCGCACCAGAATCGAATCTCCTAAAGGTTTGTACAGGGTAACACCCTGAACAGGTATCTCCGCCACCTCTATTGGAGGTAACCGTAGAATTAACGACCCGTAATGCATACGTATCGTTTGGAATTCCTCCAAAAACATATAACCCGTTCTCGTCAGTAAGTTGGGTATCTACTAAACTACCTGAGGAATTATATAATTCTACCGAAACACCTTCAATGGGAATTCCTCCTGCAGTACTAATATCCCGACCCGCTCCCCCAGGGTAGTTCACATCTTCAAATACAGTCCCCGTAATTAAATTTGAAGGAACTTTAATGACCACGCCGTTAAGCAAGACAAAATCTCCGCCCATTTCTACATTCGTAGTAACCGATGATTCAGCCGGGGCTATAAAAGACGATATATCGTAGGTGTCCAAATCTAAACCATACGTGGTAGTATTATTAATATTAGGAAGTACCGTATTGTCGAATATTGTTGAATTATATGGATTATCTACGGATATACCATCATTGTCACCATCACCCGTAAGCTTATTGGTGCCCAATGTGGTTGTTATAGAAAGCTGTTCCCCTCCAGTAATCGATTGATCTCCCTCCCATGACAAAATGGTGGTCTTAGCTCCAGAAGAAGCTATTGCATAGAATCCATCAAGTGTAAAACTTACAGGTGACGTGGTATTTTGATATCCTTGAAAACCCTGATATAAATTTAGTGATACCGCT
This sequence comes from Maribacter sp. R77961, assembly GCF_044594925.1. GTDB lineage: Bacteria > Bacteroidota > Bacteroidia > Flavobacteriales > Flavobacteriaceae > Maribacter. The sequence goes on along the minus strand of NZ_CP138991.1, from coordinate 379,806 downwards.
GGTAACGAAGCTTCTTCATAAAATATCATTAAACTCCATCCACCTAGGGTTACTTGCCCTGAACAATATGAGCCCGTATTGTCAACATTTAAATCTGAAAAATCAAAAGTATTTGCACTTATACTACCGATTGGCATACTTTCGATAAGCGTGGTTACATCCGCGATCATTGAATAAAAGGAAAGTGCACCAATAAACGATTCGTTCGCAAAGTCTGCATCAATATTCTGACCTTCCAGCGTTACTTGTAAATCTGGGCTAGTGCCAGAATGCGTCCAAAATAAATAGGCCTGCTCTATTTGAGCAGTAGCAGGTACGGTAGTGGTGAGTGTATTACTAGATGTTGACACTATGGAACAGGTATTACCACTATTATCCTCATCTCGCATACTGCCACCGGTCAAAGCGTAATCATAATACCCATTATACTCTCTAAAAAGTGATAGTGGAGTATTCGACTCTACCTCGTTATCTCGAATGGTTATAGTAGCTGTATCTGTAAAATCTACTGTTGGGTCTGAACTTGAAACGAATTCAATTCTTAAATCTTCTGGCCCTTCAATTAACCCATCATCTAAAATTGACAAGGTAATAGTATCGGTATCGCCTACAGTTCCATTAAAATTTAGCGTACCAGTTGCGACTATATAATCAGTTCCTGCAGAAGTAGAAATATCCGTGGTTTGATAATTTACCGTAAATGCTCCCGATGCAGCGTTACTGGCGTGCGTAGCCGTGATAGATACCGTTCCGTCTGTTTCATTGAAGTCGATATCATTTACAGTTATTGTAGGTGAGTATTGTGCAGAAAATTGAACATTATCAATAAAAATAGTCTCCGTAGCGTCCCAATTATTATTATCACTAAAGAATATTATTGCTGGATTTGACGCAATCTCAGCTGCCGTTAAATTATAGGTAATAGTGCCAGTGTTGGTCGTGTTAATTGACTCTACTAAATTCCAATTGAAAGTATCGGAATTGTATATATACACATCTAACTGTTCATTTCCTCTAGAATTTGCATTATAATCCAAAGTTAGGGTAACTGAAGATGCCCCAGCCAGTGGGATAAATCTATAAATCCATGCATCATCCATATTCCTGAATCTAAGCTGATTAGAATTTATACTAATATCACCACTATTTGGGCTACCATCATCATTTTGTTCGAACCAGTTTGAGCTAAAATTCTGAGTACCGTTATTATTACCGTATGAAACCGCACTAAAATTATCTCGAAAAGTCTCTTGTGATTTAACGTTCTGGACAATTAATGTGGAAAAAATAAATATTAAAAAATAGACCTTATTCAACATAATAAACTGTAATGGTTAACTTTAAGAATACCATAACATCAAATGTAATGTTGAATAAACTATTATATTACTTATTGTTGTGAAAGAGGCAATAGGTTTGGTAAAACCCTATAAACCTGTTGTTCTAAGAAATTTTAAATTTCTTAGAACAAGGTAATTAGTATATGAATTCGAAGATGTTTTCTATTTCAAAGAGAAAAATAAAGTATGTAGCTATTCCAAAATAATAAACTCTGAACGCCTATTTAAATCATGTTTTTCAGAAGAACATTTTACACCATCTACACAGTCGTTAATAAGTTTCGTTTCTCCGTATCCCTCACTAGCCAACCTATCCTTAGAAATGCCGTTGGCAATCATGTAATTGATAGTAGATTCGGCCCTTTTTTGAGATAACCATAAATTATAGGAGGCTGGACCTCTACTATCTGTATGAGAATTGACCTGTATCCTAAGGCTTGGATATTTTTCCATGGCAGCTATTACTTTTTCTACCTCAATCTCAGAATCCTTTCGGATATTGTACTTGTCAAAATCAAAATAAATAGTACTTAGTTGTAAGAGTTTAGCTAAATCATCCCCAAAACCAGCCGTAATCCTATCTCTCTCCAGATAAAAGTCAATAATTTTAGGCTTACCATCTGAAATTCCTACATACTCTTCAAAAGGTATATAGCCCTCCATCAAAGCCCTTACGAAGTTTCCTTGATTACAATCTAACACCAAGCTATAGTTACCATCAGAATCGGTAATGGTCGATAATATTTCTTCATTCTCCTCATTAATTACCTTAACAGTGGCACCTACTAGGACTTCATTTGAAATTTTATCTCTTACCGTACCAGTAACTTTTTGAACACATTCAAAAACAAGCGGTTCCTTTTCAATCAACGCATAAATATCATCAGCTCCAAGTCCTTCTTCTCTATTCGACGCCAAATAACCCTTCTTTGTTTCTTCATTAAAGATAAATGTAAAATCATCCTTATTACTATTTACAGGCTCCCCAACATTCATGATATCCCCTGTAAAATCCTGTCGTTTTATTTTAGTAGCAAAAACATCTAGCCCACCCAGACCAGGGTGGCCGTCAGATGAGAAGTAAAGAATTTCTTCGCTCGTTACAAAAGGAAAGGTTTCTCTTGCTTCTGTATTTATATTAGCGCCTAAATTTTTTGGTGTTCCAAAAGTTCTATCATTGTTTATAGCAATTTTAAATATGTCAGATTCCCCCAAGGTGCCAGGCATGTCAGAAGCAAAATATAAAGTCTTTTCATCAGGACTTAAAGCTGGGTGTGCTACCGAATAAGAATCGCTATTAAAGGGTAGTTCCTCTATTTCTGTCCAATCGCCATCAATCAATTGCGCTCTAAAGATTTTCAATCTAATGATTCCATTTTCATCCTTCTTGTACTTGCCTTCTACAAGATTATTCCTAGTAAAATAAATTGTATTACCATCTTTGGTTACAATCGAAGTGGACTCATGGAGCCTGGTATTAATTCTATCTTTCCGTTTTCCTAAATCATCAGCGTTAGTGTTAATAGTGCCTAAACTTGGAGATGAACCATTGGTATCTTGACTAACCGAGGAAGTAGATTTCTTTTTTCCTTTGAGGTCTATCTTAACCACATTGTTGAGTGATACGCTATCTGCATTTACTCTATATAAATCTAAAAAATCCTTGGAATTCCAAGTATGTCTATATCTCGCAAAGTTACCTGTATCTCTGTCCGAAGAGAAAATTAGCCCTTCTTTGTAGTAAGATGGCGCAAATTCTGAATAGACGGAATTATATTCAAAAGGTTTTAATTCATACCGTCCAGAGTTTGCCTTAATCTCGGCCAAATAGTCTTTTTCACTCTTAAATACTGAAGCCCTTAGATCTCCGGACGTAAGAGCGGTAAATTTGGACATCACCTCATTGGACCCATCATAATCTCCGAGAGTTTTGAGTGTTTGTGAATATTTAAAATAATCCTCGGGAGTGATATCATTCGGATACTCCGATACTAGTGTTTTATAGGTTTCTGCGGCCTCCTTATACTGCGCATTATAATAATAAGAATTTCCTAATTTCTTTAATAAGTCAGCTGAAGTGTACCCTTTCTCAATTACCTTTTTATAGATATCTATCGCAGGACTAAAAGAATACTCTTCGTACTTCTCATTTCCTTTATTGATAAGTCGTTCTTGTGCTTGGGAAAATTCCAAACCACTTATCATTAAAAGCAGAACCAAAAGCTGTAATTTTTTCATCATGGTTTATCTATATTAGAAGAATCGGGGAGATACTAATCTTTGGAAGGATTTTACCAATTCAAATCTTAAGAACACTTCAAAAGAGCCATCATTGAACTGGGTACCACCTAAATCTGTGGTCTCCTTGTCATAAGCTAATCCCAACATAAACTGGTCAGAAATCTGGAACCCAGCCATAGCACTTAACGCTGCGTCCCAGCGGTAAGCCGCTCCAAAAGTAAATTTATCATTAAACATAAAGTTTGCTGAAAAGTCTACCTGCAGTGGAGCCCCACCAACCATCTTTGTCAATAATGCAGGCTTAAATTTTAAATTACCGTTTAAATCGAATACATAACCAGTTATCAAATAGAAATTAATTCGTTCTTTGGAAAGGAACTGGACCGTGTTCGCATCTTGCTGCGAATTATCAAAATACTCTGTCTGTAGTAAGTTAGGAGCCGATAGACCAGCATAAAACTTATTGGAATGGTAATAAAGTCCAAGACCTACATTTGGTGAAAACCTATTCTCGATATTATCAGCATTAACCGGCTCTGCATCAAAATTTCTTAATTTATTAAAATCAAGATTTAATAAGTTACCTCCGGCTTTTAATCCAAAGGACAGCTTACCCTCTTGGGAAACATCAATGGTATAAGATATAATTCCATCAAAATAAGTCTCTTGAACCACCCCATCCCCAATTTCATCATTAACTATGGATACACCATAACCCAATTTGCTATTTCTAATTGGAGAATGAAGATTTAATGTTTGTGAAGTTGGAGCACCATCGAGTCCCACCCATTGGGCCCTGTATAAAGCCGCGATACTAAGTTGCCCACGAGAGCCTGCATATGCAGGGTTAACACTCATAGTATTGAACATGTACTGGGTATACTGGGCATCTTGTTGAGCATTGACCACTCCCATAAAAATGAAAGATAATAGTGCAACAATAGTAAACTTATTCCTGATATTCATATGGTTATATTATTATCTGCTGATGTAAATATACTCACTATCGACTTTATTTTCTCCATCCAGGGTAGTATAGTCGAATATGTAATAGTAGACACCAGATGGAAGATAGTCCTCAACGCTTAAAGTTGATCTTCCTCTTGAACGTCCATCAAAAACATTATTTTGATTATTATAATTTTCTCCTTCATATACTGCTACTCCCCATCTATTAAATATTTTGAGAGAACTACTCCTAATTCCTTCAACACCCCTAATAAATAGAAAATCATTCTTACCATCAGCATTTGGAGTGACCATTTGGTTTACTTCTATTTCAAGTATCTGAGGCTCATTAACCGTTACGGTAATAGTAGCTGTATCACATATACCTGCAGTATCACAAACAGTATACTCAAAAGTATCCGTACCACTAAAATCAGGATTGGGAGTATAGGTAAAAAAATCATCAGTAATATCGTCGGGAGTACCTCCATCATTCAATACTACCGTACCATTAGAAGGGTCAGTAAACGTAATACTGCCATCTGATGGAACATTCGTGTCGTTATCTAACATTGTTATATCTACTGGTACCTCAGGATCTGTTGTTACCGCGTCATCAACAACATCTAGAACAGGTAGTGTTCCCACAGTAACGGTTACTACAGCAGTATCACAATTTCCTAAAGCGTCGCAAACCGTGTACTCGAAAGTATCCGTGCCATTAAATCCTTCATTGGGAGTGTAGACTAAGAAGTCGTCCGTAATATCGTCGGGAGTACCACCATCGTTCAATACCAATGTACCGTTGGAAGGGTTGGTAAAAGTAAGTGTACCATCAGCCGGAATTCCGGTATCATTCCCAAGAATATCAATATCTACAGGTGTATTCTCAGGTGTGGATAAAGAATCATCTACCACATCTAGAACAGGTGGTGTTCCCACAGTTACGGTTACTACAGCAGTATCACAATTTCCTAAAGCGTCGCAAACCGTGTACTCGAAAGTATCCGTGCCATTAAATCCTTCATTGGGAGTGTAGACTAAGAAGTCGTCCGTAATATCGTCGGGAGTACCACCATCGTTCAATACCAATGTACCGTTGGAAGGGTTGGTAAAAGTAAGTGTACCATCAGCAGGAATTCCGGTATCATTCCCAAGAATATCAATATCTACAGGTGTATTCTCAGGTGTGGATAAAGAATCATCTACCACATCTAGAACAGGTGGTGTTCCCACAGTTACGGTTACTACAGCAGTATCACAATTTCCAAAAGCGTCGCAAACCGTGTACTCGAAAGTATCCGTGCCATTAAATCCTTCATTGGGAGTGTAGACTAAGAAGTCGTCCGTAATATCGTCGGGAGTACCACCATCGTTCAATACCAATGTACCGTTGGAAGGGTTGGTAAAAGTAAGTGTACCATCAGCCGGAATTCCGGTATCATTCCCAAGAATATCAATATCTACAGGTGTATTCTCAGGTGTAGTTACAATATCGTCTATTGCATCTAAACCACCACTATCAGGGTCAAGGTAGTCCGGGGTGCCGTCACCGTCCGTATCGTCGTTGGTAGGGTCGCCGTCATTGTCGGCATCCTCGTCCGGGGTATCGATGCCGTCGCCGTCATCGTCAAGGTCTCGGTAGTTCACGTCCTCCGTACCGTCCGTATCGGGTAGGTCGTTCGCTGGGTCGTCTATCTCGTCGTTAACGTCGAACCCGTCATCAACATCGCTTCCCTCGTAACCGTCGTCAAGACCGTCACCGTCAGTATCCACTCCCGTAAAGGTCTGGTCGGGAATACCGTCGAAGTTAAAATCGTTGCCCTCGTTGTTGTCCGCGACAGTATCGTTGTCGCTGTCATCGTCCAGATAGTCCGGTCCGTCAGTACCGTCAGTGTTCACAGGAGTAAGACCGCCGATGTAGGCACTGTTGACACCATCGTTGGAAATATACGTGGCAGCGTCGTCATCGTTAGGGGCTATATAACCTGCAGTCGTCTGTCCTTCCACATTGTCGGGGATACCGTCGTTGTCACTGTCTATATCCAAATGGTCGGGTACGCCGTCACCATCAGAATCCAAGGCATCCGTCAACGGGTCGTTGTCACCGTCTAGGTTGGGATCCTCCGTTGTATCAAGTATACCATCGTTGTCGTCGTCAAGGTCGACCAGGTCGGGTACACCATCGCCGTCCGTATCCGGGCCGTTACCGTCAGGGTCAAGGTAGTCCGGGGTGCCGTCACCGTCCGTATCGTCGTTGGTAGGGTCGCCGTCATTGTCGGCATCCTCGTCCGGGGTATCGATGCCGTCGCCGTCATCGTCAAGGTCTCGGTAGTTCACGTCCTCCGTACCGTCCGTATCGGGTAGGTCGTTCGCTGGGTCGTCTATCTCGTCGTTAACGTCGAACCCGTCATCAACATCGCTTCCCTCGTAACCGTCGTCAAGACCGTCACCGTCAGTATCCACTCCCGTAAAGGTCTGGTCGGGAATACCGTCGAAGTTAAAATCGTTGCCCTCGTTGTTGTCCGCGACAGTATCGTTGTCGCTGTCATCGTCCAGATAGTCCGGTCCGTCAGTACCGTCAGTGTTCACAGGAGTAAGACCGCCGATGTAGGCACTGTTGACACCATCGTTGGAAATATACGTGGCAGCGTCGTCATCGTTAGGGGCTATATAACCTGCAGTCGTCTGTCCTTCCACATTGTCGGGGATACCGTCGTTGTCACTGTCTATATCCAAATGGTCGGGTACGCCGTCACCATCAGAATCCAAGGCATCCGTCAACGGGTCGTTGTCACCGTCGAGGTTGGAATCCTCCGTTGTATCAAGTATACCATCGTTGTCGTCGTCAAGGTCGACAAGGTCGGGTACACCATCGCCGTCCGTATCCGGGCCGTTACCGTCAGGGTCAAGGTAGTCCGGGGTGCCGTCACCGTCCGTATCGTCGTTGGTAGGGTCGCCGTCATTGTCGGCATCCTCGTCCGGGGTATCGATGCCGTCGCCGTCATCGTCAAGGTCTCGGTAGTTCACGTCCTCCGTACCGTCCGTATCGGGTAGGTCGTTCGCTGGGTCGTCTATCTCGTCGTTAACGTCGAACCCGTCATCAACATCGCTTCCCTCGTAACCGTCGTCAAGACCGTCACCGTCAGTATCCACTCCCGTAAAGGTCTGGTCGGGAATACCGTCGAAGTTAAAATCGTTGCCCTCGTTGTTGTCCGCGACAGTATCGTTGTCGCTGTCATCGTCCAGATAGTCCGGTCCGTCAGTACCGTCAGTGTTCACAGGAGTAAGACCGCCGATGTAGGCACTGTTGACACCATCGTTGGAAATATACGTGGCAGCGTCGTCATCGTTAGGGGCTATATAACCTGCAGTCGTCTGTCCTTCCACATTGTCGGGGATACCGTCGTTGTCACTGTCTATATCCAAATGGTCGGGTACGCCGTCATTGTCCGTATCCAAGGCATCCGTCAACGGGTCGTTGTCACCGTCTAGGTTGGGATCCTCCGTTGTATCAAGTATACCATCGTTGTCGTCGTCAAGGTCGACCAGGTCGGGTACACCATCGCCGTCCGTATCCGGGCCGTTACCGTCAGGGTCAAGGTAGTCCGGGGTGCCGTCACCGTCCGTATCGTCGTTGGTAGGGTCGCCGTCATTGTCGGCATCCTCGTCCGGGGTATCGATGCCGTCGCCGTCATCGTCAAGGTCTCGGTAGTTCACGTCCTCCGTACCGTCCGTATCGGGTAGGTCGTTCGCTGGGTCGTCTATCTCGTCGTTAACGTCGAACCCGTCATCAACATCGCTTCCCTCGTAACCGTCGTCAAGACCGTCACCGTCAGTATCCACTCCCGTAAAGGTCTGGTCGGGAATACCGTCGAAGTTAAAATCGTTGCCCTCGTTGTTGTCCGCGACAGTATCGTTGTCGCTGTCATCGTCCAGATAGTCCGGTCCGTCAGTACCGTCAGTGTTCACAGGAGTAAGACCGCCGATGTAGGCATCATCTAATCCATCCTCATTTACATCGTTACCGCTGGGAACAATATAACCCGCTGTGGTTTGACCTTCCACATTATCAGGGATACCATCGTTGTCACTGTCTATATCTCTAAAATCAGGCTTTGAATCGCTATCGCTATTAATTGGGTCAATACCTCCACCGTAAGCGTCATCCATTCCATTACGGTCGTTATCATTTCCAGAAGGAGCAATATAATTTGAGGTTTCTTGACTCTCTAAATTATCAATTATCCCATCGTCATCGCTATCAATATCCCTATAGTCAGGATAACCGTCGTCGTCAGTATCTATTGGATGTAAGCCATCTTCATAAGCATCGTCAATATCATTAAAGTTTTTATCTCCAGTAGGTGGTATATATCCCTCGGAAGTCTGAGCCTCAACCTTATCCTTTATTCCATCGGCATCAGAATCAAAATCTCTAAAATCTGGATATTCATCACCGTCAGTGTTAATAGGGTTTAATCCAACTCCTGAAACACTTTCATAAATATCGTCAAGACCGTTCTTGTTAACATCAATTCCCGATGGTGCTATATAATTGTTAGCATCCTGTGCTTCAATATTATCCCTAATCCCATCAATATCCGAATCTATATCCAAATAGTCCGGTATATTACCTCTACCTACACCGGAATCTGTATTAATTGGTGTTATTCCAAAACCGTATGACCCTTCATATGCATCATCAAGACCATTATCATTATCGTCCCTTCCCGAAGGAGCAATATAGTTAGACGTTAATTGCCCCTCAACATTATCTAGAATTCCATCATTATCTGAATCTATATCCAAATAATTCGGAATGGAATCACCATCGCTATCCGTAGGATTCGTCAAATGATTATTATCGCCATCTAGATTGTTATCCTCAACAGAATCCAATATACCATCATCGTCGTCATCAATATCATCTGCATTTAAAACGCCATCTGCATCAATATCTTGATATGAAATTAAAGAAGATGAATTATTAGCGTTAACTATATTGACCGATATTATAAAACAGGTAAAGAATCCGAATAGAACCTTATTGAGAAAAGAAGTGAAACTTCTACTTAATACGTAGGTGTTTTTTTCCATAAATGATAGTTTTTATTGAACTATGCACCATGGCGTGTAGGAAAATATAGTAGTAAGACGTGGGGTGGTCTCTAAAAATACAATGCAAGATAATTTTAAAATTGCAATACTCAAATTGTTTACTAGTTATTAAAGCTTTGCAGCCTTTAAACCCTTAATTAATCGATGAACTGCAATTTTCTTGATTCCTATCTCTCTGTTTTAAGACACAAAAAACACAATATAGTCACACAATGAGGATCAAATTCAAATTTAAACAAACCGGAGGTTTAGCCTGAGCGGGTTATTTGACTTATTTTTACTCAAATTTTCAGTATGAATTTTAAAGATGAAATTGAGAGGCGAAGAACCTTCGGCATTATTTCCCATCCAGATGCAGGAAAGACTACATTGACGGAGAAGTTATTATTGTTCGGGGGTGCAATTCAGGAAGCAGGTGCAGTGAAAAATAATAAAATTAAGAAAACTGCTACGAGTGATTTTATGGAGATTGAACGCCAACGTGGAATATCCGTCGCGACATCTGTCTTGGCCTTTATTTACAAAGATAAAAAGATAAACATTCTTGATACACCTGGACACAAAGATTTCGCAGAAGATACATTTAGAACTTTAACCGCTGTAGATAGTGTAATTGTAGTAATCGACGTAGCCAAAGGTGTGGAAGAGCAAACCGTAAAACTTGTCGAAGTCTGTCGTATGCGAAATATTCCAATGCTAGTTTTTATCAATAAGCTAGATCGTGAAGGTCAAGATGCGTTCGATTTGCTCGACGAATTAGAACAAAAATTAGGGCTTTCGGTTACTCCATTAAGTTTCCCGATAGGCATGGGGTATGACTTTAAAGGCATTTATAATATTTACGAAAAAAATATAAATCTGTTTAGCGGAGATAGCAAAAAGAATATTGAGGAAACCATTGCTTTTGATGATATAGACAGTCCTGAACTAGAAAAAACAATTGGCTCCAAAGCAGCCGAGGAACTTCGTGAAAATCTAGAATTGGTATGGGGAATATATCCAGAGTTTGACAAGGAACTATATTTGGAAGGTAATCAACAACCTGTTTTCTTTGGCTCTGCTCTTAATAATTTTGGAGTACGAGAATTACTGGACTGCTTTATTGAAATTGCACCATCTCCTAAACCAAAAAATGCCGAAGAAAGACTTGTAAATTCTGATGAAAAAGAACTTACAGGATTTGTTTTTAAAATTCACGCAAATATGGATCCTAAACACAGGGATCGTTTAGCCTTTATTAAAATAGTCTCAGGGACTTTTGAGCGGAATAAACCCTATTTACACGTTCGTCAAGGCAAAAAATTAAAATTTTCTAGTCCGAATGCTTTTTTTGCCGAAAAAAAGGAAATAGTAGATATATCCTATCCAGGGGATATTGTAGGATTACATGATACCGGGAATTTTAAAATTGGCGATACGTTGACCGAAGGTGAATCTTTGCATTATAAAGGTATACCCAGCTTTTCTCCCGAACACTTTAGATATATTAACAATGCAGACCCAATGAAGTCCAAACAATTATATAAAGGCATAGACCAGTTGATGGACGAAGGTGTTGCACAGTTATTTACGCTTGAACTAAATGGCCGAAAGATTATTGGTACTGTTGGCGCTTTACAATTTGAAGTTATACAATATAGATTAGAACATGAATATGGCGCTAAATGTAGTTACGAAAACTTCCCGGTATATAAAGCTTGCTGGATAGGCAATGAGAATAGAAAAACAGACGAATTCAAAGATTTCGTAAGAGTTAAACAAAAATTTCTAGCCAAAGACAAGAAGGGTCAATTGGTGTTCCTCGCGGACTCTCAATTTTCATTGCAAATGACACAATCAAAATACCCTAAAGTAAAACTTCATTTTGTATCAGAATTTGAATAAAAAAAGCCCAGCTAAAATTAGCTGGGCTTTTTTTTATGCTTCTCCTGTTGGGCCAAAATTTAATGGGATTGGAGGTTGTTCATAATCCTTAATAGTTCCATGAGCTTTCTCGAAACGTTGCACATTGTCATTCAAGGCTTTTAGAAATTTCTTTGCATGTTGCGGTGTAAGCACAATTCTGCTTTTAACTTTTGCCTTGGGCGCACCCGGCATCATACTAATAAAATCTACAACAAATTCTGAAACCGAATGATTAATGATAGCTAGGTTAGAATAAATTCCTTCCGCTGTTTTTTCATCAAGCTCTATATTAATCTGTTTTTGGTTTTTATTTTCACTCATTGGAATAAAATTATAAAAAAACCCCCAATAAATGGGGGTTTTAATTTTAGAATCTTAAGGCTTCTTTTCTAGCCATTATCTCATCATATTCTTCCTTAGAACCAACGATTATGCTTTCGTAATCACGCATACCCGTACCTGCCGGTATCTTGTGACCTACAATAACATTTTCTTTAAGTCCTTCTAAAGTATCTACCTTACCGCTAACAGCAGCTTCATTTAATACCTTGGTCGTCTCTTGGAAAGAAGCAGCAGAAATAAATGATTTTGTTTGAAGTGAAGCTCTAGTAATACCCTGAAGTATTGGCGTTGCTGTTGCAGCAACTGCATCTCTAGCTTCTACCACTGTTTTATCATTTCGCTTAAGTAATGAATTCTCATCTCTTAACTCTCTTGGCGTAACTATCTGGCCTGCTTTAAGGTTTTCAGACTCACCAGCTTCCATAACCACTTTCTTACCATAAATCTCGTCATTCTCTCTTATAAAGTCTGACTTATGAATTAGTTGGTTTTCTAAGAAGATGGTGTCTCCCGGATCTACTATTCTTACCTTACGCATCATCTGCCTTACGACAACTTCAAAGTGCTTATCATTAATTTTCACACCTTGCAGACGGTATACTTCTTGAACTTCGTTCACCAAATACTGTTGTACTGCAGATGGGCCTTTTATCTTTAGAATATCTTCTGGTGTTATAGAACCATCTGATAAAGGCATACCAGCTCTAACATAATCGTTTTCTTGAACAAGAATTTGATTTGATAGTTTCACTAAATATTTCTTTACCTCTCCTAGCTTAGATTCAATGATAATTTCACGGTTACCTCTTTTGATTTTACCAAAAGAAACCACGCCATCAATCTCGGAAACTACCGCAGGATTTGAAGGGTTTCTTGCCTCAAATAATTCTGTTACTCTTGGAAGACCACCGGTAATATCACCTGCTTTTGCAGATTTACGAGGTATCTTCACTAAAATTTTACCTTCTTTTATCTTATCACCATCATCTACCATAATGTGCGAACCTACAGGTAAGTTGTAAGAGCGTAAGGTTTCTCCTTTAGCATCTTGAATAAGAAGCGTTGGTATAAGTTTCTTATTTCTAGATTCTGAAATTACCTTTTCTTGGAAACCGGTTTGCTCATCTATCTCTACTTGATAAGTAACCCCTTGCTCTATATTCTCATAAGCAATTTTTCCTGGAAATTCTGAAACAATAACACCGTTGTAAGGATCCCAAGAACAAATAACATCCTCTTTGGAAACCTTTGCCCCATCCTTTATGAACAATTGAGATCCATAAGGGATATTATTGGTACTCAAAGTAATTCCAGTCTTAGCGTCTACAATCTTTATTTCCGAGGTTCTAGATATTACGATATCCGCAGGCTTCCCTTCAGAATCCTCGCTTTTTACCGTTCTCATATCTTCAATCTCAGCAACACCACTAAACTTAGCTTCTAATTTGTTTTCCTCAGATATGTTACCCGCAATACCACCCACGTGGAATGTACGCAAGGTTAACTGTGTTCCTGGTTCACCAATAGACTGCGCAGCTACAACACCTACAGCCTCACCTCGTTGCACCATTTTGTTAGTGGATAAATTTCTACCATAACATTTTGCGCAAATTCCTTTCTGAGCTTCACAGGTTAATGCGGAACGTACTTCAATACTTTCAACTGGTGATGCTTCTACCCGTTTAACATCAGACTCCATAACTTCCTGACCTGCAGATAGTATTAACTCTTGTGTTAAAGGATTATATACATCATGTAATGATACACGTCCTAAAATACGCTCTCCTAATGTTTCAACTATTTCCTCGTTCTTCTTAAGCGCTTGTACTTCTACTCCTCTTAAAGTCTCACAGTCCTCAATATTGATAATTACATCCTGGGAAACATCAACAAGACGTCTGGTTAAATAACCAGCATCCGCAGTTTTCAAAGCCGTATCTGCCAAACCTTTACGAGCTCCGTGTGTTGAGATAAAGTATTCTAGAATCGATAGTCCTTCTTTAAAGTTAGAAAGAATTGGATTCTCAATAATTTCACCACCACCGGCAGTAGATTTTTTAGGTTTCGCCATTAATCCACGCATACCTGTCAACTGACGAATTTGCTCCTTAGAGCCCCTTGCACCAGAATCTAGCATCATATACACCGAATTAAACCCTTGTTGATCCTCACGGATACGTTTCATGGCTAATTCTGTTAATTGCGCGTTAGTAGAAGTCCAAACATCAATAACCTGATTGTAACGTTCGTTATTGGTAATTAGACCCATATTATAGTTGGCCATAATACCGTCTACCTGCCCGTTAGCATCAGCAATCATTTCATGCTTTTCCTTAGGAATAATAATATCTCCTAAACTAAAGGATAATCCACCTTTGAAGGCGAAATCATATCCCATTGTTTTAATCTTATCCAAGAAATCTGCAGTAGTAGGCACATCTGTAACAGCCAATATACCACCAATAATATCTCTTAAAGATTTCTTGTTTAATACATCATTTATATAACCTGCAGCTTCTGGCACTTCCATGTTAAACAAAACTCTTCCTACCGTAGTCGGGATAATTTTGTTTACCAATTCGCCTTCTTCATTAAAATCCTTTGCCCTTACTTTTATTCCCGCATTTAGGTTTACCATACCTTCATTAAAGGCAATTTCAACTTCTTCATAAGAATAAAAAGTAAGCCCTTCTCCTTTAATTGGCACTTCTGGAGTTGATTTACGCTCTTTGGTCATGTAATACAGACCTAGAACCATATCCTGAGAAGGTACGGTAATAGGCGAACCATTCGCAGGGTTCAAAATATTGTGAGAGGCCAACATTAATAGTTGCGCTTCTAATATAGCTTCTGGCCCTAAAGGTAAATGCACTGCCATTTGATCACCATCGAAATCCGCATTAAATGCAGTACAAACCAATGGGTGCAAACGAATAGCCTTACCTTCTATAAGTTTTGGCTGAAATGCTTGTATTCCTAAACGGTGAAGGGTTGGAGCCCTATTCAATAACACCGGATGACCTTTTAGCACATTTTCAAGTATATCCCAAACAACGGGTTCTTTCTTATCTATTATTTTCTTAGCTGACTTTACTGTTTTTACGATACCTCTTTCAATCAGTTTTCTGATTACAAAAGGTTTATATAATTCAGCGGCCATATCCTTTGGAAGTCCACACTCGAACAACTTCATTTCAGGACCTACAACAATTACAGAACGTGCAGAATAATCAACACGTTTACCAAGTAAGTTCTGACGGAAACGCCCTTGCTTACCTTTTAGTGAATCTGATAAAGATTTTAAAGGTCTGTTTGATTCTGTCTTAACGGCAGATGCCTTTCTAGTATTATCAAAAAGAGAATCTACTGCTTCTTGAAGCATACGTTTCTCATTTCTTAAAATTACTTCTGGGGCTTTTATCTCTACCAACCTTTTTAGACGGTTGTTTCTAATAATAACCCTTCTGTATAAATCATTTAAATCTGACGTTGCAAAACGACCACCATCTAAAGGAACTAAAGGACGTAATTCTGGCGGTATTACCGGAATTACTTTCATAATCATCCACTCTGGATTATTCTCTCTATTCTCTTGAGATTCTCTTAGTGCCTCAACAACTTGAAGTCTCTTTAGCGCTTCTGTCTTACGTTGCTTAGAGGTCTCTGTATTGGCCTTATGTCTTAAATCATAAGATAGTTGTTGTAAATCGATACGACCTAATAAATCTATTAGACATTCCGCACCCATTTTAGCGATAAACTTATTTGGGTCTGAATCTTCTAAATATTGATTTTCTTGCGGAATTTCTTCTAAAATATTTAAGTACTCCTCTTCCGTTAAGAAATCCATTTTTTGAATTTCTGCTCCTTCTGGCCCTTTAGCAATACCTGGCTGAATAACCACGTAACGCTCATAATAAATAATCATGTCCAATTTCTTGGAAGGCAAACCAAGTAGGTATCCTATTTTATTTGGCAAAGAACGGAAATACCAAATATGAGCAACGGGTACCACCAAATTAATATGACCTACCCTGTCTCTACGTACCTTTTTTTCTGTAACCTCTACTCCACAACGGTCACAAACGATACCACGGTAACGAATTCTCTTGTATTTTCCACAAGCACATTCATAATCTTTTACGGGACCAAAAATACGCTCACAGAACAAACCGTCACGTTCCGGTTTGTGTGTTCTATAGTTTATTGTTTCAGGTTTTAAAACCTCACCTCTGGATTCTGCCAAAATTGCTTCTGGCGATGCTAATCCTATTGAAATTTTATCAAACCTTTTTATTGGGTTATTATCTTTTATTCTTGCCATAATAGCGTGCTGATAATGATTTTAATTCGTTTCTAAATAGTTCTTTACAACTATGAAATTATTCTTCAAGTCTAATATCCAAACCTAATCCTTTAAGTTCGTGCATTAATACATTAAAAGATTCTGGTAATCCAGGTTCTGGCATTGTCTCTCCTTTTACGATAGACTCGTACGTCTTAGCCCTACCGATAACATCATCCGATTTAACGGTTAATATTTCTCTAAGCGTGGCTGAAGCTCCATATGCTTCTAGTGCCCATACTTCCATTTCTCCAAAACGTTGTCCACCAAATTGTGCTTTACCACCTAATGGCTGTTGCGTAATTAAAGAATACGGCCCTATAGATCTAGCGTGCATTTTATCATCTACCATGTGTCCTAGTTTCAACATATAGATTACACCTACAGTTGCAGGTTGATCAAATCGTTGTCCTGTTCCACCATCATATAAGTATGTATGTCCAAATCTTGGTATGCCAGCTTCATCGGTATATTCATTGATTTGATCTAAGGTAGCACCATCGAAAATCGGAGTACCGAATTTCTTACCAAGCTTTAAACCAGCCCAGCCTAGCACTGTTTCATAAATCTGACCAATGTTCATACGAGATGGTACCCCTAACGGATTTAACACGATATCTACTGGAGTTCCGTCTTCTAAGAAAGGCATGTCTTCTTGACGCACTATTCTAGATACAATACCCTTGTTACCGTGACGACCAGCCATTTTATCACCAACTTTTAGCTTACGCTTTTTAGCAATATATACTTTAGCCAACTTCATTATCCCAGCAGGTAATTCATCACCTACAGAGATGGTAAACTTATCTCTCCTCAAGTTCCCTTGTAGATCGTTGAGTTTAATTTTATAATTATGAAGTAAATCTGCCACAGAAGCATTGGTGTCTTTATCGGTTGTCCAACTTCCGCCAACAAGGTGCGCAAAATCGTCAACTGAATTTAACATCTTCATGGTATATTTCTTGCCCTTAGGTAAAACCTCCTCACCTAAATCATTAATTACACCCTGAGAAGTTTTACCATTCACTAAGGTGAATAATTTCTCGACCAATATATCTTTTAACTCTTGGAACTTTACTTCATATTCCAATTCCAATTTAGAGAGTTCTTCTTTATCTTCTGAACGCTTACGCTTGTCCTTTACCGACCTAGAGAACAGTTTCTTCTCTATGACAACACCTCTAAGTGATGGTGAAGCTTTCAAGGAAGCATCTTTTACGTCTCCTGCTTTGTCACCAAAAATGGCACGAAGCAATTTCTCCTCCGGAGTAGGATCAGACTCTCCTTTTGGTGTAATCTTACCTATAAGTATATCTCCAGGTTTAACTTCTGCACCAATACGAATCATTCCGTTTTCGTCCAAGTCTTTGGTAGCCTCTTCAGAAACATTAGGAATATCGTGGGTTAACTCTTCGGCACCTAGTTTTGTATCTCTAACTTCTAAAGAATATTCGTCTACATGTATAGAAGTAAAGATATCTTCACGAACAACTTTTTCAGAAATTACAATAGCATCCTCAAAGTTATACCCTTTCCAAGGCATAAAAGCTACGGTAAGGTTTCTACCTAAGGCTAATTCGCCTTTTTCTGTGGCATAACCCTCGCAAAGAACCTGCCCTTTTTTCACCTTATCACCTATCTTAACAATCGGTTTCAGGTTGATGCTTGTTCCTTGGTTAGTCTTTCTAAATTTAACAAGTTGATATGTTTTAAAATCCTCTTCAAAACTAATCAGCCTTTCCGCATCAGTCCTATCATACTTTATAGTAATCTTCTTAGCATCTACGTACTCGATTACACCATCGCCTTCTGCATTGATGAGCACCCTAGAATCAGAAGCTACTTGTCTTTCTAAACCTGTCCCAACAATAGGAGATTGCGGCTTTAATAATGGCACAGCCTGACGCATCATGTTAGATCCCATCAATGCCCTGTTCGCATCATCATGTTCCAGGAATGGAATTAAGGATGCGGATATGGAAGCTATTTGATTAGGAGCAACATCCGTATAGTTTATTTCAGATGGGTCAACCACTGGGAAATCTCCTTCCTCTCTAGCAATAACCTTTTCCGAATCTATTTGTCCATTATCTTTTAAAGGAATATTCGCCTGTGCGATTTTCATTCCCTCTTCTTCTTCCGCACTTAAATACACATAATTATCTATGTCTACTTTTGCTTTCTCCACCTTTCGATAAGGAGTCTCTAAGAATCCCATTGGATTTACCTTGGCGAAAACGGAAAGGGAAGAAATTAAACCAATATTTGGCCCTTCAGGAGTTTCAATAGGACATAAACGACCGTAGTGTGTGTAGTGTACATCACGTACCTCAAAACCAGCTCTTTCTCTTGAAAGTCCGCCTGGGCCTAATGCCGACAGTCTTCTTTTGTGTGTAATCTCCGCTAATGGATTCGTTTGATCCATAAACTGAGACAATTGGTTGGTTCCAAAAAAAGAATTAATAACCGAGGACAAAGTCTTCGCATTAATCAAATCTATTGGGGTAAACACTTCATTATCACGAACGTTCATACGCTCACGAATGGTACGTGCCATACGTGCCAAACCAACACCAAACTGAGAAGATAACTGCTCACCAACGGTTCTTACACGTCTATTTGAAAGGTGGTCAATATCATCAATCTCCGCTTTGGAGTTTATCAACTCTATTAAATACTTAATTATGGTTATGATATCTTCTTTGGTCAAGACTTGCTTGTCCATTCCAATATCCAACTGTAATTTTTTATTCATTCTATAACGACCTACTTCACCTAAGTTATAACGTTGGTCTGAGAAGAATAATTTATCAATAATACCACGTGCTGTTTCCTCATCTGGCGGCTCAGCATTACGTAATTGTCTGTAAATATGTTCAACCGCTTCCTTTTCCGAGTTAGTAGGATCTTTCTGAAGCGTATTGTGAATAATGGCATAGTCAGATTGTGCATTGTTCTCTTTATGTAAAAGAACAGTCTTTACATCTGCATCTATAATTTCCTGAATGTGGTCTTTTTCTAAAATTGTATCACGATCCAATACAATTTCATTTCTTTCAATAGAAACCACTTCTCCTGTATCCTCATCAACAAAATCCTCATGCCACGTATTTAATACTCTTGCCGCAAGTTTACGACCTAGTACCTTTTTAAGACCAGCATTAGAAACTTTCACTTCTTCTGAAAGGTCAAATATTTCAAGAATATCCTTATCTCTTTCAAAACCGATAGCTCTAAATAAAGTTGTTACCGGTAATTTTTTCTTTCTATCGATATAAGCGTACATAACACCATTAATATCGGTAGCAAATTCTATCCAAGAACCTTTAAAAGGAATTACCCTAGCAGAATATAATTTTGTTCCATTTGCATGGAAAGACTGTCCAAAGAATACACCAGGCGAACGGTGCAACTGAGAAACAACAACACGTTCAGCACCATTGATAACAAAAGTACCACTAGGCGTCATATAAGGTATTGTACCAAGATAAACATCTTGGACTATGGTTTCAAAATCCTCGTGCTCCGGATCTGTACAATATAATTTAAGTCTAGCTTTTAAAGGAACGCTATAAGTTAATCCACGCTCTATACATTCTTGAATAGAATATCTAGGTGGATCAATGAAGTAGTCTAAAAATTCCAATACAAACTGATTTCTTGTATCAGTTATTGGGAAATTCTCCATGAAGGTATTATACAAACCTTCATCCCCTCTTTGGTCAGATTTCGTTTCAAGTTGGAAAAAATCTTGAAATGATTTAATCTGAATATCTAAGAAATCCGGGTAGTCTGGAGTCTTCTTAGCTGAGGCGAAATTAATTCTTTCAGTCTGATTTGTGAACATCTACGGACAGTGTTTTGATCGTGAGTACTAATGGGTGATATACAGCTTAATATACCTAATTCTATAAAAAGGCTTAGGTCTAGCCGCAAAAAGCGAAAAGACCTAAACCAAAAGTGCTATGGTTGTTGCTACTATTTAAGCTCAACTTCCGCTCCTGCTTCTTCCAATGATTTTTTGATACCTTCTGCTTCGTCTTTAGAAACACCCTCTTTTACTGCTTTAGGTGCGCTATCAACGATATCTTTTGCATCTTTCAATCCAAGACCAGTCAATTCTTTAACCAATTTAACTACTGCTAATTTAGAACCACCAGCTGCTTTTAAGATTACATCAAATTCTGACTTTTCTTCAGCGGCTTCACCACCTTCAGCACCACCACCTCCGGCGGCAACTGCTACAGCTGCTGCTGCAGGCTCAATACCATATTCATCTTTTAATATATCAGCTAACTCGTTTACTTCTTTTACAGTAAGGTTAACCAATTGTTCTGCGAAATCTTTTAAATCTGCCATTTTCTATCGTTTAATAAAATTTTAAAATATACTTAGTTTTTAGTGCGTACTTATCTTTCAGATAATGTTTTAAGGATTCCAGCAAGTTTACCACCACCAGATTTAAGTCCAGAAATAACATTCTTGGCAGGAGATTGTAACAATCCTATAATCTCGCCAATCATTTCTTCTTTAGACTTAATGCTCACTAAAGCATCCAAATTCTCATCACCTATATAAATTGCTTCTTCTACAAAAGCCCCTTTTAAAAGAGGTTTATCAGATTTCTTTCTGAAATTTTTGATAAGTTTTGCAGGAGCATTACCAACTTCTGAAAACATTAAGGAAGTATTCCCCTTTAGTGTTTCAGGAAGTTCGCCAAACTCTTTTTCGGAAGCTTCCATTGCCTTTGCAAGCAATGTATTCTTAACTACAGCCAATCGTATGTTCGATTTAAAACAAGCCCTTCTTAAATCAGAAGTTGTCCCTGCATCTAAACCGGAGATATCCGCTAAATAAATAGTAGAACTCTCTCCCAACTGCGTCGTTAAATCCTGTATAACCGTTGCTTTTTCTTCTCTTGTCATAATTGAAATTTTTAACTAGCAGTGTTTAAACTGACTTAGGGTCTAATTGAACACTTGGACTCATGGTGCTAGACATAAAAATACTTTTCATATAAACACCTTTTGACGCTGTAGGTTTCATCTTATTTAAAGTTTCTAACAACTCTTTCGCGTTTCCTGCAATTTTATCCGCTGAAAAGGAAGCCTTTCCAATGGCCGCATGAACGATACCCGTTTTATCAACCTTAAAATCAATTTTACCAGCTTTTACTTCTGTAACTGCTTTTGCCACATCCATAGTCACTGTACCTGTTTTTGGATTAGGCATTAAACCTCTTGGTCCTAAAACACGACCTAAAGGACCTAATTTACCCATTACGCTTGGCATGGTGATGATTACATCAACATCTGTCCAACCGCCTTTAATTTTATCCAAATACTCGTCTAAACCAACATAATCTGCACCAGCTTCCTGAGCTTCTGCTTCTTTATCTGGTGTTACTAAAGCCAAAACTTTTACATCTTTACCAGTTCCATGAGGAAGTGTAACCACTCCACGAACCATTTGATTTGCTTTTCGAGGGTCAACCCCTAAACGAACCGCTAAATCTACAGACGCATCAAATTTTGTATTAGTTATTTCTTTGATTAAAGCCGAAGCATCATCAACAGAATAAAGTTTATCCTTTTCTATTTTTGAGTGCGCTTCTTTTTGCTTCTTTGTTAACTTTGCCATTTAATTGCTCTTTAAGATTTTAAAAAGGTCTTTTGCCTGCTACTTTCATACCCATAGAACGTGCAGTCCCTGCAATCATACTCATTGCAGATTCTACCGTAAAGGCATTAAGATCAACCATCTTATCTTCGGCTATCGCCTTGATTTGATCCCAGGTTACACTACCTAATTTTACTCTGTTAGGTTCGCCAGATCCTTTTTTAATCTTAGCTGCTTCCAATAGCTGAACTGCCGCTGGTGGTGTTTTAACGACAAAGTCGAAAGACTTGTCCTTATATACGGTGATAACAACTGGTAATACTTTACCTGGTTTATCCTGCGTACGAGCATTGAACTGCTTACAGAATTCCATGATGTTAACACCGGCAGCACCTAAGGCGGGTCCAACCGGTGGCGATGGATTCGCTGCACCTCCCCTAACTTGTAGTTTAACTACTTTACCTACTTCTTTTGCCATTGTTTAAAATTAAATTGAAAGTGTGTCAATGGAAGCAACACAACTTTTAAATATGTAACAATTATCTTAAATCTTTTCTACTTGCATATAACTTAATTCCAATGGTGTTTTTCTACCGAAAATCTTCACCATCACTTCAAGTTTACGCTTCTCCTCATTAATCTTCTCAACCGTACCATTAAAACCGTTAAACGGCCCGTCTATAACCTTAACAGTTTCTCCGAACACGAAAGGTATGGCAACGCTGTCCGTATTAACCGCCAATTCGTCTACCTTACCTAGCATTCTGTTGACCTCTGATTTTCTAAGTGGTACAGGATCTCCTCCTTTTGTTTCACCCAAAAAACCTATAACGTTCGTGATAGACCTAATAATATGCACCATCTCACCTCCTAAATTGGCTTTCACCATAATGTATCCAGGAAAGTAGACTCTTTCTTTATTTATTTTCTTTCCGTTCCTTATCTGAATTACCTTTTCAGTAGGAACCAAAACATCCTCTAAATAATCTGCAAAACCATGTCTTTCTACCTCACTCTCTATGTAGCCTTTGATTTTATTCTCTTGACCACTTACAGCTCTCACTACATACCACTTTTTTTCTAATACTTCTGACATAGAGCGATTATTAATTAAGAACGTTATTGAAATATAATTTTATGATTTTACTAAATACAGTGTCTACACCCCAAGTAGCTAAAGCGAACAAAATTGAAAACACCGCTACAATAACCATTAGGTTAGAGGACTCCGCCCTAGTAGGAAGTGTTACGTTATTTCTTAACTCTTCAACAGATTCTTTGATATATGTAAACATTCCTAATTATTTTTCAAATTCGACTAAAGAGATTGTAATAATCCCCGCATTTGGCACGGGAGGAGAGACTTCCTTCTACTTCGCTCAGGATATACTTCTCGTCTCACGCACACTCTTCCAAGATTCGCACGGGAGGAGAGACTCGAACTCCCGACACCTGGTTTTGGAGACCAGTGCTCTACCAACTGAGCTACACCCGTTTGTAATTACATCGAAAGGTATCCCGTAAAAACGGGACACCCTTTTAATGTAACACTATTTTAAACTATTCTTTAAAGACTATAAAATCTTTGTAACCTGACCAGCACCAACTGTTCTACCTCCTTCACGGATTGCAAAACGTAAACCTTCACTAAGTGCAATTGGCTGAATCAACTCTACTGTAATAGTTAAGTTATCTCCAGGCATAACCATTTCAACTCCACTAGGAAGAGAAATGTTTCCTGTAACATCCGTAGTTCTTACATAAAACTGTGGACGGTAGTTGTTATGAAATGGTGTATGACGACCACCTTCTTCTTTTTTCAAGATATAAACCTCTGCTTCAAATTTATCATGTGGCTTAACAGAACCTGGCTTACAGATTACCATTCCACGGCTAATTTGAGCTTTTTCAATACCTCTTAACAAGATACCTACGTTATCTCCCGCTTCACCTCTATCTAATATCTTACGGAACATCTCAACACCAGTAATTGTAGACGCTAATTTCTCAGCCCCCATACCAATGATATCAACAGCATCACCCGTGTTAGCAATACCAGTCTCGATACGACCAGTTGCAACAGTACCACGACCCGTAATCGTAAAAACATCCTCTACAGGCATTAAGAAATCTTTCTCAACATCTCTTTTAGGAAGTTCGATCCAATCATCTACGGCAGTCATAAGCTCCATAACGGTATCTACCCATTTTTGCTCACCGTTCAATGCACCTAATGCAGAACCAGCGATTACAGGACCATTATCACCATCGTACTCATAGAAAGAAAGCAATTCTCTTACTTCCATCTCTACTAATTCAATAAGCTCCTCATCATCAACCATATCCACCTTGTTCATGAAAACAACAATTCTAGGTATACCAACTTGGCGACCTAGAAGGATGTGCTCACGAGTTTGTGGCATAGGACCATCTGTAGCTGCAACAACTAAAATAGCACCATCCATTTGGGCAGCACCCGTAACCATGTTCTTAACATAATCTGCGTGACCAGGACAGTCAACGTGTGCGTAGTGACGGTTAGCAGTTGAATATTCTACGTGAGAAGTATTAATTGTTATACCCCTTTCTTTTTCCTCAGGTGCGTTATCGATAGAATCGAAACTTCTAAGTTCTGATAAGCCTGCGTTAGCCAATACAGTTGTAATAGCTGCAGTCAATGTAGTTTTACCGTGATCTACGTGTCCAATAGTACCAATATTTAAGTGCGGTTTGGAACGATCGAAAGTTTCCTTTGCCATGTTTATTAAATTTTAATCTTAGTTTATATTAGTGTACAAATTTATACCTTAATTGAGCCAATGACGAGATTTGAACTCGTGACCTCTTCCTTACCAAGGAAACGCTCTACCCCTGAGCTACACCGGCGTAAAGTGTTGAACCTACTTTTTAGAGTAGATTCCTGCCTTCGCAGGAATGACTTTCGTCAAAAAATATAGAGCGGGAGACCGGGTTCGAACCGGCGACATTCAGCTTGGAAGGCTGACGCTCTACCAACTGAGCTACTCCCGCTTATAATTTCAATATTTGAATACTATTTTTAAGTTAAAGTGGGGAGAGCAGGATTCGAACCTGCGAAGACGTAGTCAGCAGATTTACAGTCTGCCCTCGTTGGCCGCTTGAGTATCTCCCCTTTTAACCAGTATTTTAAGAACGTATGAGCCGATGGAGGGACTCGAACCCACGACCTGCTGATTACAAATCAGCTGCTCTAGCCAGCTGAGCTACATCGGCGATTTTACACCTTTTACAGCATAAAAAAGTCCGCTATTTCTAACGGACTGCAAATGTATTGATTTATTTGTTTATTCAAAATAAAATAACAAAAATTTTCTTCACGTTTGTAAACGTGATTTTTGCTTTCTTTTTATGAGCTTTCTTTCTAATGAGTTACAAGCAGAATCTACAGCTTCTTCAAAAGACTTGCATTGTTTTTTTACTATATATTTATTTCGAGGAACATTAAGCTTAATCTCTACCACCTTATTCTCTTTTGAGCTTGTATTCTCCACCTTTAAGTAAACGTCAGAACTAATAACCTTATCGTAAAAAGTTTCTAATTTATCAAGACGATTTTCCAAGAAGGTTATCAATTTTACGTCTGCATTAAAATTTACCGATTGTGTATTTACTTTCATAGACCGAAAATTTAAACCCTCAAAATACCGGGTATGTTAAACGAATGAATTATTCACTTCCCCTAGGATGCGCCTTAGCATGCACTTTTTTCAGCTCTGTAATACTATTATGCGTATAAACCTGCGTTGAGGCTAAGCTTGAATGCCCTAATAATTCTTTAACAGAATTTAAATCCGCCCCTTTATTTAACAAGTGTGTCGCAAAAGTATGTCTAAGGATGTGTGGACTCTGCTTCACCTTAGAGGAAACCTCTCTAAAATACTTATTTATTATCCTATAAACAAGTGTCTCATATATTTTATTTCCAGATTTGGACAAGAAAACAAACTGATCATCATTGATTTCTTCTAGTCTAGCGCGCTCCTCCTCATAAGAAGAGAAATATTGACTTGTTTCAGTAAGCATGGGAATTATTCTTTCTTTATTTCGTTTTCCAAGTACTTTAATAATCTGTCTCTCAAAATCAAGGTCGACCAGTTTTAAATTAATAAGTTCTGCCCTACGCATACCTGTAGTATAGAGTACATGAATAATGAGCTTATCCCTTTTTCCCTCAAAATTATCAGCATATGAAATTTTAGATAAGACCGATTCCATTTCAGTTTCCGAAAATGGTATCTCTATTTTTTTTGAAGTTTTAAGAGCTTTATGTTTTGCCAGCGGACTTGACGCTATCTCCCCAATTTTTTGTAGAAACCTATAGTAAGCCTTTAGCGAAGCTAATTTTCTATTTATGGAACGATTGGACAGACCGCCTTCCGATAAGGCAACCACCCAACTCCTAATTAAGGAGTACGGTATTTCTTCAATTTCCCTTATGTCGAATTCGGAAACACAAAAAGAACGGAAAGCCTCAATATCCGATCGGTAAGCATTAGCAGTATGAAGCGAATAGTTCTTTTCTAAGGAGATGTAGGAAATAAATTTATCCAGTGTCATACTCAAAGTTACCAAAGTCTTTATTGGCTCGCCTATTAAAAACAAAAAATCCCGTTTTTAAACGGGATTTTGATATTTCAAATAAATAAAAGCTTAAATTTCTTCTTGATCTCTTAAACCTTGAATGTATTGTGCTTTTTGTATCTGCGCTCTGCGCTCTACAGAAGGCTTCGTGAACTGCTGCCTTTTACGCAACTGTCTCATGGTACCTGTCTTATCGAACTTTCGCTTGAAGCGCTTTAAAGCTCTATCTATGTTTTCTCCTTCTTTTACTGGTATTATTAACATGGGCTACAACCTCCTTTCTTTAATGATTAAGGCGGCAAATATATAAACTTATTTACAATTAACAACCCCTTATTCAAAATAACTCTAACTTATTTAAAAGCCCGTAAAATAATAAGGCCATCTTCTTGCCTTAATCTTACTTAAAGGACATTCCTAAACAAATTATCGATTATCATTTTGGCGAATCGATGCCCCAATTTCGCCAAAACATAAATAAATCTAGTTCGTCGCTGGTTTATAGTCTTTCTTATCGATTACCATTTTGGCAAATCGGTGTTCGATTTTCGCCAAAACAGGATTCAACCTAATTCGTAGCAGGTTTATAGTCTTTCTTGTCGATTACCATTTTGGCAAATCGGTGTTCGATTTTCGCCAAAACAGGATTCAACCTAATTCGTAGCAGGTTTATAGTCTT
This sequence comes from Maribacter sp. R77961, assembly GCF_044594925.1. GTDB lineage: Bacteria > Bacteroidota > Bacteroidia > Flavobacteriales > Flavobacteriaceae > Maribacter. The sequence goes on along the minus strand of NZ_CP138991.1, from coordinate 352,646 downwards.
TCTTGTCGATTACCATTTTGGCGATAATTTCCCTTAAAATTTCAGAAGTGCCGCCACCAATTGGACCTAATCTACTATCTCTAAATAATCTAGCCAAGGGATAATCCTCTATATAACCATAGCCACCTAAAAATTGTAAGCACTCATGAATAACCTCATCAGCAACTTTCGTCGATTTTAATTTAGAAATAGTAGCTTCCTTTACTACGTATTCGCCTTTATCCAGCCTGTAGGCAACCGAGTAGTTATATTCCCTGCACATATCAATATCCGCATAAAGGTCTGCTATGCGATGCCGTAAGGCTTGAAAAGTGTTTATCCGCTTTCCAAAAGCTTCTCTTTCCGACATATACTGCAAGGCATACTCCAGCGCAAACTCTGCTCTTGCGTGTGCATTAATACCCATTATGAGGCGCTCTAGTGCAAAATGCTCCATAATATAGGAGAAACCTTTATTCTCCTCGCCCATTAAATTTGTAGCGGGCACAACAACGTTATCAAAGGCAAGTTCTGCGGTATCAGAAGCCCGCCAACCTAATTTATTCAATTTATTCGCCGTAACACCCTTACTCTTTCTATCAACCACAAAAATACTAATACCCTTATTACCCATACTAGTATCTGTCTTTGCCGCTACTATCATATAATCTGCATAGACCCCGTTCGTAATAAAAGTCTTAGAGCCATTAAGAATATATGAATCTCCTTTCTTTATCGCAGTACTGCGCATACCTGCTACGTCACTGCCGCCAAATGGTTCTGTAACGCATAAACAACCAACCATCTTACCTGCTATACTAGGCTCTAGATATTGTTTTTTAATAGCATCATCACCTTCTTTATTAAGATGTGTCATTGCCAAATACGCATGTGCCCAAATAGCCGCCGCAAATCCACCTGAGTTTATTTTTTGGAGCTCTTCTAAGAGTATTACGGTGTAGAATAAATCTAACCCTAGGCCTCCATCCTTTTCAGGCGTAGCAAGACCAAAATAGCCCATCTCTCCGAACTTCTCCCAAATAAACTTATCTATAGTACCGGTTTCCTCCCATTTATCGATGTGTGGTACTACTTCTTTTTGTAAAAAATCTTGGAGACTCTGTCTAAATAATTGATGTTCTTCAGTGAAGTACATACTTTGCATAGCGTTATTTTTTTAAGGACAAATATAGGGCAATTCTCTTAATCTTGTCCGACGGAAAATCTTCGATTTCCGATAATTCGTCAAAGGAATTGATACTTCCGTTAACATCCCTGTAGTCTACAATACTTTGGGCAACACTTTGCGTTATGTATACCAACTTGGATAACTCTTCAGCAGATGCCGAATTAATGAAAATTTTATTTATATCAGGTGGATTTTGCATCTCAAAAACCTCAAACGCCCGGTGCACCACATCTGGTTCTAGTCCATAAACATCAAATAATTGTTCCTTAACGAGAAAACCTCCTAACCGGTCTCTGAATTTCACAATCCTTGCGGATAGTTTTTCCCCAATACCACTTACTTTTCTCAATTCTTGGACCGTTGCGCTATTTAAATCCTTTTTAGCGGCTTTTTGAGTGTATCCGATATTCTTATCATATTTATTTTGAAACTTTTCCTTAACGTTTTTAAATGATTTTTTTTCGGTTACCCAATCAGGAAATTTAAAATAAGGAGCAATTTCCTGCAAAAGTGAATCTGAAACCAGTGTCACTTTTTGGAATTCTTCTTTACTATTCACGAACTTTTTATTGGCCCTGAATTGATGCAAACGGTCAATTTCTTCCACGGACATGCCCAAGGTGTACCCTTTAAAATCTGTAATATAATTTGGATTAAATGGATAAATCATCAAAGAATCTTTTTTAGGCCGATTCTTTTTCAACCTATCTAACTCTTCTTGAGTTTCGACGTCCGGAAGCAATAGTGAGTCATTATTAGTGCTAGATTCTCTAATAAAAAAACGAACAATTTGGAAAGCGACTAGAATTAATAACAAGAAGAAAATCCCACTTCGTTCCTGTTTACTGAACTTAAAGTGGGATTTTAAACTTTTCAATCTATGATGTAATTAGTATACTTTTTTAATGGCTTCAAGATACTTACTAAGACTTTTCTTTACTTTAGGAAAAAGGATAAGCAAGCCAATCATATTTGGAAATACCAATGCGAGAATCATTGCATCAGAAAACTTAATCACTGCATCTAATGTCGCGGCAGCTCCAATAACAACGAACAGCAAGAACATAACCTTATAAACAATATCAGCGGTTTTACCTCTTCCAAAAAGATATTTCCAAGATTGAAGTCCGTAGTAAGACCATGATATCATTGTAGAAAAAGCGAATAATATTATGGCTATAGTTAAGACATATCTGAACCCGGGAATAACAGAGTCATAAGCCATTGACGTTAAATCTACACCTCCTACATAAGCTCCCGTATCATTAAGTAGCACGGTGCTTCCAACACCATTTCCGTAATCAAAGGCACCTGCGTCCATGTTAAAGAATATAATTACTAAAGCAGTCATGGTACAGATAACCACGGTATCAATAAAAGGCTCCAACAAGGCTACAATTCCCTCGCTTGCAGGATATCTTGTTTTAACGGCAGAGTGAGCAATAGCGGCAGAACCTGCACCTGCTTCATTAGAAAAAGCCGCTCTTTGAAACCCAACAATAATTACACCTACGATACCACCTATTGCAGCATCTGGAGCGAAAGCCCCGGCGAATATCATCCCAAAAGCATCTCCTATATATTTGATATTTGCAAAAATGATTACCAAAGAAGCCAATACATATATACCGGCCATAAATGGAACTATTTTTTCAGTTACGCTAGCAATTTTCTTAATACCACCAATAATAACAATACCCACAAGAATGGCAAGAACTACACCAATGATAACACCTGTAGCACCACCCTCTAAGTTTAACATCGTCGTAAGTTGTACCGCCGCTTGATTGGATTGAAATGCATTACCCCCACCAAAGGAAGCACCAACACATAGAATAGCGAAAATTGCCGCCAGAACCTTTCCTAGAATTTTAAAATTACTCTCGCTTAAACCTTTAGACAGGTAGTACATAGGGCCACCATAAACAGTTCCGTCAGGACCAACATCACGGTATTTAACACCAAGGGTACATTCCACAAATTTTGTGGACATGCCTATTAAACCACAAACTATCATCCAAAACGTAGCTCCTGGTCCTCCCAGTGCTATAGCCACTGCAACACCCGCAATGTTACCTAAACCAACAGTTCCAGAAACAGCTGTTGCAAGTGCTTGAAAATGGCTAACCTCACCTTCCTCACTTTCATCTCTTATGGTATCTGGAATATCGCCATCTTCGGTCATGTGCATTTCTACCTTCTCAAGACCATATTTTTCAATTTCTTCATATTTACCTCTAACTACATTAATTGCCAAAGGAAATTTTGTAATCCCCGGAAATTTAAAATAGATGGTAAAAAAGGTAGCACCTAAAATTAGAAGTATTAATACAATCGGAATATTATATCCTGCAATAGGAATGGACGTTAAGACTGTGTTTTCCCACCAGGTTGCAAAAGGCATAAAAGCATCATTCACAATTTCATCTAATCCCTTTTCTTGTGAAAAAGTAATAAACGGCACTAATAGGGTAAGAAAAGTTAGAAGTCTATACTTCATAATTTTTGGTTTTTTTAGTAATTAATTAGTTTGTAAGTCTGGCAATATCTTAAAAATAATGTACGGAATCAAATATATCTCCAAAAGATACTTATGCGATATGAAACATCTCGTTCAATCTTTTAATTTGTTCCGGCCTGCCAAGAACAATTACTTTACTTTTTGGTTGTAATTTTAAATCTGCCTCTGGATTAATAATATACTCCCCGTCCGGAGCAATATAACCTATAATAGTACAGCCCGTTTTCCTGCGCAAATCCAAATCTCTCAACGAATTACAATCTACTTGGTCTGCAAAATCCTCTATTGCCACTTCCTCTAAATTAGTTGTATCCCCACCTTCCATAGAAAGCTTGTCCATAAAAGTTATCAAATCTGGCATTACCACTAAGGAGGCCATATGGTCACCTCCGATTTTATCTGGCATTATTACTTTATTGGCACCTGCCAAAACTAATTTCTTTTGCGAATTCACTAAGGAAGCTCTACTTATAACGAATAACTTTTCATTGAGCTGTCTAGCTGATAATACCACAAATAAGTTGGTAGCATCATCTGGTAAAGCGGTAAGTAAAAATTTTGCTCTCTTTATTCCTGCCTCGAGCAAAACCTCATCATCATTTGCATCGCCCTCTACAAAAAGAATTTCATTATCATATTTCTCAATGAGTTCCTTATCCCTCTCAATTACGACGAAAGGTGTTTTATAGGCTTTTAGGCGTTCTGCAGCCTGCATTCCATTTCGGCCAAATCCGCATACTACAACATGGTCAGATAATTTTTCAATGGTATTTTTCACTCTTTTCTTTTTTAAAAGTTGTAAAGAATTTCTACTTAAAATATACTCGGTGATAACCGATATCGCAAAACCAACTATAAAAACACTAGTAATGATTAGCAATACGGTGAATATCTTGCCTTCTGGACCCATAGGCCGCACCTCTGAAAAACCTACCGTAGTAACCGTTATTATGGTCATGTAGAAGGCATCTATCCAAGAATAATCAGATATGAACCGATATCCTAGGACTCCGAATAAGAGTACCAACAGCATTAAAACCAATGCAAAATAAATTTTTGAACGGAATAGTTTAACCATAATTACAAATCAAAGACAGAGGTTCTTTTCGTGTAGACTAAATCCTTTATTTTGAGCCAGAAAGCTAAAAAGAGATAAAGTGCAAAACCAAAACCAAGGGTTACAAACGTTAGGTATATAAATGAAGTCCGGACAACACGAGCCCGTATTCCTAAACGCTCAGCAATTCTTCTACAAACTTCAAAACCTCTCTTCTGAAGATAATGCAACAAATTATATAAGGCATTCATTAGATAAATTTAATGCTTTAAATTTAATAACGCTGTTCCAACGGCGCATTGTAAACATTTGTTAGTGGAGCAATAATTATGATACAGTTCTAATAAGGCCTGAGTATCCTTGGCACTTTCCACAGTTACATCTAAATCCAAAAATCTTTGGATAATAGCATTATCTTCTTTAGCGATATGTTCTATGTCTTGTGTAAAAGAATCTGTTAATGGAATTCCATTATGTTTTTGATAGCAAAATTTCAATGGCATAATGGTATTGATGACCAAAAGGTCTATAAATTTCTTGGAAATAGTCTTAGCTCGTTTACCCGAAGTTTTTCCAAATGTGAAATGAGTATCCCAATAACTACTTGCCTTACAATTAAAAAGCGCACTCAAATCCCTACCTTCTAAATGCATTAAATCTTGAAATAGATTATTATTGGAAGCATAAAGTGCCGCAAATTGTGAAAGTCTAATAGTAGGGAAGTTAGACGGTCTCAGTTTAAAAAACTCCGCTTTCCCAAACACATCACCAGTAAGCTCGTGTTTATGTACTAAAAAATCAAAAGCAGTTTTAAGTTTCTTCTGATAAGGGTCTAATTCATTTACGTTAGAGAGCAATCCTGTTAGTCCGAAAAGCAGCCCCTCTAGTTCTAAGGGTTTATTATATAGTTTACGAACAATGGAAAAATCTAAGCTCTTGGCTATTTCAAAGAAGTGATTTCCATTTATTTTAGACCCAAAGTTTTTGAATAGTAGAATAAATAGTACTTTTTCCCAATCGTTCTTAGATGTTTCAAGTAGTTCTGAAATTACTTGAGATTTGTGCTCTAGCCTTTCAAAATAAAGCCTTTCCATCCAGTTATTAAAAGTAAAATCCGAAATTATCTTTATATCGGATTGGCAATTTATTGTTCTATCCTTCGCTCCGTGAAATAGCTTTTTATAGTTGACCAATAATTCGTCAGAAATAAAATTCTTTAGTTCAAGGGTAGGTATTTCAGAACCGTCAGCTCTAAAAACAGAAACATCATCCTCCCATACTACATGTAGAATAACATTGTTATAGCTAGTATCTTTTTCATGATTATGAGCATACCAATCAGAAGATTTTAAATGAATTTCAACATTGCCGGCCCAGATTTGTCCATCTATTTCCAAACTGGCATTAAAAAAATCAGAACCACTTAATTGGTTATGCATTCCAACCGCTTTAATTAAAACAGCACTACCAGATGTTGTCTTTAAACGAGTATTTGGATATTTTTTATATTTCCAGATGTAGTGAAGAAGGTCCTCTTTCATTACTTAAAAATAAAAAACCTGCCTTATAGCAGGTTCTAAAAATCTTATTAATTTTCAGCTATTCTTGGACATCACCTTCCCAGTTCATAAAACCGCCTTCCAAATTGTACGTGTTTTTAAAACCAATACTGTTCATAATGGCGCAGGCTTGGCCACTACGATTTCCTGATCTACAATACACGTAATAATTCTTTGACTTGTCCAGTTTTTCTAATTGATCCAGGAATTCTTGTCCCAAATAAATATCAATATTCTCGGCTTTCGGAATAATTCCATCCTCTATCTCCTCCTGCGTTCTAACATCTAATACAAAAGCATTGGTATCGTTTTTCAACTTGGATGCCCACTCTTCTTGTGATAAATCTGCCATAATTCTTTTTTTTCAAAAATAAACGATCTAGATGAAAATACATTCCTTAAGTTTTAACAAAAATTTAATTCACCTTTCATATCAACACTAAATAATAAACATACATTTGTATATACAAATATTGTAAATACATGAATGTAGAGCAGGTTATTAAAACGAGTATAGAAATCCCCTTGAAAAAGAGGACACTTATTCATCTATCCTTGGTTTACAATAAGGTAAACGAACAGATTTCCTGTTTTCTTAAACCTTTTGAAATCTCCCTACAACAATTCAACGTTTTACGAATCTTAAGAGGGCAGAAAGGAAAACCTGCCAATTTATCTACTATAAATGAACGTATGGTCACTAAAATGAGTAATACTACACGTTTGGTGGACAAGCTCATTAAGAAGGGTTATGTCATCAGAAGCATTTGTGAGCATAACCGTAGAAAAGTAGAAATAAAAATAACCGATGAGGGATTAAATTTTCTCAATGATATTGATGGCATGTTATTTGAAAAGGAAGAACAGATTCTAGACAACTTTACCAAATCAGAACTAGAACAATTAAATAGATTATTAGATAAATTTTAAAATGAACAACACCTTAGAAAACAGAAATTGGCGCTATGCCACTAAAAAATTTGATAACTCAAAAAAGATATCGGATGAAGATTTAGAACTATTACTAGAGGCTACCCAACTTAGTGCTTCTTCTTACGGACTGCAGCCCTATCATGTATTTGTTATTACAGATACGACTATAAGAGAGCAATTAAAACCGGTTTCATGGGGACAATCTCAAATTACCGATGCTTCTCACCTACTCGTTTTTGCCAACCAATCTGATTTTGGTGGAGAATTGGTTGATGATTACTTACAGAATGTATCGGAAACAAGGAATATTCCAATCGAAGAATTAAAGGGTTACGGTGAATTTGCTAAATCCAAATTATTAGATTTACCCTTATCCTCCAAAGAAACTTGGACTGCAAAACAAGTCTACATTGCTTTGGGAAATGTAATGCAAGCTGCAGCAGAATTAAAAATAGATACCTGTCCTATGGAAGGTTTTGAGGCTGAAGCATATAATAAAATCCTTGGTCTCGATGGTAAGAACATGAATACTGCAGTGGTTTTGCCTATAGGATATAGATCCGCTGAAGACGAAACCCAACATTATGTCAAGGTTCGTAAATCAAAACAAACATTATTCACACACCTATAAATTTAAAACAAACACAATAACTTTAAAAAGATGAAAAAAACAGTATTAAGTATCGCATTAGCCTTAGTTTTCGGTTTTTCCGCAACAGCAACAACACCAATTGATGGTGAAAAGAAAGAGGTAAACGTAGCACAAAGTACAGTTACTTGGAAAGGATACAAAGTAACGGGTTCGCATGAAGGTAAAATCAATCTTAAATCCGGCTATTTGATGATGGAGGGGAAAACACTTACTGGCGGCGAATTTGTAGTTGATATGACAAGCATTACCAACACGGATATGACCGCAGGTAATGGAAAAGAGAAATTAGAAGGGCATTTAAAGTCAGATGATTTCTTTGGGGTAGCCAATCACCCAACGGCTAAATTAGTTTTTACTTCCGTAAAAGCATTTGACAAAAATGCTAAGTCCTATAGTGTATCGGGGGACCTTACGATAAAAGGAATCACCAAGCCCGTAACACTAGTTGTTTCAATGTTCGAAAACAAAGCAACCGCAACTATAAAAGTAGACCGTTCTAAATTTGATGTTAGGTATGGCTCTGGTAGCTTTTTTGATGACTTAGGTGATAAAGCTATATATGACGATTTTGATTTAGTTGTAGATCTTGCCCTGTAGTTTTTTCTGAAAAATTAAAAATCTAAACGAGTATTTAAGAATCCTCTTGAAAGAAATTTCAAGGGGATTTCTATTTTTAAGTGCAGAAAATTTGTGGCTTTAAAATTCCTTTCTATCTTTGACCTAATGAAAATAACGAACAATATTTGGTGGTGGAATAATTTACGACAGTATTCGTGAACTAGTCCCTATTTAAAAATATATAAAGGCTTGTCATCACGACAAGCCTTTTTTAATTTATAACATTTATGATGTCCTTTAAACTTCAAACCCATTCTAAAAAAATCTTGGCAGATACCATTACACCTGTAAGTGTTTATCTTAAAATAAGGGATAAGTTTCCGAACAGCATTTTATTGGAAAGTAGTGACTACCACGCCAATGACAATAGTTTCTCCTATATCTGCTGTAATCCCATAGCATCTATTAAAGTGCAAAATGAAGTCATCACCAAGGAATTTCCGGATGGCACAAAAGAAGAGATTCAGATATCCAAAGAAACTGAAGTTACCAAGGAAATAGACAGCTTTAGCAAACAATTTAAGGTAGAAAATCAAAATTTGAAATTTATTACCAATGGCCTTTTTGGCTTTATGGCCTATGATGCCGTTCGTTATTTCGAGAGTATAGAGATTTCTAAGAAAGATAATTCCGTTGCCATTCCTGACATTTACTATGCCGTATATCAAAACGTCATTGCCATTAATCACTTTAAAAATGAAGCCTATTTATTCGCACACTGTTTTGAATCTGAAAATAATATCCCTCAATTAGAACAGGTTTTAAAAATCAGGAATTTTGCTTCCTATAATTTCTCAAAAGAAGGTGCGGTTAAAACAAACCTGGAAGACAATGCTTTTAAAGAACATGTAGCGCTCGCCAAAAAACATTGCCAGCGCGGGGATGTTTTTCAATTGGTATTATCCAGAAGGTTCACCCAAGGTTTTAAAGGAGATGAGTTTAACGTCTACAGAGCCTTAAGATCCATTAACCCATCGCCTTATTTATTCTTTTTTGACTACGGAGATTTTAAAATATTCGGGAGTTCGCCAGAGGCTCAACTTATTGTAAAGGACGGCAAAGCAGAAATTCATCCCATTGCGGGAACATATAAACGTACAGGTAATGATGAGCAAGATGCTGAATTGGCCAAACAATTAGCACAAGACGATAAAGAAAATAGCGAGCATGTGATGTTAGTTGATTTAGCTCGGAACGACCTTAGCAGAAACGGTAATCTAGTAAATGTGGAAACTTACAGAGAGGTTCAGTATTTCTCCCACGTTATTCATTTGGTCTCCAAAGTAACAGGAATGAAAAAAACGGATATTTCTACTTTGAAAATTGTAGCGGATACCTTTCCTGCCGGAACATTAAGTGGAGCTCCAAAACACATGGCTATGCAGCTTATTGAAAAATATGAAAAAACGAATAGAGGATATTATGGTGGGGCTATTGGTTTTATGGACTTTGACGGAAATTTTAATCATGCTATTATGATCAGGACCTTTTTGAGTAAAAATCATGAATTGCATTTTCAAGCGGGTGCAGGATTAGTAGCCGCTTCTGATGCTGAAGATGAATTGCAAGAAACCTATAATAAACTTGGAGCTTTAAATAAAGCTTTAGAAATAGCTGAAACAATTTAAATGGGACAGAAAATATTAATGATTGACAATTATGATAGTTTCACTTATAATTTGGTGCACTATCTGGAAGATTTAAATTGTGAGGTTGTTGTAAAACGAAATGATCAGCTATCCTTGGAAGAGGTAGACAATTTTGAACATATAGTACTTTCGCCTGGCCCTGGAATTCCGGATGAAGCAGGACTACTAAAAACCATTATCAGGGAATATGCGGAAAGAAAACGAATCTTTGGTGTCTGCCTTGGACAACAAGCCATTGCTGAAGTTTTTGGTGGAAGTCTAATAAATCTAGATCAAGTTTATCATGGTGTTGCCACGGAAATAGAAATTGTACAGGATGATTATATTTTTGAGGGATTACCAAAAAAAATAGAAGTAGGTAGATACCATTCTTGGGTAGTGCATACCGATTTACCGGACTGTTTAGAGGCTACCTCCTTTGATAAAAACGGACAGATCATGTCCCTAAGCCACAAAGAATTTGATATACGGGCGGTACAATTTCATCCAGAATCGGTCTTGACGCCGGACGGGAAACAACTATTGAAGAATTGGATAAATGCCCCAAAGTCGCAAAAGGAAGCGTAAAGAAAATAAATTGTTAGCAAGACCTGTCAGATTTTCAAAACCCGACAGGTCTATAACCAAAATAAAATGAAGGAAACATTAAATAGATTGATCAATCACGAAATCCTAGAAAAGGAGGATGCCAAGAATATCTTGGTCAATATTGCCAAAGGGGATTACAATACCAGTCAGATCGCGGCATTTTTAACCGTGTACATGATGCGGAGCGTTACCATAGAGGAATTGGAGGGCTTTCGCGATGCCTTACTGGATCTCTGTTTGGCAGTAGATTTATCGGCCTATAATCCTATCGATTTATGCGGAACAGGCGGAGACGGAAAAGATACTTTTAATATATCTACCCTATCCTCCTTTGTTACAGCAGGAGCCGGTATCAAAGTTACTAAGCATGGGAATTATGGAGTTTCTTCCAAATGCGGGAGTAGTAATGTCATGGAATTCTTGGGCATAAAATTTAGTAATGAGGCAGATTTCCTTAAAAAATCTATTGATGAAGCAGGCATATGTGTGTTACATGCACCGTTGTTTCACCCAGCAATGAAAAATGTGGCTCCCATTCGCAAGGAACTTGGTGTAAAAACATTTTTTAACATGTTAGGGCCAATGGTTAATCCTGCTTTTCCTAATAACCAAATGGTAGGCGTGTTTAATCTAGAACTTGCACGTATGTATGGTTATCTTTATCAGAATACGAATAAAAATTTCACCGTTCTACATGCACTAGACGGGTATGACGAAATAAGTCTAACAGGAGACACAAAGACCATATCCAATGGATCAGAGGCAATTTTAAAGCCCTCCGACTTCGGGGTCAAGGCAATTAACGCAAGTGCTATTGTTGGCGGTGATGATATCCCCACATCCGCACAAATATTTATGAATGTCCTAAATGGCAAAGGCACCCAAGCACAAAACAACGTTGTTTGTGCTAATGCGGGCATAGCCATAGCAACAGTGCAGCGTATCCCACCTAAAGAAGGTTTTGAAAAAGCCAAAGAATCGTTGTTAAGTGGCAAAGGATTAGCCGCATTAAAAAAATTACAAGCAATCAGCGCAGCATGAACATTTTAGATAAAATAATAGCAGATAAACGCAAGGAAGTTGATTTGAAAAAATCAATCATCCCTTCATCTCAACTAGAACAATCCGTGCTTTTTGACCGCTCTTGCAGCTCCTTAGCACATGCCTTAAAAAATAGTGCTACCGGAATTATAGCAGAGCACAAAAGACGTTCTCCTTCAAAGGATTCCATAAACCAAAACACCAATGTGGGCCTTGTTGCCAAAGGCTATCAAAACGCAGGTGTATGCGGAATGAGCGTTTTAACCGATATTAAGTATTTTGGTGGTTCTTTGGAAGATTTATTACTTGCCAGAGCCTCCGTAAACATGCCGCTGCTGCGTAAAGAATTTACTGTAAATGAATATCAAATTCTAGAGGCAAAAGCCTTTGGAGCGGATGCAATCCTATTAATTGCTGCCGTATTAACAAAAACCGAAATTAAAATCTTTTCAGAACTTGCTAAAAGTTTGGGTATGGATGTTTTGCTAGAAGTACATAATGAAGAAGAGCTACAAAAATCTATTATGCCTAGTTTAGATATGCTAGGGGTAAATAATAGAAATTTAAAAACCTTTAAGGTAAATTTAGAAACCAGCAAGTCGCTCTCGTTAATGATACCGGACGACTTTATAAAAGTTTCTGAAAGTGGTATTAGTGCTATTGAAGCCATTCAAGATTTAAAACAGTATGGATACCAAGGCTTTTTAATTGGTGAAAATTTCATGAAAACGGATAATCCCGGGGAAAGTGCTTCGGAATTCATTAAAAAATTAAAATAAGCAGTGGAATACTATTATACCAAAAAGAATCATAATCAGAACTCTCGGGAAAACAGTCCCCTAAAGTTAAAGGTCTGCGGTATGAATAAAAACACTACCGAAATTGCCGCTTTAAAACCTGATTATCTTGGGTTTATTTTCTGGAAACCTTCCAAACGTTCTTTTAATGGAATTATGCCACACTTGCCACATAGTGTTAAAAAAGTAGGCGTGTTTGTAGATGCCGATGTGGATGAAATTAAAAGCTTGGCACTAGAGTACGGGCTTCTATTGGCACAATTACACGGAAAGGAAAGTCCCGCTTTTTGCGAAGCGTTAAAGAAAGCGGTTCCGCATCTTAAAATAATTAAGGTCTTCTCCATTAAGGATAGTTTCGACTTCAAGGAATTAACGCCCTTTGAAGGAGTTTGCGATTATTATCTATTCGATACTAAAGGAAAACTTCCTGGGGGAAACGGATATACCTTTGATTGGAGCTTGCTAAAAAACTACCCTTCTAAAAAACCCTATTTTTTAAGTGGTGGAATAGGTTTAGACGAACTAGCGTCGATCAATGCGTTTATAAAAAGACCAGAATCCCAGTACTGTCATGCTATTGATGTGAACAGTAAGTTCGAAATAGAACCTGGGCTAAAGGAGGTAGGAAAGCTAGAAGAGTTTAAAAAAAGAATCAGTAATTAGATACTGAATAAAAACAGTGTTTGCTGTTGAAAATATATTAGAAAATTAACTCAGAACCGTCAACTTAAAACTGACAACAATGAAATATCACGCAGACGAAAAAGGATATTACGGAGAATTCGGGGGAGCTTTTATTCCTGAAATGCTATACCCTAACGTAGAAGAGTTACGCCGTAACTACTTGAAAATAATGTACGAGGATTCTTTTCAAAAAGAGTTCCATCAATTATTAAAAGATTACGTAGGCAGGCCGTCACCACTCTATTTTGCAAAGCGTCTTTCTGAAAAACATGGAGCCAAAATTTACCTTAAACGGGAAGATCTAAACCATACCGGAGCACACAAGGTTAATAATACTATTGGTCAAATATTAATGGCCAAAAGATTAGGCAAAACAAGAATTATAGCCGAAACTGGCGCAGGACAACATGGTGTAGCTACCGCCACTGTCTGTGCGCTTATGGGCATGGCATGTATCGTTTACATGGGTGAAATAGATATTGCCAGACAAGCACCTAATGTAGCGCGGATGAAAATGCTTGGTGCAGAAGTAAGACCGGCACTTTCAGGAAGCCGTACACTTAAGGACGCCACCAACGAAGCCATTCGCGATTGGATTAATAATCCTGTAGACACCCACTACATTATAGGTTCGGCTATTGGACCCCACCCTTATCCCGATATGGTCACTAGGTTTCAATCGGTTATATCAGAGGAAATCAAATGGCAGTTAAAAGAAAAAGAAGGGCGTGAAAATCCTGATTACATTGTCGCCTGTATCGGCGGTGGCAGTAATGCCGCCGGTACCTACCATCACTTTTTAGACGAACCTGAAGTTGGTATTATTGCTGTTGAGGCTGCTGGTAAGGGAGTTGAATCTGGAGAAAGTGCGGCCACATCTGCCCTAGGCAAAGTAGGTATTATCCATGGTTGTAAAACCATGTTGATGCAAACAACGGACGGACAGATAACCGAGCCCTATTCCATTTCAGCAGGATTGGATTACCCAGGTGTTGGACCCATGCATTCACATTTACACAAATCTGGAAGAGCGGAGTTTTATTCCGCTACGGATGACGAGGCCATGACCGCAGGTTTAGAATTATCCCAACTGGAAGGTATTATTCCTGCTATTGAAACGGGACATGCTTTTGCCATTTTTGAACATAAAAAGTTTAAACCGGAAGATGTGGTTGTAATTAGCTTATCCGGTCGTGGTGATAAGGATTTAAACACCTATATAGATTATTTTAAACTATAGATTTTATTACTGAACAAATGAACAGAATTAATCAAAAGATGCAGGAGAATAAAAAGCTCTTGTCCATATATTTCACTGCGGGTTATCCGGCCTTAGAAGATACCGTGCCCATTATTCAAGACCTTGAAAATAATGGTGTAGATATGATTGAAATTGGTCTGCCTTTTAGCGACCCCTTGGCAGATGGACCAACCATACAGGAGAGTTCCACAGCCGCCCTTAAAAATGGCATGACCACCGAAAAACTGTTTGAACAACTTAAAGATATAAGGCAAACGGTTGCTATTCCCTTAATAGTTATGGGCTATTTTAATCCCATGCTACAATACGGCGTTCAGGATTTCTGTAAAAAATGTCATGAAATAGGTGTTGATGGACTTATTATGCCAGATTTACCTTTGGATGTATATAAGAATGAATATGAGGACATCTTTAAAAAGTACGGTCTCATCAATGTATTTTTAATTACACCACAGACTAGCGACGAACGTATTCGCGAAATTGACGAAGCCTCTGACGGTTTTATCTATATGGTAAGTTCCGCTAGTGTTACGGGTTCTAAATCTGGTTTTGGTAACGAACAAGAGGCTTATTTTGAGCGTATTGCTAAAATGAATTTAAAAAAACCACAGATTGTTGGTTTTGGGATAAAAGATGCAGAAACCTTTCAACAGGCTACAAAAACTGCCAAAGGCGCTATTATTGGTTCTGCTTTTATTAAGCATTTAACGGTTTGTGGGAAAAATAAGATTCAAGAATTTATAAGAAAGATTCGATAATTATATAAGATGAAAATCTCCAAACCAACGAAGGATGAGATTTCAATTTCATTGACCATAGTAGGGTGTTTTTTAGTTTTAGTTTATATAACACTTCCCGTTAAGAACAATTTTGGGCTAACCTTCGCTATTTTTACTATTCCCTATCCTTCTCGCACCATGGTTATTGAAAATCGTAGATAATAAATTAAAATAACGAACTTAAAACCTTACTTCAAAACTCAATTATTCCTATGTAATTGTAAGTAAATCAATACATTATATTTCTTTAAAAAACCATATATCCATTAAATCGGTTTTTTACCGAAAATGTTAAAATTTTCTTAGCATACTTTCCCTACTTTCTTAATTTGCTCTGTTATAACCATTAACTATTAGATTTTTAGAGTGCCTATGGCTTAAAATTACTCCCGTTTTATTTTGTTCCCAACAGATACAAGTCTTTGTAGTTATACATGGTATGCTTGTTACGGATTTAATTGTGCCAAGGTTCAAAAATCATTTTTGACCGACAGTATGAAAAAACAAAGTCTTGCCTTATTAGCAACAGCTTCCTTTATTTCTATATCAATACTAACCCTATTCAATCTTAAGGATAAACCTAAGGAAAGTACGGAGGAGTTAGCTTATTTTGATTTCAGTCAGTTAGAAACCCCTAAGAAGCAACTACCATTTAGTGAAAATAGTTACCCAATAAATGAACCTGTTGACCAACCAGTCTTAATACCACTTCTAAATCCTGTTCCCACAGGAAAGTTTTTAAACAATAGTTTACCAACTATAACACCTGCACCACTTGGCAACGGTGGTAACGCCCCTAATCTGTTATCACAAACCGGTGCTTTTACAAACTTGGTAAATCTTGTACCCGCACCCGAATTAATTCCCTATGATATGATTGAGCCTTTTTGGTCCGATGGTGCTGAAAAAAGTAGATGGATGGTCATACCCAATGATGGAAACCATGATTCTGCAGAAGAACAGATTGTGTTTTCAAACACGGATGCTTGGGATTTTCCCAAAGGAAGCGTCCTCATAAAGCATTTTGAATTGGGAGGTAAACGTTTAGAAACAAGATTTGAAATAAAAGGGGATGATGATGTCTTTTATTACCTAACGTATAAATGGAATGATGCGCAAACTAATGCAACTTTATTAAACGACGCTGTTGATGAAGATGTTATAGTAAACGGTATTACACAATCTTGGCACTACCCCAGCAGAGCTGAATGTGCCTCCTGTCACTTTCCTCAGAACGGAAGTGTGCTAGGTCCTAAAACCAGAAATTTAAACAAAGAGATTACCTACCCTAGTAACGGTTCAACACTCAATCAATTAGTGGCTTTGAGTCAAATTGGTATTATAAGTGAAACTATAACAGCCAGTAACGTTGACAACTACCCTAAAGTCTACGCAAAAAATGATGCAAATGCCTCTCTTGAGGACAAGGCAAGAACCTATTTAGATGTAAACTGTGCAAGCTGCCACAACCCTAGCGTAGATAACATCGCTATGTTTGATGCGCGCTATACTACGCCACTAGAAAATCAAAATATTATAAATGGTGATGTGGTATATGATGAAGGGTTAAATAACCCTAAAGTAATTATTCCCCAAGATGTTGCTAACTCCATGGCACACTTTAGAATGAACTCAACCCAAACAGGTATTGAAATGCCGCCGATATCCAAAGATGTTGTTGATGCAGGTGGTGTTCAACTAATAGAAGATTGGATTAATAGCCTTACACCAACTACATCTTCACCTCCCGTAGCGGTATTTTCTGCCTCTACGGTAAGCGGTACGTCTCCGTTGAGTGTTAATTTTGATGCATCTGCATCAACCGATGCAGATAATGATCCATTAACCTATTCTTGGGATTTTGGTGATGGTAGTACAGCTACAGGTATAACAACCAGCCATGTATTTACCAATATTGGAGCATATACGGTAACATTAACTGTAAATGATGGTTCGGAATCAGATCAAACATCCACTTCAATCGCAGTAAATAATAATAACCCTGGTAGTAATACAGTTTCGTTCACGGATGGCACAACACTTTTACGACAAGACAACTTTAGTGGCCTACCCATGGGTGTTATTGACATGAATGGCGATGGTAGAGATGATATTGTTCAATTTAATTCGGCAAGAAATCTAAGAATTCAATATCAAAACGGAGCTGGACAGCAATTTACCACTCATGATCATGGTGCTGTTAGCACACAAAACCAATGGGGTACTGCCATAGCTGATTTTGATCAAAATGGATATAATGATGTTATGTCAGGTGGTTTTAAAGATAACTTGAAAATTATCAAGAATAATAATGGCAACAACTCATACTCGCAATCTATTTTACCAGACTCTGATGATATATTCTTGCAAGGCGCAAATTTCGCTGATATCAATAGTGATGGTTGGGCAGATATTTTTGCTTGCCATGATCTTGCAGAATCACGAGCATATCAAAATAACCAAAATGGAACTTTGTTTTTTAATGAAGATTTAATAAGTACAGAAACAATTCCAATTAGCGACAATTCAGGAAATTATGCGAGCATGTGGACTGATTATGACAATGATGGTGATTTAGACTTATACATATCTAAATGCCGTGGCGGCGTAACTGACCCCACCGATCCGCGCCGTATAAATATGCTATGGCAAAATGATGGTAATAACAACTATAATGAAGTAGCTGCGGAAGCCAATCTTAAAATAGGTGATCAAACATGGCTTTCAGATTTTGGAGATATTGATAATGATGGTGATTTAGATGCGATTATCATCAATCACGGAACAGGACCTAATTTAATGCGTAACAACGGTAATGGTACTTTTACTGAAGTAACTTCTGGTAGCGGGCTTTTACCAGTTCTAGATCCAGCAAATTTTTATGGTATTCAAGGTTTCTTTAAAGATTTTAATAATGACGGATTTATAGATTTAATGGTATCTGGTGACTATCACTATATTTTTTATAATAATGGGGATGGTACTTTTCAGAATGCAACTAATCCATTTAATTCAAATCAAATTCAATCTTTCTCAGTTGGTGATATCAATCATGATGGGTTCTTAGACATCTACGCTGGGTATGCGACCGGACTAAATTCACCGAGTTCTACCAAAGATCGTATTTGGTTAAATAATGGAAACTCAAACAACTTTTTAAATATTCAATTAACTGGAACCAATAGTAATATAAATGCTATTGGAGCTCGAGTTGAATTATATGGTACTTGGGGTATACAGATTAGAGATGTTCGCTCAGGTGAAGGTTATGGCCTGGTAAATTCGTATACGCAACATTTTGGTATTGGAGTTAATACTACTGTAGATAAAGTTGTAGTTCGTTGGCCCTCAGGAAATGTCGATGAAATAATAAACCCACAGCCGAATCAATTTTTGAAAGTTGTTGAATCTGTACCAGAACCCACTTGCGACGACGGTCTTAAAAATGGTGACGAAACGGGTATCGATTGTGGCGGTTCATGCACAAACAGCTGCCCTTGTGAAGGAGAAATCGTTGTTTCCATTGATTTTGAAAATGCTTCCGCATCGGATTGGATCACCTCAGGGACCGCATCTACCGGCACCTTCATTGTTGCCGATCCTACCTCACAGGTTACTTCCGGTATCATAACACAGTTGGAAGATGACCACAGCCCTCAGGGTACTAATGCATTTTTTACCGCTACCAACACTTCCGTGGGCGCAAACGACGTAGATCAAGGTGTGAGCATAGCTACTTCTCCTGTATATCGGATAACGCAGGATTCCGAACTTTCAATTTGGTATTTCTTTGGCCAAAGGGATGCCGGGGATGACCCGGACGACTATTTCCTATTGGAATATTCATTGGACAATGGTACCTCCTACACCGCACTCGCTTCCTATGGGGATGAGACCGTAAACGCACAATGGACGGAAGCAAAAGCGGAAATACCTCAAGGATCTGATCTTGTACTTAGGGTTTCCGCTTCAGACGGTACTTCCAACGGAGATATTATTGAGGCCGGTATCGATGATTTCGTAGTCACTAGCCTATGTCGGGAACCTGTTTTAGTTACGGGGATTGTTTTAAGTGAAGAAAACATTTCTCTTGAAGTTGGAGAGAACATTACCATTGATGCCTCCGTGCAGCCAGAAGATGCGGATGACACATTGGTCAATTGGTCCTCATCCGATGAGAACATCGCCAACGTAAATTCAGACGGTACAATAACCGCCATTGCAGAGGGTATCGCTACAATTACGGCAACTACCAACGACGGGGATTTTACCGCTAACGTAGCCGTAACCGTAACCAGTCCTGATATACCTGTAACGGGAATAAACATAAATCCAGAGGCTGCAAACCTAATTATTGGCGAGACAATTAATCTCTCTGCGAATGTAATTCCGCAAAATGCAACTAACACTCAGATTACATGGTCTTCAAGTGATAACACGATCGCCACCGTAGACGCGAACGGAGTCGTTCTGGCACAAGCTCCAGGTGTCGCAACAATCTCGGCAATAACCGCTGACGGTGCGTTCGAAGATACCTCCAACATTACAGTAGAACCTAATTCGATAGGGGTTACAGGGGTTACCTTGAATGAATCTTCAGCAACGCTAGAAATAGGACAATCCATTGTTCTTACCGCAACTATAAACCCTGAAGATGCAACCGACCAAACCGTTCAATGGAGCAGTAGTGACGAAACCATCGCAACAGTGGACGGTAACGGTGAGGTAATAGCCGTTTCCGAAGGAACAGCTACCATAACCGTAACCACCGTTGACGGAGCATATACAGCGGATTTAACCCTAACAGTAGATTCTACAACTTGTGCTTCCGTAAACTTGACCCCAGAGTACAATATAAACGGTCAGGAATATGTAGCTGCAGAAAGCAATGGCTCAATAACACTTTCCGAAGGTGATTGGCTCATTCTAAGTGTGTTGCCGAACGATGGGGCTTTCTCCATAACGGGACCGAACGGTAATGAAAAACCAATGGATATTAACGACCTTACCTTATTCAACTTCTCACAATCCGATACAGGTATCTATACCTTCACCACGGAAGATGGATGTACGACCAGTCTAGAAGTACTTATAGATAGCACTCCTGTAAATTGTGCTTCCGTAAACTTGATTCCAGAGTACAACATAAACGGTCAGGAATATCTAGCTGCAGAAAGCAATGGCTCAATAACCCTTTCAGAAGGTGATTGGCTCATTCTAAGTGTATTGCCGAACGATGGGGCTTTTTCCATAACGGGACCGAACGGTAATGAAAAACCAATGGATATTAACGACCTTACCTTATTCAACTTCTCACAATCCGATACAGGTATCTATACCTTCACCACGGAAGATGGTTGTACAACCACATTGAACATTACCATAGACGATGCTCCCGTAAATTGTACCTCCGTAGGTCTGATACCGGAATACAATATAAACGGACAGGAATACCTTGCAGATGAGGACAACGCAACGCTCTCCTTAAACCAAGGGGACTGGATCATTTTGAGCGTACTACCAAACGATGGCGCATTCTCGATAACGGGACCCAACAATAAACCCATGGACATACAGGACCTGACCATATTCGATCTATCGGAGTCCGATACGGGTACCTATACATTTACTACAGAAAACGGATGTACAACAACATTGAATTTAACACTCGAGAACACACCTTTGGACTGTACCAACATAAATCTTGTCCCCGAATACAACATAAACGGACAGGACTATCTGCAAGCAGAGGATAACCAAGTGCTCTCTTTGACCGAAGGTGACTGGATAATATTGAGCATATTGCCCAACGAAGAGGGAGCCTTCTCCGTTTCAGGGGCCAATGGTAACGATAAGGACATGGGCATTGAAGATTTGGTCATATTCAACTTGGGCCCCGAAGATGCAGGGGATTACCAATTCACAACAGAAAACGGATGCACTACCGTTTTGACCTTACAGGTGGTTCCCTCCGTTAGTGCGTTAACGACCATAACTCCTTTATTGGAAACAGAAGGCACGGGTGAACTGTCCGTCTTTCCTAACCCGAGCAAAGGTATGGTCACAATCGATTTAAGGTCCCTATCCCAAAAGAACGTGAATATTACCGTCTACAATTCATCAGGGAAAATCGTTCATGAAACCGTCTTTGCCGAAAATCACGGTGCGTTCGAAGAAATGAACCTGGAACAACTATCCGATGGCGTATATCATATCCTTTTCCGAACCGTAGATAAAATAGAAGCTAAATCTTTAATCATTAAAAAATAAATCGAACACTAAAACTCCCATTTTATAATTCCAAAGAATTTATAAGAAAATAAATACGTTGAAAATATTAAGCGCAGCAAATAATCCAGAATAATCGTTTTTTGCCGAAAACTAAAAATTCTAGGGTCAGTAATCTTATTTCAAACGCTACTTTTAACACTAAATTTTGTTCCTGTATGAAAGCAAACTTACTCCTTAATAAATCAAAAAAAATCGGTATCGTTTTTTTAACCTTTTCCATGTTTAGTGCAATACCATACTTTGCTGATTCTGGTTTAGATACACCTGAACCTATTGACAGTTTTTTAAATGGTGCTTTCCCAGATAAATCAAACACAGCGGAGCCGTATGTATCTGCTTTCCCAAATCTTAGATTTGATTCTCCTTTGACCTTCACAACGATTCCCAATAGTAATAAGTTGGTAGTTGGTCAAAGAGACGGAAAAATATTTTGGTTCGAAAATGACAATGACATCGCCAACAAAAATCTTTTAGCAGATTTATCCAATGAAGTTGGCGTGGTATGGGATGGTGGTTTTCTAGGCCTATCCATTCATCCTGAGTTTGGTACTTCTGGCAAGAATTACTTCTACTTGTTTTACACAACAAAAGACCGTAATGGAGACAATTATCCTAATGGTTTTATTTCAGGTTTTGGTTGTAATAGGGAGGACTTCTGGGGTAACTATTTGATTTTGAAAAGAATTGAAGTTAATCCAAACAATTTAGACGTGGTACCCAACAGTGGTTTGGAGATGATAAAAATGCGAATGTTCAGTTCTACTCATAGGGGTGGTGGTATGTCTTTTGGAAATGATGGCTATCTTTATATACCTACCGGAGATCAATCTGCATATAGTAAATCCCAAATCATCGATACAAATTTAGATGGGGGAGTCCTTAGGATAGACGTTGATCAAAATCCAACAAAGAGTCACGCTCCAATTCGGAAAATGCCAGAGGGAGGACGTTTTGCTGACGAAATTTCTGGCGTTGGTTATTGGATTCCGAATGACAATCCATTTCCAAGTCCTAACGGAAATCGTTTTGAAGAGTATTATTCTATAGGTCATAGAAACCCACATAGAATGACCAAAGACCGCCTAACCGGCACCATGTATATTGGTGAGATTGGCGAAGGCACACACGAGGAAATCAATGTTGTCAGACCGGGGAAAAATTACGGTTGGCCTTTATGGGAAGGCAATATGTTTACCAACCGTAATTGTATAGAAATGCTTGACAACATGCCACACGAAAGACCTTTAGTATCTTTTCCTAGAGCAGAGGCCAATGCAATTATCGGTGGTTATGTTTATAGGGGTAATGCCATGCCAGATTACTACGGAAAATATTTTTGTGCTGATTATGGTGTTGGAGAAGAAATCTGGGCCGTGGACATAAACACGGGGCAATATGAATTAGTTACAGAATTTTCCCCAACGAATATCATTTCGTTTGGAGAGGACAACAAAGGAGAATTATATCTATTGAGTCAAGGAGATAATGTGCCATTATATAAGCTTAGACAAAGTGCTGAATTGGAAGGAAATGTTCCTTCCCTCTTATCAGAAACTGGAGCTTTTCAAGATTTACAGACCTTACAACCAAGCCAAGGGGTTATTCCCTACGAATTGATAGAGGCGTTCTGGTCCGATGGTGCAGAAAAAAAGCGTTGGATGGCCATACCAAACAACGGTTCGCACGATACAGCAAGTGAACAAATCTCATTCTCGGAAAATAGCGATTGGGAATTTCCAGTGGGCTCCGTACTCATAAAACATTTCGAGCTTTCTATTGATGAAAACAACCCTTCACTTACCAAGAGATTAGAAACACGTTTCTCAATCAAAACCACTAACGGTTCTTTCTATTATTTAACCTATAAATGGAATGATGCACAAACAGATGCCCTTCTTTTAGAATCGGGTCTTAACGAAAATATTCAAATTTCGAAAGCGGATGGAAGTACAGAAATACAAACATGGACATATCCGTCAGCCGCAGATTGTATTTCTTGTCATAACCCTGCAACCGGTGGAACCCTAGGTACCAGAACGCGATATTTAAATTCGGACTATACTTATGAAAAAACAGGAAAAACCGGTAATCAATTGGTTACACTTAGCCACTTGGGCATTCTCAATGCGACCATTGATGACGCAGATACCGAAAATTTCCAAACATATAAAACCCTAGCTGATGATACAGCTACTTTAGACGAAAAAGCAAGGTCTTATTTAGATTTAAATTGTGCCTATTGTCATAGACCAGGAGGCACTGGAGAAAGGGCCCAATTTGACCTTAGACTTTTTAATAGTTTGGCACAAACAAATCTTTTAACCGTTGGAACAAATACTCCTATAGGAATTGATGGAGAAAAAATTGTTGTTCCTGGAGATGCTTCCAAATCAATTCTTTTTCATAGAACGAACAGTACAGATGCATCAATAGCAATGCCTCCAATTGCAAAAAATACAGTTGATGAAAGAGCGGTAAGCCTCATATCAGAATGGATTAATCAACTTGATCCTAATACTATAACTCCAAAAATTAAACCCTCAACTTATAAGATTACAAATGTTGGTAGTGGAAAGGTTATGGATATTTCTGGGCAATCTCAAGAAAATTATGCCGATGTCCATCAGTGGGAAGATTTAGCAGCCGAAAATCAACAGTTTATTGTTCAATCCGTGAACGACACTGATTACAGGATTAAAGCGGTGCATAGCAATAAAAACATAGATGTGGAAGGCAGAGGACAAGCTCCAGGAACCAATGTCATTCAATTTGACGAAAACGGTACAATCGCACAAGATTTCAAATTTGAATATATTGAGGATAATCAATTTGTTATTAAAAGTTTGGCAAATGGTTTGTATCTCGGTGTTGAAAACAATGCAGATACTGCCGGTGCGAGTATTAAAACCTATTCTTACGATGGATCCGATTATTTTAAATGGATTTTTACAGATTTAATCAACACCCCAGAACCCACTTGCGACGACGGTCTTAAAAATGGTGACGAAACGGGTATCGATTGTGGCGGTTCATGCACAAACAGCTGCCCTTGTGAAGGAGAAATCGTTGTTTCCATTGATTTTGAAAATGCTTCCGCATCGGATTGGATCACCTCAGGGACCGCATCTACCGGCACCTTCATTGTTGCCGATCCTACCTCACAGGTTACTTCCGGTATCATAACACAGTTGGAAGATGACCACAGCCCTCAGGGTACTAATGCATTTTTTACCGCTACCAACACTTCCGTGGGCGCCAACGACGTAGATCAAGGTGTGAGCATAGCTACTTCTCCTGTATATCGGATAACGCAGGATTCCGAACTTTCAATTTGGTATTTCTTTGGCCAAAGGGATGCCGGGGATGACCCGGACGACTATTTCCTATTGGAATATTCATTGGACAATGGTACCTCCTACACCGCACTCGCCTCCTATGGGGATGAGACCGTAAACGCACAATGGACGGAAGCAAAAGCGGAAATACCTCAAGGATCTGATCTTGTACTTAGGGTTTCCGCTTCAGACGGTACTTCCAACGGAGATATTATTGAGGCCGGTATCGATGATTTCGTAGTCACTAGCCTATGTCGGGAACCTGTTTTAGTTACGGGGATTGTTTTAAGTGAAGAAAACATTTCTCTTGAAGTTGGAGAGAACATTACCATTGATGCCTCCGTGCAGCCAGAAGATGCGGATGACACATTGGTCAATTGGTCCTCATCCGATGAGAACATCGCCAACGTAAATTCAGACGGTACAATAACCGCCATTGCAGAGGGTATCGCTACAATTACGGCAACTACCAACGACGGGGATTTTACCGCTAACGTTTCGGTAACCGTAACCAGTCCTGATATACCTGTAACGGGAATAAACATAAATCCAGAGGCTGCAAACCTAATTATTGGCGAGACAATTAATCTCTCTGCGAATGTAATTCCGCAAAATGCAACTAACACTCAGATTACATGGTCTTCAAGTGATAACACGATCGCCACCGTAGACGCGAACGGAGTCGTTCTGGCACAAGCTCCAGGTGTCGCAACAATCTCGGCAATAACCGCTGACGGTGCGTTCGAAGATACCTCCAACATTACAGTAGAACCTAATTCGATAGGGGTTACAGGGGTTACCTTGAATGAATCTTCAGCAACGCTAGAAATAGGACAATCCATTGTTCTTACCGCAACTATAAACCCTGAAGATGCAACCGACCAAACCGTTCAATGGAGCAGTAGTGACGAAACCATCGCAACAGTGGACGGTAACGGTGAGGTAATAGCCGTTTCCGAAGGAACAGCTACCATAACCGTAACCACCGTTGACGGAGCATATACAGCGGATTTAACCCTAACAGTAGATTCTACAACTTGTGCTTCCGTAAACTTGACCCCAGAGTACAATATAAACGGTCAGGAATATGTAGCTGCAGAAAGCAATGGCTCAATAACACTTTCCGAAGGTGATTGGCTCATTCTAAGTGTGTTGCCGAACGATGGGGCTTTCTCCATAACGGGACCGAACGGTAATGAAAAACCAATGGATATTAACGACCTTACCTTATTCAACTTCTCACAATCCGATACAGGTATCTATACCTTCACCACGGAAGATGGATGTACGACCAGTCTAGAAGTACTTATAGATAGCACTCCTGTAAATTGTGCTTCCGTAAACTTGATTCCAGAGTACAACATAAACGGTCAGGAATATCTAGCTGCAGAAAGCAATGGCTCAATAACCCTTTCAGAAGGTGATTGGCTCATTCTAAGTGTATTGCCGAACGATGGGGCTTTTTCCATAACGGGACCGAACGGTAATGAAAAACCAATGGATATTAACGACCTTACCTTATTCAACTTCTCACAATCCGATACAGGTATCTATACCTTCACCACGGAAGATGGTTGTACAACCACATTGAACATTACCATAGACGATGCTCCCGTAAATTGTACCTCCGTAGGTCTGATACCGGAATACAATATAAACGGACAGGAATACCTTGCAGGTGAGGACAACGCAACGCTCTCCTTAAACCAAGGGGACTGGATCATTTTGAGCGTACTACCAAACGATGGCGCATTCTCGATAACGGGACCCAACAATAAACCCATGGACATACAGGACCTGACCATATTCGATCTATCGGAGTCCGATACGGGTACCTATACATTTACTACAGAAAACGGATGTACAACAACATTGGATTTAACACTCGAGAACACACCTTTGGACTGTACCAACATAAATCTTGTCCCCGAATACAACATAAACGGACAGGACTATCTGCAAGCAGAGGATAACCAAGTGCTCTCTTTGACCGAAGGTGACTGGATAATATTGAGCATATTGCCCAACGAAGAGGGAGCCTTCTCCGTTTCAGGGGCCAATGGTAACGATAAGGACATGGGCATTGAAGATTTGGTCATATTCAACTTGGGCCCCGAAGATGCAGGGGATTACCAATTCACAACAGAAAACGGATGCACTACCGTTTTGACCTTACAGGTGGTTCCCTCCGTTAGTGCGTTAACGACCATAACTCCTTTATTGGAAACAGAAGGCACGGGTGAACTGTCCGTCTTTCCAAACCCGAGCAAAGGTATGGTCACAATCGATTTAAGGTCCCTATCCCAAAAGAACGTGAATATTACCGTCTACAATTCATCAGGGAAAATCGTCCATGAAACCGTCTTTGCCGAAAATCACGGTGCGTTCGAAGAAATGAACCTGGAACAACTATCGGATGGAGTATATCATATCCTTTTCCGAACCGTAGATAAAATAGAAGCTAAATCTTTAATCATTAAATAAAGACCAACATTAATAAGAATAACGCCTCTAAATTAATTTAGAGGCTTTCTTGTTCAAATTTTGTTATAAAGAGCTATTTTAGGGATTCAAATAAGTACTATGAAAAAGCTCTATTTTGTATCACTATTTTTTTTAAGTATCTGGGGATTTTCCCAAGACTCTACCGCTATAAAATCTCAAGTAAGGCATAGTATCGATGAACTAGTAGATTTTGTAAAAATCCCAAATGATGCTTTAAATGCGGACGATATAGATGCTAACCTTATCTGGTTGCGAGATAAGTTCAATAATCGGGGCTTTAATACGAGTATCTTAGAAACTGAGAATCTACCCTTATTCTTTGCTGCCCTCCCCATGGACGACAGCAAACCCACTATATTATTTTATATGCATTTGGATGGCCAGTCAGTTGATCCTTCTAAATGGGACCAACCTAATCCTTATGAAACCGTATTAAAATCTAAAGACGGAGACCAATGGAAGACCGAGTCTTTTTCGGACTTAAATGACGACATTAATTATGACTGGCGCTTATTTGGACGCTCTACCTCAGATGATAAGGGACCCATTGTCATGTTTCTTAATGCTATTGATCTTTTGAAGAAAAATAATATAGCACTTCCCTTTAATGTTAAGGTCATTCTAGACAGTGAGGAAGAAAAAAGTAGTAAGCCCCTACCCCAGGCCGTAAAACAGTACAGAGAACTTTTAAAAGCAGATTTTTTAGTGATTAACGATGGGCCTGTTCACCCGTCTGGTAAACCAACTATTATTTATGGATGCCGTGGAATAACAACATTATCCTTAACAACATTTGGCCCCATTAAACCGCAACACAGCGGTCACTACGGAAATTATGCTCCCAACCCAGGATTTCAGTTAGCCCAATTACTAGCTAATATGAAAGATAAAGAGGGTCGAGTTCTAATTCCAGGATATTATGATGGTATTAATTTAAACGAAGCCACACAGGCCGTCTTGAAAAGTGTTCCGGATAGTGATGAATTAATTTCAGAGAAACTTCAATTTAAAACAGCGGAAAAAGTAGGGGCATTTTACCAAGAGGCACTACAATATCCTAGCCTAAACATTCGAGGTTTAGGTTCTGGATGGATTGGTGAAAAAGCGAGAACTATAGTTCCGGCGACTGCGACTGTTGAACTCGATTTAAGACTTGTTCCCGAATCTGATGGTACGCGTCTTAAAAATCTGGTCAAGAACTATATTACAAGTGAAGGTTTTTACATTACTAATGATCTACCAACAGCAAAAGAACGTCTAGAACACGATAAAATCGTAATGTTCAAAGAAGGCTCGGTTACCGATGCTTTTAGAACCGACCTTAATAATCCTAATGGTGATTTCCTTGTTAAAACACTAAAAAGTACATTCCAAGACGATGTTGTTCAAATTCGGATTATGGGCGGAACCGTGCCTATTTCACCATTTATAAACGAGTTAAAAATTCCGGCGTTTATCGTACCAATGGTAAACGCGGACAATAATCAGCATAGTCCCAATGAGAATTTAAAAATTGGTCAAATAGCCTATGGTATTCAAACATTCTACGCTATTCTAAGCACTCCTTTGAATTAAATATCGTCATTAAAAGAGTTATTTGAGTAAGATATTCTAAATTATCATGAAAATATCACGGAAAGAAAATCTTTCTGTGACCACTTTGTTATCTCCTATTTTTTCATTTGTACAAAACCTAAAATACATTACAATGAAAAAAACTAATCTTTTAACCATTTTTATCTTTTTGCTACTATTAGCAAGCTGTTCCGAAGAGAACGAACAAGTTCAACAACCAATTACGCCAGTATCCGGAGCAATTGCTGGCGGACCTTTTACATTTTGTGTAGATGGAGTAGCCGATATGGTTTCTGGTATTACCCTTAACAGTGATGAAAGTATGGGCACAAACAGCTCATTTATTGTCACTGATGACCAAAGAAATATTTTAGGCCTTCCCCCTACTATTGAAGCTTTAGAGGGTGTTAACTTTGATAGAGCGGGAGCGGGAGTTTGCCTAATCTGGTATTTAAGATATGAAGACGGTCTTGCAGGTTTAGAAGCAGGCCTGAACACAGATGATTTAACAGGGACATTTGACCTCTCGAATTCGATAGAGGTAGTTAGAAACGAAACCGTTGCAGGCGAAATTTCTGGTGGACCTTACAAATTTACCGTAGATGGCACACCTGATTTTGTTAAGGAATTGACACTTAACGCTGAAAACGCCAAAGGAACAAATAGTACTTGGGTAATTACAGACGATAAGCTCAACATCTTAGGCCTACCTCCCACTTTAGATGCGGTAAAAGAAGTAGATTTTGACCAAGCTGGTGCGGGTGTTTGCCTTATCTGGTATTTGCGTTTTGAAGATGGTCTAGAAGGTGCAGAAGCTGGTTTAAACGCCGCAGACCTTTCTGGTTGTTTTAGTCTTTCTAATTCTATTGAAGTTACTCGATTACAAGCGGCACAGGCAGGTGTAATATCTGGTGGTCCGTTTAGTTTTTGTGTTGATGGCACAGCCGATTTTGTTACCGATATCAGCTTAGATGCCAGCGAAGCTTCTGGAAGCTTGAGCAGTTGGATAATAACGGATGACAAGGGAAACATCTTAGGCCTACCCCCGACTTTAGACGCTGTAAAAGGAGTTGACTTTGACGGAGCAGGAGCTGGAACATGCCTTATATGGTATTTACGATACGAAGAAGGTCTGACAGGACTTGAGGCAGGTATTAATGCCAACGATCTAAAAGGTAATTTTGGATTATCCAATGCTTTGGAAGTAGTTAGAAGTAAACCAAATGCGGGAACTTTGACCGGTGGTCCCTATACGTTTTATGTTGATGGAGAGGAAGATTTTGTAAGCGGTATTCATTTGGACAATTCTGAAGCTAGCGGTTCGCTCAGTACTTGGGTCATTACAGATGATCTAGGAAATATATTAGGATTACCACCAACTTTAGATGCAGTTGAAGGCGTTAATTTTGATGGTGCAGGACCGGGTACTTGCCTCATATGGTACCTACGTTATGAAGAAGGTTTACAAGGTGCGGAAATGGGAATGAACGCAAATAATTTAGAAGGATGTTTTGACCTATCCAATCCAGTTGAGGTAAACAGGTTAAAAGGTGCCAAAGCAGGTACAATCTCTGGCGGTCCCTATAGCTTCTGTGTGGACGGCGTAACCGATAATGTAAGCGGGATAGCTTTAGACAGCAGTAATGCTTTTGGGAGCAATAGCACTTGGGTAATTACAGATGATAAAGGAAATATACTTGGATTACCGCCAACTCTTGAAGCTGTTGAGGGTGTAGATTTTGATGAAGCGGGCGCAGGAACTTGCTTGATATGGTATTTACGTTATGAGGGCGAAATCAGGGGTCTTGCGCCAGAAATGAACGCAACAAATCTTGAAGGGAATTTTGACCTTTCCAATCCTTTAGAGGTTATACGTAACAAGCCAAATGCTGGAAGTATCTCTGGAGGTGCTTTCGAATTCATTGTAGATGGTACTCCGGATTTTGTAACTGGTATCACTTTAGATAATTCTGAAGCAGCAGGTGCCAATAGTTCATGGATTATTACCGATGAAAGCGGAAAAATCCTTGGTCTTCCACCAACCTTAGAGGCTGTAGAAGGTGTTAATTTCGATGCTGCCGGTGAAGGCACATGCTTTATCTATTACATAAGATATGAGGATGGGCTAAAAGGCCTTAAAGCAGGATGGACTTTTGATGAATTCGAGGGTTGCTATGACATTTCCAATTCTATAGAAGTATTACGAAAAATTCATTAGTGTAGTGTTTATTTGATTGTTGTAAAAAAGGGCAAGGAAATAATTTCCTTGCCCTTTTTATTTATACCCTTATAAGGATAATACTTAAGCAGAGTTTCTACTCGCATTAATATTCCCATATAAAGAACGTGTTACTATTTTCTCATATAGTTCTTTATGCTTGCTATTCGCCCCAATTTTCTGAAGCGCGTATTGCTGTATTACTAATAATGGTAGTACAATGCTTTCTCTTATTTTTATAGACTCTCTCGAGATAGTTTCTTTTTCCATTAGGATCTCCATACCGGAAAGCTCTAAAAGCATTTTTTTAGAAAGCTCGTACTCATCATGCAATATCTGCCAAAAATCACCGTACGCTTCATTCTCTTTCATATAGCTTGTTAATTCAAAATAGCATTTGGATAAACTCATCATACTATTCATCATCAAAGCTTGGAAAAAGGGAACTTCTTCATATAATTTTTGGGCTTCATCAAACCTGCCGTTATCCGCTAAAGACTTTAAGGCGGTACCTATTCCAAAATAACCTGGAACGTTCTGTTTTAACTGACTCCAGGATCCTACAAAAGATATAGCCCTTAAATCCGATAATTCTAATTTAGCCTTATTGCCTCGTTTACCGGGCCTACTTCCAATATTAGCTTTGGTGTAGTACTTTAACGTACTCATGTTTTCCAAGTAAGGCATAAAGTTTTCATGATGTTTTAGGGCATCATATTTCTCGAAACTCAGTTCGGATAGTTCTTCTATCAGGGCCCGGGAATCTTCTGAAATGGTAATCTCTTTCCCTAATATGGTATTGGAAAGTCCGGCAGTTAATAACTGTTCGCTATTATAAATAAATTGCTCCTTTGTACCATAAGTACTTGTAATGGTTTGCCCTTGGATGGTTAATTGAATTTCGTTGTTAGCCACCTTGTTGGTCTGTGCAGCATAAAAACGATGTGTTTTGCCACCACCCCTTGCCGGTGGACCTCCCCTACCATCAAAGAAAACAGCTGCTATTTCATTAGCATCACAAACCGCAGAAAGTTCTTCTTTTGTTTTAAGAATAGACCAATTAGCTTTTAAATAACCACCATCCTTGGTTCCATCAGAAAAACCGAGCATTATGGTCTGTTTATTTCCTCTATTGGATAAATGGGTCTTGTATGCTTTTAAATTAAAAAGCTGTTGCATGGTAGCTTCCGCATTGTCCATACCCTTCATGGTTTCAAAAAGCGGAACAATATCAAAAGTTATTTTCTTGTCTTCCCAACCACACCATCTAAACAAGGCATAAACAAAGAGAATACTAAATATATCCTCAGAATTACTGATAATATACCTGTTACATCCTTCCTCCCCATTCTTTGCTTGTATAGTTATCAATTGCGATACGTTCTTAATAGTATCTTTTACAATATCTTCCTCGTAATCTTCCGGCACCAAGGTCATCTTTTCATTCAATAAGATGTCTATTAATTTTGATTCTGAAAGTTCGTTTAAATCTTCCTTGACAAAACCGTTCTTTGCCAATACCGCGTTCATTACTTTGGTATGCATGCTATGGTCCTGCCTTATATCAATAGTGGCGAAATGGGTTTTAAAGATTTTGACCTTGTCTATGAACAAATCCAAATCTTTTAAATATAAATCGTGATACTTATCTACCAATGCAGTTCGTATCTGCTGCAAAGGCCCTATAATATCTTCATATCCTACATCTTTAGTAGGGTCGAACATGGCCTTATATAAATTAGCACGCAGCTTGTTTATAGGTTCCTGTACTTCTCTAAAAGTTAGTTTGTGTTGTAACCTTTTTAGGTCGTTATAATAACACTTCATGAGGTTAATACGCAACTCGTCCATTACATCTTTTGTAATACTAGCGGTAACAAAGGGATTACCATCTCTATCACCTCCAGGCCAAAAACCCAATTTGACAATGTCATGATTTTCAAAACCTCTGCTGCCCGCACTTCTTTTAATATAAGCATACATATCGCCAATAGCGTCATAGTAGACATTCCTAAGCGTATATATTATATTTTTAGCTTCATCTAGTGGTGTCGGTTTTTTGGCATTTACCAAAGAGGTTAATCCTAATTGCTGCAAGGCAACGTCTATTTCATCTATTTTATCTTCCAAAATAAGTGTTCTTAAATTGGTGATAATGTCTAAAACCGCTGGTGTGTAAAACTGGGTTGGATGCGCTGTAAGTACAATTCTTGCGCTAAAATTATCCAACTTATCGGCAATAGCCTCCCAAGAATTATTCTTCTCTACCAACTGAAAATAGTCCTTTAAGGATAAGGAACTGCTATGCTTATGTATTTTAGGAAAAGCCGCATCCTCTACACTATCATATAGTACCACTTGACGCTCTACATACTGTATTATACGGAACATAAAATCTATACGCTCTTCCTCGGTATCAAGATTTGCGAATCTTTCGAAAAAATCTTCTATAATTTCCTTGGGATTCAAGCCAGATTTTAAGCCTTTCTGGGATTGATCCATTAATAGGGGAATGAGCATTCCCACATTTTCTATATTCCGATACGGTAGATTTAAGAACAGGCTGTTGTAAACATTAAACTTATTCTGTACGGATTTTTTAAATTCTTCTAATCGTTCTTGCTGCTGCATACCTCAATTTCGTTATCAATTCTTATTTGGAAGTGTTTGGTTTAACTTACCAAATTTTCCGCTATAAATATCGCTATTATTAGAGAATCTTGACTTTAAATTTTAGTAAATAACAAAATTCGTAGGCGACACCACAAAAACAACAGCTTTGACAACATTAAGTCTTTACAACGAATAAAGGAATATATCTTTACAGTGTAAATAAGTTAATAATTTTTTCATTTTCATATAGTGTTCTCGTAAAAGAGTCCAGTCCAAAAGATTGGACTCTTTTTAGTTGATGCACTTCTTATATTTTGAACAGCTTACGTCACAACTTCTGCATAAGCTTTCAGCGTCTTATAAACTTGGCTTTTTAATTAAGGTAATTTTCAACAATTAATTTACTTCAGTTGATATAAAGTCGTTTCTATTACACCCTTACCTTCGCCTAAATAAGTTGCAGTTAATAGCTTTTCCGCTTTTATCTTAAGATTAAATGGTGCTGCTAAAACATTAACACCACTTTGCTTTTTAAGTCGTATTCCCTGACCTGAAATAATATCTTTATTGGGCACAAAGTTTCCAACAGGTACATGCTCTGTTACAACTACATATGTAAAGGCAATTAGTTTATGAAGTATCTTCATTACCTCATCATTTGATAAGTGCTGTAATACCTGCCTTATAATAGCACAATCCCCTAAGGGCAAATGGTCCTTGGCAATGTCCAAACAATAAAATTCTAAATTTTCTTGAGTGAATATTTTCTTATTACGCGCTATAAGTTCTGGCACTATATCTACCCCAATATAGTGTTTGGAAAATTTCACTAAATCTTTGCCTATATTAAAATCTCCACATCCTAAGTCGCAAATGACCAAAGGATGATCAAAAGCTGATAAAAATAAAATCAATGCCTCAAGGTAAGGACCTATAATTTCAGGATGATGTGAGCCAACTCCAGAATAAAAATCTATCTTTTCTCCTCCCCAAAGATGCTTTTGATACACTTGTATCATGGCATCCTTTGTAGGCCATGGCCGCTTTGCTAAGCTCGGTTTTTGTTCGTTATCTTCCATCTAAAAAATGGTCCGTAAATCATACTATTGGGATGATAGTTTATCAGAATTCAAAAAAATTCTCGGTATTGCATCACCCTAAAATCTACCGTGTTAAAATCGGGATTCTCGGTCTTTAATTTTTTGTACAGATCTAAACTACCTACTGCTCTATTCGCCGCTCCCGAAGGTGCCGTTAATGAAACCGTTCTAAATTGTTTCCTTGTTTTGGGATGTGTAAATGCATGAATTCTAGGCACTATATTGGAAACTACTTTTAAGGCAACATTATTTGCCTTTAAATGTTTTCTGAAAAAATATTCTGGACCATTTTTACTATTTCCTCCCGTAAACAAAAGCGTGTGTACATTAGGGTACTCTTCTAAATATCCAAGGATATTTCTTAATGTAATGTTTTGCATCCCCAAATCAGACGCATCCACTTTATGGCGTTCCGCACTTGCAACAATATCGCAAACCCCAATTTTATGCTGAACTAAGAAGTTTTTCCGTTGCTGCGCCGCAAATTCAGTAGTTTCATATTTTAATCCTAAATCAAAAATTTTATCTAAAATGGGCCAAAGCTGTCCATTTTTACTTCCGTAACAGAAATCTACATCTTCCGGTTTTAAATCGCCCGTAGTAAATCTTGGTGGCGGTAATGTCCCTACAATAAGCTTTGTAGCCTCAGGAAATAAAAATGGTTGGTAAGGGTGCTTATGCTGAAACACAAAAATGTACTTTTATTAAAATATCTAAATCGAATTTTGCTCAAAATTAAACTCGAATTTACTAACTTTAAAATAATAGTGAATAACCTCGAGGCATTTTAAACCTTGTTTATCGAGCAAAGTGGAACTTTTTTAGATTTCACAATAAATAAAAAAAACTACAACGGAATGGGGAAGGGAGATAAGAAGTCGAAGAAAGGAAAAATAGCCAATAACTCTTACGGTGCAAGAAGGCCTAGAAAAATTAAAAGAAGGCCCACGGTTGAAGAAAAAATAAAAACCGTTAAAAAAAAGTGATTTAGTATGCTATCTTAAAAGCAAGGTCTATTTGCTGCTCTTCATCAAAACTGAGCTCATAGGTGTAGAAACCTATAGGTAGTGAATCTACCAAAACCTCTGAAGGAACATATCTATAGGTGATAGAGTCGGTTGTTACGGTCAACTCCGTGTCGGCAAATGCTCGTTGAAACTCAATAAATTCAGAAAATTCTCCAGCGGGTATGTTTTCATAAATAGTATCATTCTCCACAACCAAAACCTCATTAAAAAGTGTTTCCGTATTATTTTTAATACGAATATTTACGGCATTTACATCATCATCCCTATCTGTACAGGCGTAAGCTAGACCGACCACCATTAGCAATAAAAATATAAACTTTCTCATAGCACCATTATAATTTAGGTATACTAAAAGAACGGTGTTCCTAAAAGTTTATTTTATCTAATAAAGACTGGTTCGCTCTCTTTTAGGGTATGCTCTTTGCTAAACTGATATTCATCTCTGTTGAAGCCTTGTATATCCTCCAAAGTTTTAGCATCGGTATCTAAAATATAACGCACCATAGCGCCCCGTGCTTTTTTTGCATAAAAGCTTATTACTTTTAACTTATCGTTCTTC
This sequence comes from Maribacter sp. R77961, assembly GCF_044594925.1. Classification (GTDB taxonomy): domain Bacteria; phylum Bacteroidota; class Bacteroidia; order Flavobacteriales; family Flavobacteriaceae; genus Maribacter. Next base: position 316,115 of record NZ_CP138991.1, on the reverse strand, counting down.
CAATCTTTAAATATAGGAGTAATAACAGGCACTTTCAGTGCCTTGGTATCTACAGCTCCAAAGTATTCGTTACTGGCAAGATTTACAAATAACTCTTCTTCCTTTAATTCCTTGTTTAAATGGGCAGTTATGGTTTGTCTCCAGAATTCATAAAGATTTTTATTTCTCCCAACTTTTAAGGAAGTTCCCATTTCTAAACGATAAGGTTGCATTAAATCTAATGGTTTTAAAATACCATATAGTCCAGATAAGATACGTAAGGTATCTTGTAATTTATCAAGCTTTTCTTCTGGAATGGAGTATGCATCCAAACCATTATAGACATCTCCGTTAAACGCATAAACCGCGGGTCTTGCATTTGTTGCAGTAAACGGCAAAGTAAATTTTTGGTTACGTTCCCAGTTCAATTGCGCTAAATTATCCGAAATAGACATTAATTCAGAAAGGGCTTTTGGTTTCTTTTTCACCAAAACCTTGTTTAACTTTTCAGACTCGGCAAGAAAATTAGGCTGCGTAAATTTCGTTGTGGGCAGCTCGCTTTCATAGTCCAAGGATTTTGCTGGGGATATTACAATCTTCATAATATACTTTAATTTGAATATAAAAATAGGATAGATTTGGGTTACTACCTATTGGTAGTTAAAAAGAGTTTCAATAACTCTATTGAAGAAAACTATGCTACATACTATTTTGAGTGTAGCCACGCCATTTTTGAACACATTGGGCCATATCCTCGGGTAATTCAGAATCAAATTGCATCTGCTCTCCGGTAACCGGATGCACAAAACCTAAGGTTTTAGCATGAAGTGCCTGTCTGGGAAGAACTTTAAAAGCGTTTTCAACAAACTGTTTGTATTTGGTAAATGTAGTTCCCTTTAAGATTTTTTCTCCACCGTAGCGCTCATCGTTGAATAAAGTATGCCCAATATATTTCATGTGGACCCTTATCTGGTGGGTTCTACCGGTCTCTAACCTACAAGATACGAGCGTTACATAACCCAAACGCTCCAGTACTTTGAAATGAGTTACCGCTTCTTTTCCTTCTTCTCCTTCAGGAAAAACATGCATTTGTAATCTGTTTTTAGGATTTCGTCCTACATGGCCTTCTATAGTACCCTGATCTTCGTTAACGTTGCCCCACACCAAAGCTACATACTCGCGCTCAGAGGTTTTATTAAAAAACTGTTTGGACAAGTGCGTCATTGCCGCCTCTGTTTTTGCAATGACCAATAGTCCGGACGTATCTTTATCTATTCTATGAACTAAACCAGGGCGCTCACTGCTATTGGCAGGTAAATTATCCACGTGATAAATCAAAGCATTTATGAGAGTGCCAGAATAATTGCCATGACCAGGGTGCACCACCATACCAGCGGGTTTGTTCACCACTAATAGCACATCGTCTTCATAAACGATATCTAGAGGAATATCCTCTGCGACTAACAAAAACTCGTGTGGAGGATGCTCAAACAACACCTTGACCTCATCACCTGCCTTTACCTTATAATTAGATTTAACTATGGAACCATTGACCCAAACATGACCATCTTTTGCGGCCTGTTGAATTTTATTTCTGGTGGCGTTTTCAATAAAATTCATAAGAAACTTATCTACACGCAAGGGCTCCTGCCCTTTAGAAGCTATGATGCTATGATGCTCAAATAATTCGTCATCATCCAATTCTTGGGTTGAAGTAGACGCCATATTACTCTGAATCTGCCTTTATGATGGCACTGTTCGGGATGGTACCATTACCACATACCAATTCAATTTTGGAAGTTTTTGGTAATTTATCTCCAGGTTTTATATCCTTACCTTTAAATTTTATGTAGTACACCATATCCTTCCCCAATTGGTCTATATAGGTAACACGCTGAACATCTAATCCGACGGCTTTGAGCATTGAGGAGGCATTTCTCTTAGTAACCTGTATAATTTTAGGTACCGTTACTTTTTTATATCCGGACGGATTTACCGTAAAATAAATTTTCCGATTCGTTTTAACCTTTGTCCCAGCCGAAGGGTTTTGCTCAATAATAGAAAAACGAGGATAATCAGGATTATAGTTTGCGGAATCTAAAACTTCATAACGCAATCCTGCATCCTCAACTGATTTTCGCATTTCCATAACGGAAAGTTTTGCAAAATCAGGAACTTCCACAAACTCTCCATGATTAGTGGTACTGCCTAGCCAACGTAATACCAGAAAAACTAAAATTACAAGTACCAAAATAGACAGTCCTAACTGAATCAAAAAAGTCTTGCTTTTTAAAAAATTTAAAAAATTCTTCATGAAGTTCTTTTAATGCCACAAATATAACAAATGCCCTTTTATCAATAGTCTTCTATTTTAATTGTTACCATCTAAATAGTTTTATTGCAGTAGGTAAGTCTAATGGCACTTTTTTCTTTAATCGGAAAAGTACATCTTTGTTAAATTAACGGCTTACACCTTAATTATGAGAAAAACTATAGGTATCATCATGGGCGGCTACTCTAACGAGTTTAAAATTTCTTTGAAGAGTGGAAATGTTGTTTATGATTATTTGGACAAGTCGAAATTTGACCTATATAGGATTCATATCTTAAAAGAAAAGTGGGTATATGTGGACGATGACAATAAGGAATATCCTTTAAACAGGCATGATTTTTCAGTAACGATTAATAATACAGTGATTACTTTTGACTGTGTTTTCAACGCCATACACGGTACCCCAGGAGAAGACGGTCTTATGCAGGCTTATTTTGAACTTATAGGAATGCCACAAACTTCTTGCGGTTTTTACCAAGCTGCACTTACCTTCAATAAAAGAGATTTACTAAGTGTTCTAAAACCATATGGCATAAAATGCGCACCTTCATATTATCTGAATAAAGGTGATGAAATAAATGCAGACGATATCATTAAAAAGGTAAACTTACCTTGTTTTGTGAAGGCAAATAAATCCGGTAGTAGTTATGGTATTTCTAAGGTCTACAGGAAAGAAGAACTAGCGAAGGCAATTAGCATTGCGTATCAGGAAGATGACGAAATTATTATAGAGAGCTTTTTATCTGGAACAGAGGTTTCTGTTGGAGTAATAAAATATCAAGGAAAGACCAAAGTATTACCGATTACAGAAATTGTTACCGAAAATGATTTCTTTGACTATGAGGCTAAGTACGAAGGAAAATCTACCGAAATAACTCCAGCGCGAATTTCTAAGGAACAGGAAAAAAATGTAATCCAAAGCGCGCGGACCATATATGATGTATTAAAAATGACCGGTTTTACAAGAAGCGAATTTATCTTCATCGGTAATGAACCTTTTCTGTTAGAAATGAACACCACGCCTGGCCTAACTACAGAAAGTATATTACCGCAGCAAGCAAAGGAAGCAGGAATAGACCTTCCTATGCTTTTTGAAAATGCCATAAACGAGGTTTTGTCCTAAAATAACTACCTTTAAATTATGAGACGCGCTATTTTTCCGGGTTCTTTTGACCCTTTAACCTTAGGTCATCATGATATTATCATGAGAGGAATACCCTTATTTGATGAATTAATCATTGCCATTGGGAAAAACGCCGATAAAAAGTATATGTTCTCCCTAGAGGAACGCATGCATTTTATAGTGGAAGCTTTTAAAGATCAACCTAATGTAAAAGTGTTGACTTACGAAGGGCTTACGGTAGATTTCTGTCAAAAAGTTAAAGCAAATTATATTCTTAGAGGATTACGCAATCCGGGTGATTTTGAATTTGAAAAAGCAATAGCACATACCAACAGAAAGTTATCAGAAATAGAAACTGTCTTCCTCTTAACTTCTTCAGGAAAATCTTACATAAGCTCCTCCATTGTGAGAGATGTGATAAGAAATGGCGGGGATTATACTGGTTTAGTCCCGAATTCTGTAAGAACAGAAGCTTAGTTTTCTTCGCTTAACCACATATATACACTTATCAACAACACTTTATTTATAATTTACAACAATTCTTATACAAAAAAGGGAATATTCATATAAATTAGTAAGAAAATTCTTCATTAATATGATTAGTACCAAAACAAACCTTTCTTTTTCCGCTGACTGGATTCAACAAATCCCGACCGCCATTGCCCTTATCGATAACAATTATAATTTGGTCAGTGCATCGCCTAATTGGTTTAAAAAATTTGATTTCCAAGAAAATGATTTAACCGGACGTCATCTATTTGACCTCTTTCCTAGATTTTCAAAAGATTGGGATACAAAATTAAAATATTGCATTGATGGCTTAAAGGATATCAAGATTATTGATAATCAATCTAACTCAAAGAGCTCCGAAAATAACCTTGTTTGGGATTTGAATCCGTGGAAAGATGGTTATGGCAATATAATCGGTGTTATTCTTAAAGTAGATAATATATCTAAAAGTAGAAAATTAGAGTTAGAATTAAAACGCACTAAATTAATTCTAAATCAGAAAGGGAAAATTGCCAAGATAGGTAGCTGGGAATATTTAATAAACGAAGAGCAATTACAGTGGTCTCCAATTGTCCATTCTATTTACGGAGTAAGTAATGATTTTAAACCCAGTTTAGACGGTGCGCTGGCCTTTTACAAGGAAGGTACTTCTAGAGATACTATAAAACAGAAAGTAAAGGAAGCCATTATCACCGGTAAACCTTGGAACGAAAACCTGCAATTAATGCGAGGAGATGGGAGTACCATTTGGGTAAACTCAATCGGGAGACCAAAATATAAAGATGGTATTTGTGTCCGTGTAATAGGGACGGTACAAGATATTACTGCAACCTATGAGCAGTCGTTGAACAGATTGGAAAGGCATCAGAATACCTTTTTTGATCAAGTAGCTTTTGGATTAATCTTAAGTGATTTTAATACAGGTAAAATTATTGCTGCAAATGAAGCTTTTGCAAAACTTGCGGGTTACGAAACGGACTATTTCAAAGGAAAGACTTTTAAAGGTTTTATAAGTGAATCTTTAAAGAAGAGCAGTATTAACTTAGCAAAGCAGCTAAAGAAAAAGGGCGCGTTTACACCGGTAGAAACAGTTTTTTACAATAAGGATGGAAAAAAATTAACATTACGCCTATCCGGAAAAAGAATTGAAACTTTCTCTGGAGGTTTTAATGTACTTACTACAATAGAGAACCTTACACCCGTTATAGAAAAAGAAAAAAGAATCAAAAAACTTTTGAAAGATGCCACGCAAAAAAATGAGCGTCTACTCAATTTTGCACATATGGTATCCCATAATTTAAAAGCGCATACTACTAATTTTTCCCTTCTTCTAAACTTTTTGGATAAGGAAGTTGGCGAAAGTGAGCGTAAGAAATTAATGGAAATGCTTTTCAATGCCTCAGATAATTTATCCGAAACAATTAAAGGACTAAGGGAAGTTGTTGCCATAAAGACTAATGCAAACAAGGAGAAAAAAGATATTTCATTGAATGAGCACCTGTTTCATGTAGAGCAAAATTTAATGGGACTTTTAAAACAAAATAACGGAAAGATTATTAATGAAATTCCAGATAGTGTTAAAGTAAAAGCTTTACCCGCGTATTTAGATAGTATTCTTACAAATTGTTTGACCAATGCCATAAAATACAGTAAGCCAGATAAAGCTCCTATCATTATCCTTAGCGTTCAAAAAACTAAAGCGTATACCACATTAAGTATAGAGGATAACGGTATGGGAATAGATATGGAAAAATTTGGCGATAAGCTTTTTGGCTTATACCAAACATTCCACAAAGAAAATAATGGTAATGGTATTGGACTATACATTACCAAACAGCAAATTGAATCTATGAATGGTAAAATCGATGCTTTGAGTACCTCAGGGCAAGGTACTACCTTTAGAATATCATTTAGTAATTCATAACTTTTATACAACAACAATACTACATTTCACAACAAACATTTAAAATGGCAGTACTATAAATGTATAATTGTAAGAAAATACATCGAATGAATAGAGGTTCCAAGACTTTATCTACATCTTATCTGGTTAAGCAGCTGCCTAGTGCTACTGTCTTTATAGATAAGACATTCAGTATTGTTCACGCTTCAGACAAATGGATAGGAATCTTTAGTCAAAATGAAGTGGATATTTTCGGGAAAAACCTTTTTGTTGTACTTCCAGAACTAAGCACAAAGTGGAAAAAAGTTTTAGAAAATTGTTTTGATGGAAAATCTGGCCCAATGGGTGTTGAAAAAGTGACGGAAACTGGGGTTGAAAAATGGTTTGAGTGGTCTACCTCTTCATGGTATGATGATAAAGAAAATATTATTGGTGCTATCATCCAGTCTAACGACATAACGGATACTATTAGTAGTGAACTTAAACTTGATAAAGTAGAATCGCTCCTAAAACATCAATCGGAAATATCCCAAATCGGTAGTTGGGAATATAATATTATTGAAAATACCGTTGAATGGTGCGCTATGACAAAGACCATTCACGAGGTTGAAACAAATTACAAACCTAACATTGAGACGAGTATAAATTTCTATAAAGAGGGGCACAGCAGAAATGCGATTTCGATGGCCATTTTTGAAGCAATGGAAAAAGGCACGCCGTGGAACCTGAAGCTACAGATTATTACCGCCAAAGGTACCGAGAAATGGGTCAGAGCTGCAGGAAAAGCTATTTACAGGAAACGTAAATTGGTAAGTTTAATGGGAACTTTTCAAGATATTGATGAACAAGTGATTTCAAACTTAGAAACTAAAAATAATGAAAAGCTTCTAAAAACGTTAATAGACAACCTTCCGTTAAATGTATACATAAAGGACACAGAATCCAGAAAGATTCTAGCGAACAAAGCAGAATGTGATTACCTTGGTGTTAAAGATCCAAAAGAAATCCTAGGCAAAAGCGATTTTGACCTGTATCCTGAAAGGAGCGCTACGTTATCAAGGGAAGAAGATTTAAGGGTATTACAAACATTAAAGCCTATTATTAGTAAAGAAACGGTAAATATTAGAAAAGATGGCACAGAGACTGCTTTCTTAAGTTCAAAGATACCTCTGATCGATCATACTGGAAATTCTTATGGATTGGTAGGAATTAGTTTAGATATTACGGATCTTAAACAAAAAGAAAAAGAACTAAGAAACCTTATCAATGTAACGTCGCAACAAAACAAAAAACTGATCAACTTTGCTCATATAGTCTCTCATAACTTAAGATCGCACTCCGCTAATTTTTCAATGCTTTTAAACTTCTTAGTCGAAGAAACTAATGAGGAAGAAAAAGAAGGTATAATTAAAATGCTGATGAATGCTTCTGGAAACCTACTGGAAACCTTGGACAATCTTAACGAGGTGGTAGCCATTAGTTCTAATGTAAATATAACAAAACAACCGACCAAGCTTTTTAATACCGTTACCAAAGTAAAACAAAATTTATCTGGGTTTTTATTGAACAACAAAGCGCAGATAATTACGAAAATACCCAAGAACTTTAAGGTAAATGTGGTACCATCATATTTAGAGAGTATTCTTCTAAATTTCATAACCAACGGAGTAAAATACAAGCATCCTCAGCGCGACCCACAACTAACATTAAGTGTTAGTAAGCTAGATAAACAAGTTTTATTGAGTATAGAGGATAATGGTTTGGGGATAGATTTAAAAAAATATGGGAATAAGTTGTTTGGCATGTACAAAACCTTTCATAGTCATGAGGATGCCCGTGGAATAGGTTTGTATATTACCAAGAACCAGGTTGAAGCTATGGGCGGAAAAATTACGGTAGAAAGCGAAGTTGGTCAGGGTACAAAATTTAATATATTTTTTAATGACAAAAATTAAGTACATAGGCATAGTGGACGATGATCCGATAACTGTTTTCGGAATCCGGAAAATGTTAAATGCTGCTGTGGATTGTGAACAGATAGATACCTACAAGAACGGTAAAATAGCGTTTGATGATATATGTGAAAAATTAAAGCACAATCAAAGCCTACCTGACATCATTTTTCTGGACATCAATATGCCGATAATGGATGGATGGCAGTTTCTGGAGGCTTTTCTAAACTTACCAATCACCCATAAAGTACGAGTAAACATTGTTACCTCTTCTATAGATCCTTATGATGTTCAAAAGTGGGAATCTTTTAAGAACAGGACCCATCATCTTATAACGTTCAATAATAAACCTATACGAGCTAACGAAATTGCCCAAATAACTAAGGTTGCCTAATTACATCGGTCTGTATTTTTAATTATTTTTACATTTCATGATTTTGAGTTCCTCTCAAAAAAAGCTGTAAAAAATGAAGCAGGTAATCGTTCTTTTTTCTTTTCTACTGATTTTCTATTCTTGCGAAAAAAAACCTGAAGAGATAGCACTTGATTTTCCCACTGCTTTCGAAACTTCTAACGGTACGGAAACGGGCACCTATGAAGAAGTCCTGGAGTTTTACATGGCCCTAGCAAAGGAATTTCCAGAAATAAATATGCAGACCATCGGAGAAACGGATAGTGGAGAACCTTTACATATTGTAACCTACAATGAAGAAGGGAGTTTTAATTTTAATAAAATCGGTGAAGAAAATGCTATTGTTCTAATTAACAATGGAATTCATCCGGGAGAAAGCGATGGTATAGATGCAACAATGATGTTGTTCAGAGATTTGGCCAGTGGAAAAATTAAACCGCTAGAAAAAACGGTTGTGGTAAGTATCCCCATATATAACGTTG